>SXNM01000139.1 GCA_005777155.1 Pseudomonadota bacterium | reverse complement strand
GGTGGTAACTTTAAATCTCTTGTTGATGTTCCACATTTTGAACGGAGCATATAAATGGCTACATCCGGATCAACTGATTTTAATGTAACTCGCGATCAAGTCACCTCACCGCCGCGCGCTGCGCTGTACCGCTCGTGCGCTGAGAGCAGGAGCGCATGGCGCTCGGCGCGGTCCTTGAAGTCGAGGCAGCGTGGCGCTACCTGTGTTGGCTCGGCGATTGGGTCTCGGGTTGACCACGCCGACGGGCTTTTCCTGGGACTTGACATCGGCTTCTGCGACGATCTATGATGCCAGGGACAGTAAAGCCGATCCGCGGCGGCCTCCCAGGGTACAGGCCGTGAGTTGGGAAGCCCAGACGAAGGAGTCTACAGAATGCGTCGCATTGCCGCCGCGCTAGTACTCGCAGTCGTGTTTCTGTCGGGATGCCACAACACGTCCTATGTGACGCGTGCAGCGCCCGGACAGATCCACAGTGAGACTGCGCACTACTTCCTATTCGGCCTCATCGGAAGCAACGTGTATGATGTGCGCAAGGTGTGCCCGCAGGGCGTCACGGCCATCCACAGCCGTCACAGCTTCGTCGACATGTTCCTCGGCAGCTTGACCGCCGGAATCTGGTCGCCCACGACCGTGACCATCGTCTGCGCCGCTGGCGGGGCCGACGCTGGTCTGCCCGCGCGGGTGGTGCTGGCGCTCGACGCCGAGGACCGGGTGATCGCCGCGGCCGTGGAAGACGCCCTCGGCCGAGTCGAGATGCGCACGCTGCGCGACGTGGTGGAGGTGTCGCGATGAAACTCAACACACTCTCTCGCCTGCTACTGGCGGCGGTCTTGGCGCTGGGCGCCACCGGCTGCTTCCACGCGACCTTCATCGACGGCGGCAGCGCTGGCGGCGCACCTTCAGCGACGTGGAACGAGCGCTGGTACCACGGCGCCTTGAACGGTTTGGTCGATCTCAGCGGTCCTTTGAGCTTGGACGAGGTCTGCCCCCAGGGCTGGTCGCGGATCGAGCAGCAGATCAGCTTCCTCAATGGCTTCGCTTCAAACTTCACCGGTGGGCTCTACTCGCCCCACACGGTGACGATCTACTGCAAAGGTGGCGCCGCCTACGACGCGGTGCGAGACCACCAGGGCATGGTCCTCGTAGCCATTCCGCGCGTCGACTGAGGGAACGCAGCGGGCGGCGGCGCATGAGCCTCGTTCGGGCGCCGGTGCGCTTGCGGTGGAGACAGATCCCCGTGCCGCCGATGCATGCGCTGGGTACCGCACCGGGATGCCGAAGGGGGAAACCTGACCCTATCCGTCCGCGACGCACGGCTCGCCCGCCAAGATGAGGCGCTCGACCCAGGCCTGCCCGCGCTGCTACGGGCGCGCTATCTGCTGCCCCTGGCTGACGCCGTCGGGCGCTCGGTGCGCATCGCCGATGGCTACGCCCTGTGGCGCGCTGGAAAGATCGTCGAGGTGGGCGCCTTTGAGCCCGCGGTCGCCGAGCGCCTCATCGCCTCGTTCGGCGCGCAGCTCCAGGTCTTGACCGATGAAGGCGTGCGCCGCGGCGTCGCGCAGCTGTCAGACTTCTTTCAACACCCGGGCGTCTTGATGCCTGGCTTCGTCAAGGCGCACGGCCACGACCACGAGCCGCCGATCATCGGGATTTGCAAGGACATGCCGCTGACGCGCTGGCTCGACGGCGTCATCAACCCGTTCACCGGCTTCCTCCACGATCACCGCGACGCCCTGATCGCGCGCCTCGGCCGCTCGCCGCAGCTGGTGTCCTACCTCAAGGCGCGCGTCGATGACCTCTGCTACGGCATCACCACGTCGATGGTGCACCACTGCAATTTCGCCAAGTACCACGGCGACGACCTCGCCTTGGCCGCCGAGACCGCCGGCACTCAGATGATCATCGCGGTCGGCGGGCAGGACCGCCACTACGTCGAGCGCCTGCTCGACACGCCGCAGCAGGCTACCGCGCGCCTCGACGGCTACCTGGCCCGCCACGGCGACAGTGAGCTGGTGCGGTTCATCCCTGGGCCCGACCAGTTCTTCAGCAATGGTCCGGAGATGCTGAAGGCTCTCAAGGCCTGGGCCCGCAGCCACGGCACGCTGCTGCATTGCCACAGCTCGGAGGAGAAGGGCACCACCGCCTGGTTCCGCCGCACCTACGGCCAGACCCCCGTCGAGTATGCCCACAGCATCGGTGTCCTCGACCGCGACACCGTCGTCGCCCACCAAGTCCACTGCACCGAACGAGATCTCGAGATCTTGGCGGAGACAGGGGTGTCGGTGGTGCACAACCCGCTGGCAAACACCATCCTCGGCTCCGGCATGCCGCCGATCCCCGAGATGCTGCGCCGTGGCATCCCGCTGGCGATCTCCACCGACGGCTCCGGCAGCGCCGACAACCAGAACATCCTGGCCGCCGCGCGCCTCGCGTCGCAGTACCAGAAGGCGCTCCACAGCGACGCCGAGCTGCTCCCTGCCCAGCAAGTGCTTGAGATGATTACCATCGACGCGGCGAAGATGCTGCGAGTGGACGCCGGCAGCCTGGCGGTTGGCACCCGCGCCGACCTCATCGTCATCGACGTCACGCGGCCAAACCTAGTGCCGACCCGCTTCGGCTCCGTGGTCGAGAACCTCATCTGGGCCAGCGATGGCAGCGAGGTCGAGCTGGTCGTCGGCGGCGGGCGAATCTTGCGCCACGGCGGAGTGTTCCACACCCTCGACGTGAAGCAGGTCTTGCAGGATATCGAGACCTTGTCGGAGTCGTTCGAGCGCCATCTGGCCGAGGCCGGCGCGATGCGGGGCACAGGCGCCAATCGCTGAGCCGCGCGGCGCGCCTTTCGGCCAAGCGGCTGACCAATCAACGCAGCGCGAAGCCCTCCGCCGTGCCCTCGATCGCAGGCTCAACCGGCGAGGAGCCTGCTCCCTCCATCGACGCTGGGTCGCCGACATGCGGCGCGGCCCCAGGCGTCGGCGCAGCGTCGTCGTCCTCCGACAGCGTACGCGACAGGCGCTGCATCGCAGCGGGATGCAGGCCGGCGAGCTTCTCGAGCAGAGGGCCAAGACGCTCACCGGCGTGCACGCTCAGCGCTGCCTCGTCGCTGCTCGACAGTTGGCCCTCCAGGGCCTTGGCGCGCTGCTTGGTGCGCTGAATGGCCACGTTGAGGGCGCGGAGCGCCTCCGCCTCTTGCGCTGCGAGCTCGGGGTCGCCTTGAAAGTCGAGCGGCATCGCCGAGAGGATGGCGACCGCGTGTTCAAAGGCGCAGGCCAGCTCCTCGATGAGCGCCTGCGACTCCTCACGCGCCGTTCGCGCGGGCTCAACCGGCATCGCTAGCCGCGGCAACGCGCCCGGCAGCCGGAGATCGACGACCTCGCGCTCAAAGGCCGGATTCTCGGCCGCGGGTGCAGGCGCTTCGCGAGCGCCGACGAGGCCGGTGGCTTGGCGCGCCTGGCCGATCCATCGGTCGCCCTCGCCCGACTCGAGCGCAACGCCAGCCTCGCCGCTGGCCGAACGCAGGCGCTGCGGCTGGGCATCGAGGCCGACCACGAGGGCCCCGGCGCAGGCGACAAGCGCCGCGCCGAGGAGCGGCGGGTGCAGTGGTCGGAGGGTGTATGCGGCCATGGGAGCCTCCCCTAGGGAATGGCCTGGTCGAAGCAAAGACGCGTGAGCCCTGTCGGGGGTTCAAATCGAGCCGACATGGCGGAGGTGCAAGGCTGAAAGGGCGGGCGTCGAGCAGACGTCGCTAGACGAAGAGGGGCACCCGCCGAGGCTCGAACTCAAAGGAGTGGCCATCGACGAGCACCTGCAGGGCACCGCCCACGATGATCACGGTCCACGCGCTCGACCGCCGGTGCTGGGCAGCGATGGCCGAGACCACCACCGCCGGCAGCGCGATGACCTCGATTGCCTCACTACGGAACACGGACTGGCCGGCCACCTCGCGTCGCAGAGACTCTAGGCCATCGTCGGCGCCGCGAAACGTGATGACCGTCACGGCCGCGCCGGCCTTGCTCGCCTTGTGGAGGCGCTTGGCCGAGGGCGTCCCGACCTCGACCCAGACCGCGAGCTGGCCGGTGTCATCGTGGGCGGCGAGCGCCGGCTGATCGGCCTCGGCGAGGTCGCGGGTGAACTGCAGCCCCTCGCGCCAACACAGGCAGTAGGCGAGCAGCCGCGCCACCAGCCGCGCAGGCTCTTCGGACGGGTGCAGCGCGAGGCGCAGCGACTCCTGCCGGTAGACGTTGCCGTCGACATCGGAGAGGTCGAGGTCGACGCGAAAAATCGTCGCGGTCAGCGCCATCGGGGCGCCATCCCGGCGGGGACCCGCGGCAGACGCTCAGCGATCCGCGTCGTCACCTCGTAATGGATGGTGCCGAGCCAAGCCGCCATCTCCTCGGCACGGATCTCGGCGTGCTCCTGTCCTTGGGACTCCTGGGCGCCGAGCAGCACCACCTCGTCGTCCACGCTGGCGCCCTTGGTGTCGGTCAGATCGATGGCGACGAGGTTCATCGCCACGCGCCCGACGACCGGCGCTCGCCGACCGCGCACCAACACCTGGCCGCGGCCGGAGAGGCGGCGATCGTAACCATCGGCGTAGCCCATCGGCAGTAGGCCGAGCCGCGTCGGGCGCAGGGCGCGAAATGTGCGTCCGTAGCCGACGTAGCCGCCCTCTTCGACGTCTTTGATTTGCAGGACGCGGGTCTTCCAAGTCAGGGCCGGGTGCAGCGCGATCGGCCGCTGTCCGAGGTGCTGGGCCGACAACGAGGTCTCCTTCGAGGGCCAGAGCCCAAAAGCGGCGATGCCGAAGCGCAGCAGCGTGGCCTGGTGCTCAGGCCACAGCAGCAAGGCCGCCGAGTTGCTGGTGTGGCTGAGCAGGGCGTCGGGGTCGCGGCCGCGCTGCGCCAGCAGCCCGCGCAGGGCGGCACAGCCGGCGTCGAAGCGATGGCGCTGAGCCTCTGCGAAGGCGTGGTCCGTCGTGTCCTCGACGTCGGCGTAGTGGCTACAGATGCCCTCAATGTGCGCGCCCTCTTCGTCGAGCAGCCGCGCCGCCAAGGCCAGCAGCTGCGGCAGGGGCAGGCCTTGCCGGTGGGTGCCGGTCTCTAGCTTGAGGTGCAGGCGGGCGACGCGGCCCTGGGCGCGGGCGGCGGCGGCGGCACATAGCGCCGGCTCTAGGTCGACGGTGACCATGCGCAGATCGAGCGACACGGCGGCGGCGGCGTGATCGCTGGGCGTAGCGACCACGTTGTAGAGGGGCGCCGTGACGCCGGCGTCGCGCAGCTCGGCGGCCTCGAAGACGTCGGCGACGCAGAGCCAATCGGCGCCACCCTCAATGAATGCCTGGGCGGCGAGGAGGCGACCGTGCCCGTAGGCGTTTCCCTTGACCATCGCGGCGAGCAGCGGCTGCCGGCCGAGGCTGCGGGCGCGAGTCGAGAGGGTGCGCACGTTGGCGGTCAGCGCCGCGCGATCGATCTCGACCCAGCAGAGCGGGCGCAGGGCGGCGCAGGCCGACGGCTCACGGTGGCTCATCGGCTGTGGTCCGAGCGGCGGCGGCCGCGCCGGAAACGCCGGCAAGCTGCTGGGGGCGCGCTCAGGCTCGGCGGCATCACGCAGCGATCCCGAGCTGGCGGAGCCGCGGCAAGATGACCTCGTCGATGGCGCCATAGAGCAGCGAGTGCGCCTCGGCGCCGCCGCAGACCCCGACGGCCTCGGCAGCAGCGCTCGGCACGGAGTCAGCGGCTGGGAGGTGCGCCTGCTCGTGGGCGATGAGGTGGCGCAGCGCGACCTCGAGGTAGGCGTCGAGGCGGGCGCGGGCGGCGGCGGAGAGGCGGGGCAGCAGCGCCTCCAGGAGCTCCCAACCGAGGCGGCTGTGCTGAACCTCGTCGGCGAGGATGGCGCTCAGCGTCTCGCGCAGCGCGGCGTGCCCGGTGCGGAGCCGCTCGGCGCCGATGAGGGCCACCGCCACGGTCTCGGACAAGCAGCCGACCGAGAGGACATTGCGGGCCAAGGCCTCAGCGGGGTCGGCGTCGGCATGGTCCGGGACGGCTGGCAGCCGGGCCACCTCGGCGCGGGCGCTGCCGCCGAGCGCCACCACCAACGCCGCGCACTGGCGGCCGTGGCGCAGTTCGTCGGTGATGGCGTCTCCGATGCGCCGGAGCCAGCCGCCATTGAGCCCAGCCGCCAGCGCCTGTTGCAGCAACGCCGCAAAGACCTGGGCGGAGATCGTCTCGTTGATCATCCGTCCACGCCAGGTGGCGATGGCGGCGTCCCGCTCGTCGTCGCTGAGTGGAGGCAACGCGCCGAGCGCACGGGCCAAGGGTTCTGCCTCAGCTTGGAGGTCGAGGACGAACGAGCGGTCGCGCCCGGCACCGGGGACGTCGGCGATGGCGCCGCGGGCAGCGGATTCGACCTGGACCGATGCGCTCATGGGTGCCTCTCCGCCGCCGACGCCGGCTTCATGCCGCGAAATTGTTGAAGAGCGCCACCAGCACTCCCATCAGCGAGACCCCAGCGATGACGCCGGCCGAGACCGGGACCGAGAACGCCTCCGCGCCCTTGCCGTCGGCGCGGGTCCACACCTCGGCGCCGACAGCGCCGATGAGCATCGCCAGTGGGTACTGAAAAGGCAGGATGAATCCGAGGCCAAGCCCGGTCGCCGAAGGCAGCCAGCGCCGCGCCACCGCCGGCACCTGCGGCAGCTCCAGCACGCCGAGCAGCGTGCCGAGGCCGAGGCCCCAACCCATCGCCTCTTGGTGCATCGGGTGCATGTTGGCGAGGCCGGTCTTGAACACCTCGGCGACCGCCTTCCAGGCCTGTGCCGACGGCGCCGGGAAGGCCGGCGTCACGCCCTGGCTGCCCGTCATCACCGTGGCGTCGGGCACCAGCAGGTAGAAGCCCATGACCGTCGCCGCCGTACCTGCGAAAATGCCAAGGAATTGAGCAACGAACTGCCGCCGCGGGTTGGCGCCCAGCAGATAGCCGCTCTTGAGGTCGTTGAGGAGGTCGGCAGCGGAGCCAGCCGACGAGGCGGTGATGCTGGCCGTCATCAGATTCGCCGTCGTCGACTGCGGGATGAGCACGCCATAGGTCAGCTGCATCAGCTTGCCCATGGCGCCGACCGGCGTGATGTCGCTCTCGCCGGTAGCCCGGCAGGCGACCAACGACAGGACGAAGGTCAGCAGCACGGCCAAGATGCCGTAGAGCACCGGCACCGAGAACTCGATGGCGGCGATCGCCACCACGGCGGAGCCCGAGAGCAGGGTGCCGACGATGAACCATCGCAGTGGCACCTCGGTGGCGGCGACGCGCGGGTCATCGTCGCCGCCGCGACCGGCGATCAGACTGGACACCGCGCGCCCGAGCGCCGGCAGCTGCGTCGCGAAGGCGACGAGGCCCGAGGCGACCAAGATCGGCACGCCGAACCAGATGCCGATCTCGCGCCAAGCCTTCCACGGCTGTGAGGCGGCGCGCACCACCTGCCCGGCGGTGTTGGTCCACTCGGCCTCGTAGGCCATGGGGCCGAGCACGTAGGCCAGCAACAGGCCGCCAATCGTCATCCACGTCGCGACGCGCAGCCCGACCAGCACGCCGGCGGCGATCATCACCGGGTTGAGGTCAAAGGTCAGGGTCCAGTCGGACGGCGTATTGGGCACGGCCTTGCCGTCGACCAGGTGGGTCCCGCGCGCCGGCAGCCCGAGGAAGTTGAAGATGGGGAGATCGGCGGGCAGCAGGGTGCCGTCATCCTTGCGCCCAACCAGCGCAGCCAGCTTCGGCGCCTTGAGCTCGAGCAGCAGCGGAAACACGGCGCTGACGACGGCGGCGACGGCCAGCGCCCGCGCCTTGCGGATCGCCTCTTGGCCCTCGGAGTAGAGCGACTGCAGCGTGACGGCGGCGGCGGTGCCCGAGGGAAACTTCAGCCGATCTCGGTTGATCATCGAACGCTTCATCGGGATCGCGATGCAAGTGCCCAGCGCCGCCAGCGCCAGGGTCCACAGCACCAGCACCGGCCACGGCAGGTGCTCGCCGCCGGGCCGCTCGGGCGTGGCAGACAGAATCAGCAACGCCGAGATCGCCGACACCATCGTGCCTCCGGTGGCGTATCCGGCCGAGCTCGCCGTCGACTGCATGCAGTTCGTCTCGAGGATCGTCATCGGTGTACGGGCGATGCCGACCGCCAGCGCGACCCGCCAGAGCGCAAAGGCCAGGATCGACGCCGTGATGGCGACGCCGAGCGCCCAGCCAGTCTTGAGGCCGATATAGAGGTTGGTGAACGCCAGCAAGAAGCCGAGCAGCGAGCCGACGATGACGGCGCGCACGGTCAGCTGCGGGACGTCGTCGCCGCGATACACCTCGGCGTACCAGCGGGCCTCGTCCATTTCGAGCACCTGATCGGGCCCGGTGGCCAGCGGCTTGCAGCGCTCAAGGTCTTCGGGACGCGTCGGCGGAGTCTGAAACAGGGCCATCGCTGCCTCCTCCCGCGCGTTCGACCTGCGTCGGTGGTCCAGATCTTGGCCCAGGTTGTCGGATTGGGGAAGGGCGCCACGAATCTGCGGCGAGGCGCGGCCGCGACCCGCGGGCGTCGACTCAGCCGGCGTCGGCGCGATAGGCGCGGAAGAAGCCGACCTGCTCCTCCTTGCCGGCAGCGACCAGCCGCACAATCACGCCGGCGATGAGCCCTGGCCCGTAGCTTCCGCGCAAGATCCGGCGGTCCTGGCCCTGGCCCGCCGGGGCCTGACAGTCGCGGTGCGTCCAGTCGATCTCGAGCTCGATCCGGTGGTTGCGGGCCCGGCCGCGGCAAATGGTGAAGCGCTGCGGGCCATCGGCGAGCCGCAGCTCGACGACGCCGCTCAACGCCTGGTCGGGCTGCTCGACTGGCAGCGACAGCACGATGGGGCGCGCCTCAAGGGTGCCAAGGTCGGCGGTACCACTCCACAAGCCGGCGGTGGGCGCGGCGCAGCCGGTGGCGAGCGCGCCGACGCCGCCAAACAGCCAGAGCGCGAGGCCCAGGCGCAGCCGGGCGCGAACGTTGCGGCGGGCAGCGATGGCTGCGCCAGCGACGCCGAGGCGAAAGAGCGGCGAGCAGCCGGCTTCCGGATTGTGCAGGGCCTTCATGTGCGCCATCCTTCGCGGCCGGGGCGAGGGCCGCGCCGCCAACGTAACACGACTGGCAAGGCGGCCAAGAATCCGGCCGGGTTGTCGGCGACGGAGTAGAAATGACCCAGCGAATCGGGCTCCTGACTGGAGGTGGCGACTGCCCCGGCCTTAACTCGGTGATCTGGTCCGTGGTGCGAGCCTCCCTCGGCCGCGGCATTGAGGTTCTGGGCATCGAGGACGGTTTCGATGGCCTGATCGCGGGCGGCACGGTGCGCAAGCTGACGCTGACGGACGTCCGCGGCATCCACCGGGAGGGTGGCACCGTCCTTGGGACCACCAACCGAGGCAACCCGTTTCGCTACCGGGTGCAGCAGCAGGATGGCAGCTTCGCTGAGCGCGACTGCAGCGATGACGTCGTGCGTTCCGTGCGGCGACTCGGCATCGACGGCCTCATCGTCGTCGGCGGCGACGGCTCGCTGGCCATCGCCCACCAACTCAGCGAGAAGGGCGTGCCGGTGATTGGCGTGCCCAAGACCATCGACAACGACTTGGCGGCGACCGACAACACCTTCGGCTTCTACTCGGCGGTGACGACGGCGATGGAGGCCCTCGACAAGCTGAAGACGACGGCCGAGAGCCACGACCGGGTGATGATCCTGGAGGTGATGGGTCGTGACGCCGGCTGGATCGCGTTGGCCTCGGGCCTAGCGGCCGGCGTCCACGCCATCCTGATTCCGGAGATCCCCTACAGCGTCGAGGTGGTGCTGGCCAAGATCCGCAGTCGCTGGGCCGAGGAGCGCCGCAACTACACGCTGATCGTCGTCGCCGAGGGGGCGTTTCCGACCGGCGGCGAGGCCGCCTACGTCAAGGTCGCCGGCGTCGGCACCAACGCCCGGCTTGGCGGGGCAGGCGTGCGGCTGCAGGAGGCGCTCGAGGCCAGCTTCGCCGCTGGCTGGGACCACCACCGCGGCGCGCCTGAGGTGCGGACAACCGTCCTTGGCCACCTGCAGCGAGGCGGCTCGCCGGGCGCCTACGATCGCATCATCTCGGCGCGCTTTGGCGCACACGCCGTCGAACTGGCAACGGCCGGCCGGTGGGGCGAGATGGTGGCGCTGCAAGGCACCACTATCGGCAGCGTCCCGATCGCCGACGCCATCGGTCACACGCACCTTGTGGACCGCGAGGGGCAGGTCGTGCGGGCCTGCCGCTCGGTCGGCATCTGCTTCGGCGACCACTGGCCGTGACCCAGCGCGGCTACCGCAGGGCGCCAAGCCGGCGCGCGGTGCTGCGGCGCCTCGGCCTCTTCGCTGCCGCCGGTGCGGCTGGCTGCGGCCGGGACGGCGCCGCCGCGAAGACCGAAGGCGTAGCCACCATCCCGAAGCCTGCCGTGGCAGCCGGCGCCGGAGCGCCTCCACCGGGCGGTGCGCCGCCGAAGCCGACACCGCCGGCAGCCCCGACGCAGCGGCCGGCCATTCACGAGGGCGGGGCGGGCACGGCTCCGATCTTTCGCGGCACGCTGCTGGCCACCGACGAGGCGGTCGATCGCGCCGGGCGTAGCCAGACGCTCTTGACCTGCATCGACCTCGACGCCGAGGTGCTCTCGGCGCGCAGCTTCGCCGTGCCCTTCTACGGCCACGGCTACGCGATCGACCCGCGCGACGCCGGCAGATGCCTGATCTTTGAGAAGAAAGGGCCCGGCTGCTGCCTCGTCAACCTGCGCCTTGGCCAGGTCGTCGCCCAGGTGGCGCCGCGGCCCGGCCGCCAATTCTACGGTCACGGCACCTTCAACCGCGACGGAGCGTATCTGTTCTGCACCGAGACGTTCGTCGAGGACGGCAGCCTGCGCGGTGTGATCGCGGTCCGAGACAGCAACACTTTGACGTGGAAGGCAGATCTCCCGAGTTTCGGCGCCTCGCCGCACGACCTGCACCTCGCGCCGGACCAGCGCCACCTGGTGGTGACCAACGGCGGCGGCACCCTGGCGAGCGGCTCCGCGCCAAGCTTGTGCTGGATCGATCTGCGCAGCCACCGGACGGTTCGGCAGCTCGCGCTCTCCGATGCCGCGGTCAACGCCGGCCACGTCGCGTTGCTCGGCGACGACCGCGCCGTCGTGGTGTCGGCGCCACGCGATGGCCTGGCGCTCGGCGCCGCCGACGTCCACGGCGGCATCGCCTTCTGGCGGGGTGAGGCCAGCGTTGGAGCGCGGCTCGAGAGCGCCCATGGGCCCGAGGTCGCGGCCATGGCGGGCGAAACGCTGAGCGTCGCCATCCACCGCGGCAGCCGGGCTGCGGTAGCGACCAACCCGCGGGGCCATCAGGTGAGCCGCTGGGACATCGACAGCGCCGCCCCGCTGCAGGCGACCAGCGTCTTCCGCGAGCCGCGGGGCGTCGCCTTCTCTCTGGATGGCAGCGAGCTGGCCCTGACCTGCGGCGAGGGCAGCGCGCTCCTGCTGCTCGATCCGCTGACGCTGCAGCCTCGACCGGGGCGCACCATCCCTGACTGTTTCAGCGGCGGCGCCCACTTGCACGTGGTCGCGCTCGATCACGTCCGAGGCAGCGGCCGCCGTCGCGCCTGAGCCAGCGACCGACGCCGCGCGCCGGCCGGTGACAGGGCCGCGGCCTGTGTTCGGTCGGCCAAAAGCGCCGCGCCCCGCCGGAGGGGTCTCCGGCGGGGCGCGAGCGTCAACTCATCACCGATGGGGCTACTGGCAGAAGGTCACCGTCGGCGCGCAGACCTTGTGGCCCAGCTCGACACCCTCGCTGTCCTTGGCCGCCGTGCACTTGGTGGCGCCGCTGTCGGCGCTGGCGCAGTCGGCGTCGCTCTTGCAGGGCGGCGCGCAGCGCTGGTTGGCGGCCGTGCCGGCGCCGCCGATGTTGGTGCACTTGTAGCCACCGGCGCAGTGGTGGTCGTAGGCGCACGGCAGGCAGGACTTCACCTTCTTGCAGAGCGGCATGAAGCCGGCCTTGGTCGGATCCTTGCGCGGGATCGACATGAAGCCCTTGTCGCAGACCATGCCCGAGCCACAGTCGCTGTCGGCGTTGCAGGTGCGGCTGCAGTAGCCCTCGCCGGCCTTGACGTCCTCCAGGCAGTAGGCCGTGAGGCACTCGCCGAAGTCCGACTCCAGCTTGCACGCCTCGCCCACCTTCTTGGTCGGCTGCGGTGGGTTCTGGTTGGCCTGCGTCGGCGCGTTGGCGACGCTGATGCAGCTGTACTCGACCTTGGCGCCCTTGTCCGGGCCCGTGGCCACACCGAAGCCGACGCACGCCTCCATGTTGCCGGTGCAGGCCTTGGTGGCCGAGCAATCGGTGAGGCTGTTGCTGGTGCCCGTCGGCAGGCACAGCGGCACGAAGATGTCGTCGAAGGGCTGCGAGGTGCTGTTCCAGCCCCAGAACAGGCTGCGGCAGATGGTCTTGTACTGCTGGCCGTACGCCGTGACGGTGGCCGGGCAATCGGCCTTGCCGCCGCCGCAGTACTCAGAGCAGTAGCCCGGCTGGGGCTGGCCCTGCTGGTTCTGCGTGTTCAGGCAGATGCCCGACTGGCAGACCTTGGCCATGCCGGTCTCCGTCGACGCCGGACCGCACTGGTCGCCGAAGTTCTTCTTGGCCTTGTCGGGGTCGATGCAGGCGCCGTGGAACACCGAGCCGTAGTCGACCGGGGTGGCGTCCTTGGGCAGCGAGACCGGGGTCTGCAGGAACTTGCAGTACTTGCCGTCCTTGCAGTCGCTCTTCTTCTCGCAGGCGCCGGCCTTGCCGGGGGTCGCCTTGCACATCTTGAGCGGCAGGTAGTAGTCGTAGATGTCGTCCGGCGGGTCGTTGAAGTCGAGCGGGTTCTCGCTGATTCCGCAGGTCATGTTGCTCGGGCAGTCGGTGTCACCCTTGCAGACGGCGCCGCACATGCCCGAATCGCAGAGGAAGACGCCGCAAGCCTTCAGGGTCTTGTCGTCGTCGGCGGTGTACGGATCGCAGGCCTCGCCTTTCTTGGCGCCGTTCTTCGGCTTGGCGACGCACATGTTGGACCAGCCGGGCAGCAACACCTTGGTCGCGTCCTCGGGGTCGGGCTCACCCTTAGCGTTCTGCACGCCGTTGTAGAAGATGCGGCAGTAGTTCTCGTCGCTCTTGCAGTCGGCGTCGAGCTCGCAGTTCATCGGGAAGCAGAGGTTGAACTTGGTGGGGATGTCGCCGTAGAGCTGCACGCCCTTGCGGCAGCGCCACGAGCTGCACTGGACGTCGCTGGTGCAAGCATTGCCGTCCGGGCACTTGCCGGCCTTGCAGGCGCCAACGTCAGACACGCAATCAGCGTCCTCGGTGCAGAACGCCGAGCAGCTGCCGAGGCCGAGGCAGAAGTCAGAGGCGCACACGGAGACGTCACCGCTGGCGGGGTTGCTGTTGCAGGTCTTGCCGACTGGGGTGCCGGGCGACTTGTCGAGATTCTTCAGCTTTGGACCGCAGCGCAGCGTGACCTGGCCCGAGATGTAGTAGAGGCGGCAGGCGTCCGTGGCACCGCAGTCGGCGTCCTTGGTGCAGACCTTCCAGGAGCTGCCAGACATGCAGATGGCGTTGGACTGGCCCTGACGGACGTTGGCGGCGGGCAGGCGCTGCACGCACTTGAAGGCGGCACCCTCGGGGCCCTCCACGGCGTCGGCGCACTCGCTGTTGGCGCCGTCGTCCTCAATGCCATCGGGGCCGGCGGCGCCCGAGGCGTTGTCTTTCTCGTCGAGGCTGACATTGCACGCCTTGGTGCAGATGTTGCCCGAGCAGACGTCGGTCTCGCACTGCGCGTTGAGGCACTGCACAAAGGCGGCGGCCTCGGGGCTGTTGTTGGCGGCGCCGGCTGGCGGCGGCTGGCAGTCCTTGGTCGGGCCGCACCACTCGCCGAACTTCTTCAGGGCGACGGTCTGGGTCGACTCGCACTGGTTCGAGACGCACTTCTTGCCGCTCGGGCAGCCGCCGCAGGTCTTGGGGCAGCCCTTGATGAAGCCGCACTGCTTGCCTTGGCAAGAGCACGGGTCGCCGCTCGTCTCGCCGCCACCATCGGTGGCGAAGGCGTCGCCGCCGACGCCGGAGGTGTCGCCCGGCTTGCCGGCGTCGGAGCCGCCCGTGTCGCCCGCGGTGTCGCCACCGCCGGTGGTGTCTGCCGCGCCGCCAGTGTCAGCGATGCCGCCGCCGCCGCCGCCGCCAGAGGTCGTGCCCCCGCTGGAACAGGCCATGCCCAGGGCGCTACACGCCAGGGCTACAAGGATTGTGCTATGCCGCTTCATCGATCGTCTCTCCCTTCTGCCCGGCGGCGCGCCGGACTCCGCTCCACTTGGAACCAACGTTTTCGGGGGTCCAGTCGCAGCTGAACTGCGAGCGCGGATGTCCCATCTGCCCGGACGGCGGGCTGGCCGGAGCCACCCCGCGAGCGCCGCGGTCACACCTGCAACCCCCAGGGATGCAAGCGCTCCTCGACGCGGCAGGGCGGGCGATCCCCACCTAGCCGGTGTCGGGGGCACTGTATGATAGGAAAGCATGAGCGAAGGCGTCAAGAAGGCCCGCATGCATCGGTGCAATTTGAGCGGCGGTGGGTACGGCCGAGCGGGCCTCACGTTGAGGCGGGGCCGAGCAAGGGCACGTTGTCGAGCAGTCGCGTGGTACCAAAGAACACCGCCGCCAGGGCGCGCGCCGGTCGGTCGACGCGGCTGAGCGGCTGCAGCGTCGAAGGGTCAGCGATGGCGAGGTAGTCGATCTGGCCGCCTGAGGTTTGGATCGCCGCCGACGCCTCCGCGACCAGGGCTTCGCAGTCCGTGGCGCCCGCCGCCACCTGCGCCTGAAGCCGAGCCAGCGCTCGCGGCAGGGCCAGGGCATTGGCGCGAGTCGTCGAGTCGAGGTACGCGTTGCGCGACGAGAGCGCCAGGCCGTCGTCATCGCGCACCAGCGGCGCGCCCAAGATCTCGGTCGGGTGGTCGAGGTCGCGGACCATGCGCCGCACGATCTGCAGCTGCTGCCAGTCCTTCTCGCCGAAGATGGCGACGTCGGGCATCACTTGGTTCAGCAGCTTCAGGACCACGATCGCCACGCCGCCGAAGAAGTGCGGGCGGCTGAGGCTGCAGTAGCCTCGGGCCAGCGCCGTCACCGCCACCGTGGTCTGGAAGTCCGCGGGGTACATGTCGACTGCGTTCGGCGCGTAGACGAGGTCGACCCCCTCGGCGGCCAGGGCGCGGCAATCGGCGGCGAGGGTGCGCGGGTAGCTGGCGAGGTCCTCATGCGGGGCGAATTGCGCCGGGTTGACGAAGACGCTGACCAGCACGACGTCGGCCACCTCCTTGGCGCGGGCGCAGAGCGTGAGGTGGCCGCGGTGCAAGGCGCCCATGGTCGGCACCAGCGCGATCCGCAGGCCAGGGCGCTCCCTTCGCCAGGAGCCGACCAGGGCCCGCAGCGCCCCGGGGTCGTGGACGATCGCCTGCCCCTCCAGCTGCGCCACGGCGGGCGGCGCTTGCGCGATAGGCCTCGACGCCGTGGCGCTGACCGCCGCGCGGGCTGTGGCGCTGGCTGCGGCGCGGGCTGTGGCGCTGCCTGCGGCGCTCACCGCGCGACCGCCAGGGTGGGCCGCGCCGCCTGCTCCTCCTGGTAGCCGTGCTCCGGGGCGGGGAAGCTGCCTACCCGCACCTCGTCGCGGTAGGCGCCAACCGCGCGTGTCACTTCGTCGCCGAGATTGGCAAATAGCTTCAAGAATTTCGGATTGAAGCCCGGGTTGAGCCCGAGCATGTCGTACAGGACCAGAATCTGGCCGTCGCAGCCCTCGCCGGCGCCGATGCCGATGGTGGGGATCTGCAGCGCGCCGGAGATCTCAGCCGCCAGGGCGCGCGGGATGCCTTCAAGGACCAGCGCGTAGCAGCCGGCGTCCTGCAGCGCACGAGCGTCGCGCAATAGGCGGGCCCGTGCGGTGGCGCCGCGGCCCTGCACACGGTGTCCGCCGAGGGCGTGGACCGACTGCGGCGTCAAGCCGATGTGGCCCATGACGGGGATGCCAGCCGCCACCAGCTGCGCCACGACGCCGGCCACCGCGGCGCCGCCTTCGAGCTTGACGGCGTGGGCGCCATCCTCGGCGAGCAGCCGACCGGCGTTGGGCAGCGCGACCTCGGCCGACCAGTACGTCATGAAGGGCATGTCGGCGACGAGGTGCGCCCGCTGCAAGCCGCGAGCGACGGCGCGGGTGTGGTACACGATGTCGTCGAGGGTCACTGGCAGCGTCGAGCTCTGGCCCTGGATGACGTTGCCGAGCGAGTCACCGACCAGCACGACGTCGACCCCAGCGCCATCGACGAGTCGGGCGAAGGTCGCGTCATAGCAGGTGACGGCGACGATTTTCTCGCCGCGCGCCTTTTGCTCTTGCAGGTGGTGGGTGCGGACCAGCGCGGGTCCGCGGACGCCACCGTCGGCGCGTCCCGCCCTGCCACGGCCGACCCCTCCGCCATAGAATGGCGTGGCGGCCTCGGCGCTTGGCGGCGGCGGCGCTGTCGGTGGCCGCGAGGCCACGCTGGCATCGTTTGGGGCTGAAGAGACCGTCGGCGCCGTTGCGCCGCGGCGGAGCGCGGTACGAGTCATGGCGGGTGGCCTCCTGTTGGTAGACCCCACGCAGTCAGGGTAGCCGCTCTGCGGACGATGGCAAGACGGGCAGACGGCGAGGCAGGCAACGCTGCGCGGCAGCGACGAGAAGGACGGCGTCGAAGCCCGCCGCTGCCGCGCATGGTGGGGCGCGGCGTTGGACAGGCGCTTTGCTGTGTGCGCCACACATGGGCCGCAAATCCAAGCAGATCGCCAGTACCGGTGGCTGCGTCCGGGCGCCGGCAGCGGGCCTATCATCCAGGCCATGGGGTCAGGACCAGACGCGATCGTTCGCCGTGCGAGCAGGCCAATCCGGCCGTGCGACGGGCCGCCGTGGCCTAGCCGCCGAGGAGGGCGAGCGCGGCGGTGGCGCCAGCGGCAGCGACCACCGGCACCACGAAGTTGTCGTCGACGTGAACTTTGGTGCCGCCGACGTGCAGGTCACCGGCGAAGAGCTCGGCCAGCGCCGCTGGCAGGGCGCCGGCGGCGGCGACCCACAACACGTCGACGCCAAGCGTCGGATGCCAGAGGGCGAGCGCGGCGGCGGCGGCCGCAGCGCCGACGGCGAAAAAGGCCAGCGTCCCTTCCAGCGTGCGGCTGCCACGCAACCGCAGGGTGCCGAAGCGACGGCCGACCAGCGCCGCCGCGGGATCGCCAAAGCCGAGCACCGCAACGGCCACAGCGCAGGCGGGGAGCGGGCAGAGCGTGGCGACGATGAGGAGCGCGGTGGCCATCCACGTGGCCGAGTTGACCGTCCAATGCTCGTCGGGGTGAGCGACGACACCGAAGAGGCGCATCAGCAGGCGGTTGATCGCCGGCGAGCGCCGACGCAGCAGCTCGCAGCTCCAGGCAGAGGCGGCGAAGGCGATGGCGACCGTGAGCATGCCCGTGCGGTCGACCAGGACGTTGATGAGCAGCAAGATCGCGACGCTGTTGCCGACGTGGTAGAGGTTGCGCAGGTAGTTGGTCGGACGGTTGCGCGGCGTGGTGATGGTGCGCTTGGCGAGCGCCCGGCCGAGGGCGTCGTAGGCGGCGGTCAACCGTTCGCGCACCGCCCGCAGATCGTGGCCGGCGTCGGCGTCGGCGTCGGCGGCCACGAGGTCGTCGCAGGCAGCCTCCAGCGCTGGACGCGTCGGGGTCGCTGCGGTCGCGAGGCGAGCGCGCAGCGCGGTGGCGCGGACGGCGAGGGAGCGTACGGCCTCGCGCGCCGCGACCCTGGAGGGGCTGCGTAGGCGCGCCGGGTCAAGCCGCTCGAGCGTGGCATGCAAGTCGAGGCTCAACTGCCGCAGGGCCTCATCTGTATCGTCGACGCCAGGGTGCATGCGGCTCCCGCCCAGCGGTCGTGGCCCGGAGTGGCCGCTGACCATGGCACATGGACCGGGGAGATCGCACGTCTGGCCCGAAAGTCAAGGGCTGGTAAAGGGCGCGAAAGCGGCCGAGCGGCCGCCTAGCCGGGACCGATCGTGAACTTGCCGTGGCCCGACTGCACACCCTCGCTGTTGTCCTGGTTGGTGCCGCCGTTGAATGAGCCGCCGCCGCCGCCGTAACCGGCTGGACCGACATCGTGGCCTGCGCCGCCGCCGGAGTAGCCACCGCCGCCGCCGGAGCCCTGATTGCTGTTGTGCATGCCGCCGCCGCCGCCGCCGAAACCACCGTCGGCGCACAGGTTGCCGCCATTGTCCTGGCGGATGCCACCAGCGCCGCCCTTGATGAAGGCCGTGCCCGAGGTGCCGCTGGCGCCGCCCTGCTGACCGTCGGTGAGGTAGCCGCCGCCGGCGAAGCCGCCGCTCGGGCCGTTCTGGCGAGCGCCGCCGTTGCCGTTGGTGCCTCCGGCGTAGGCGCCCGCTGTGCCGGCGGTGCCGGTGGTGCCTGGTCGGCCAGGGCCGACCCACGACGAGGTGCGTCCGCCGCCGCCGCCGCCAGCGACCAAGAGGGCCTTGGCGTTCGCCAGGGAATTTCCGACGCCGATGAAGGAGCCGCCGCCACCGCCAGCGCTCTGGCTGTCGCCGCCGGCCTGGCCGACCAAGATCCAGAGCGTCTCGCCTTGATTCAAGGCGAAGATGCCACGCATGCGGGCGCCCTTGCCGCCCTCAGCGCCTGGGGCGTTGCCGCCTTGAGCGCCGAACGCCTCGAGGAGGTAAGAGCCGGTGTAGGGCACGGAGAAGGTCTGCACGCCGCTCTGCACGGGCACTTTGCCGGCGAGGCCGGTGTTGGCATAGGCGTTGTCGCACTGGTTCTGGTTGGGGCCGAGGCGACCACTGACGCCGCAGGTGGTGAAGGTCACCGCCTGGAACTTCGCCTTGCAGCTGTTGGAGCAGGCGTCATCGTCGACCTTGTTGCCGTCGTCGCACTGTTCGACGCCGCTGTGGATCTTGCCGTCGCCGCAAGCCGCGCTCTTGCAGACGCTGGTGCAGGCGTCTTGGTCGCTGAGGTTGCTGTCGTCGCACTGCTCGTCGCTGTTGACAACGCCGTTGCCGCACAGGGTCTTGGTGGCCACCTCGCGCCACGCGGTGCCGTCGCACAGGTGGAGTTGGCCGCCAGTGGTCTCGAAGAAGGCGTGGCCCTTCTTGGAGAACGTGCAGGGGAACGGCGCTTCGGCCAAGAGGCCGAACTGGAACGTGCCAGTCGCGCGGACCGATTGCGTCGAGGTGACGCTGCCGGCGACGCTGAACGCCTTCATCTGGCCGTCGAGCAGCTTATCTACGTCGCAGAGCGCTTTATTTCCAGGAACTTGCGGAGAGCAGAAGGAGGTGTCCAGGACCTTGAGCGTCCAGGTGCCTTCGAGCGACTTGCCGACGTACGTCGCGAGGCTGCCGGTGTGGAGCTTCGACTTGGCGTCGAAGGTCACGTCGAGCGCCTTGGCGTTGGCGGCGCCACAGGGATCGCAGAGGATGAGGCCCTTGGCCTTGTCGTCGGGCGGCAGCAGCTGCAAGCGCACGTTGCCGAGGTCCGTGTTGGTCAGCGAGACCTGGACCGCGATCGATTCGGCGACGCCGCTCTTGCCGAAGGTCGCGACCGCGACGGCCTCGACGCCGGTGTTGTCAGGGATGGACAACGGCAGCCCAGGCGGGGCGGCGGCCTCGACCATGACGTCTGTGAGCTTGCCGCCAAGCACGACGCCGCCGCCGCCGCTGGCGACCGCGGCGCACTGCAACGTGCCATCGGCGGCGATGCCGACCACTGCCTCACCCTGCTTGCAGGCGCCCTTGGGCTGGGCGATGCCGGTCAGCTTGCTGCCGTCGCCAAGAAAGCTCTGTGCGGTCACAGTCTTGGCGAACAGGTCGCCGGAGAGGGTCGCGTTCTTGGCCTTGATCGAGTGGCCGCCAAGGTCGATGTCGCCGTCGAACTGCAGCTGGGCGACACCGACGCAGCCGGTGCAGGCGAGGCCACCAGCCAGGTGGGCGAAGGGGACGCCGTGCAGCGGCATCCGGGGCAGCTCGGGGTCATTGCCGACTTTCACGCCGATGTGCGGCGCCGACGCCGCGCCGAGGGCGGCGGCTGGCAGCGGCTTGGTGGCGCCGAGCGCGACCTGCAGCCGCCCGCCTTGGACCTGGACCTGCAGCGGCCCCTCCGTCCAGAGGGCGCTCTCAGCGCTGGCGGACGCGTAGAGCGCGAAGGTCAGGCTGTAGGCGCCGTCGGTCGCCGGGCCGCTGCCGGACTGCAAGACGCCTTCAAAGAGCACCGTCGCTGGCAGCGCGTGCAGCGGACCAGGGGCCGAGAGGGCGAGGAGCAGCGCCAGCCCGCCGAGAGCGCCGCTGCGGAGGCGGCGCACCGCCGATTGTGACAGGGTCAACGCCATGATCCTCTCCAGGCATGATCTCGGCCATCGATCGCGCTCAGTAATCATAGAGCTGCCAGGGTGCCGTGTCCACTGTGGCGTCGCAATCAGCGGCGCTGAGCCGGATCTTGTCCGCCTGTGCTGACGCTCTTACGCTCTGCCCTGACGCGGCCGAGGCGGCGTCGAACGGAGCTCCCTTGACCGCCCGCTCTGCCTCCACCTCCGCGCGTCGGCCACTGAGTGGGCGCGCCCTGCTGTCTCTTCTTGCCTTCGCAGCGGGTGGCGCTGGCGGCATCGCCAGGGCGGCGCCTGTGGGCGCCGCTCCTGTCGGGCCAGCGACTCGGGCTGCGGTGGTCGCCGCGCCTAGCGTCGGCGCTTCGGCGACAGGCGGACGGTCGATCCCTGCGCCAACTTGGCAGGGGCCAGCGCCGGCGCCCGAGCCGTGCCTCGGGACGGAGGTGCAGGGCATGGCCTGTGTGCCGGGCGGGCCGATGATTCGCGGCCGCGACGATGGCCCTCGCAACGAGCGCCCGGCGATGCGAACTCATGTTTCAACCTTCTACATGGACCGACTCGAGGTGACGATCGCGGACTACGGCGCCTGCGTCCGGCAGCGGCGTTGCCGCGCGGTCAAGCCGATCTACAGCGACTTCAACCGGCCTCGGCAGCCGATGGTGGCCGTAACGTGGTTCGACGCCGTGCGCTATTGCGAGGCCGTCGGCAAGCGACTGCCGACAGAGACGGAGTGGGAAAAGGCGGCGCGTGGCCCGGACGGCGACCTCTACCCCTGGGGCAACGCCGCGGTGACGTGCGAGCGGGCGGTGATCGAGGACGCCCGTGGCCGAAGCTGCGGCCTGCCCAAGGCCGGGCGCGCCGATCTCGCCGCGGTCGGGCGGACGCTAGAGGTCCCGGCGCGGCCGGCCTATCGCTATGGCATCCATGACCTGATCGGCAATTCTTGGGAGTGGGTCGCCGACTGGCACGCCGACTACGCCAAATGCGGTGACGCCTGCCGCGGCATCGATCCACGCGGGCCGTGCGGCGGCTCTCGCAACTGCCCCGGTCATCGCGAGCGGGTACTGCGCGGCGGCAGCTGGTACTGGGACGCCTCACACGCAACTGGCAGCTACCGTCGCCCCTATGTGCCCGACAACCAGCCGATCTCTCACTTCGGCTTCCGCTGCGCCGCCGACCCGGCCGCGGCGGCGAGGCTCGGCGCCGGCAAAGCGGCGAGTCCACGCTGAGCGCGACGCGCTCGCCGATCCCGTCCGCGCTGCGAGCCGCGCCGGCAGGGGGCCTGCCACAGCGCTGATTGCCGCACCAGCAGCGAATCCACCGCCACGGACAGCACGGCGCAGACGGGAAGACCAGCACAGGAAGACCGGCACAGGAAGGCGGCAAAAAGAGGCCCGCCCAGCACGGCGCAAACAGGACGGCCCGCACATGGCGGCCCACGCCGCAAAGCGCCCACGAGCTGGCGCGGTTGCGGTCGTACGGCGGCCGCGAGCCGGCGATCTGCGCTTGCCGCTTCGCAGGCCCATCGGTATCGTCCCTCGGGCGCGTGGCGCAGGCGAGGAGGGCAAATGGTGCGCGTGGAATTTGCGGCTTTTCGCCATGGAGTACCAGCCTTGTGCGCGATCGCGGCGCTAACGCTGGCGCTGGCCTGCGGCGAGCCCGAGCAGTCAGCGCCGGCGGCGGCTGACACCGGCGGCGGCGCTGCGGCGACGAGCGACGGCAACCTCTTCGCTAGCACGGACATCGGCCCCGGCCCCGACGGCGCGGGCGGCGGGTCGGCCGATCGCGGCCTTGACGGCGGCGCCGCGGGGCCGATCGCTGACGCCGGCGGTGGCGCAGAGGAGCAGGACGCCGGGGACCACGGTGGGGGCGTGGCTGCGCCGGACGCCGGAGCCAGCGACGGTGGCCAGGGCGACGCCGGCCTTGGGCCCAGCCACGACGCTGGCGGTGACGTCCTGGCGGACGCTGGCGCTGGCGCCGACGCGGGGACCACCGACGCCGGGACCACCGACGCCGGGACCACCGACGCCGGGACCACCGACGCCGGGACCACCGACGCCGGGACCACCGACGCCGGGACCACCGACGCGGGGACGACCGACGCCGACGCCGCAGCCGATGGAGTGTCGTCCGATGGCGGCGCGCCGGCCGAGAAGGTCTTGCGCTTCGCCGCGCTCGGCGACACCGGCACAGGCAGCCCGACGCAGTACAAGGTCGGCAAGGCCCTGGGCGACAAGTGCAAGCAGAGCGGCTGCGATCTGGTCCTCTACCTAGGCGACAACTTCTACGATACCGGGGTCAAAGACGAGAACGACGCTCAGTTCAAGCTGAAGTTCGAGGACCCCTACGCGACGGTCGAGGCGCCATTCTGGGTCGTGCTCGGCAACCACGACTACGGCTCCGGCGGCGCGGGCGCGGAGTTCCTCAAGAAGGACTTCTACATCAAGTACAGCAAGAAGAACCCCAAGTTCCACTTGCCTGACGCGTGGTGGCACCAGCAGAAGGGCCACGTCCACTTCTTCGCGCTCGACAGCAACAGCCTGCTCTACGGCGATGTCCTGGCCTTCATCATCGAGCAGCAGATCTCCGACATGAACAAGGCGATCTCCGCCAGCACGGCGGACTGGAAGATCGCCTTTGCCCACCACCCGATGCGCAGCAACGGCCCGCATGGCAACGCTGGCTGCTACGAAGGCGCCAAGGCGGCGCCGATTCCCCAGCTCTGCGGTGTCATCCCGGTGGCCTCAGGCAATGGCGTCAAGGCCGCCTACGACAAGCTGATCTGCGGTCGCGCCGACGTGCTGATTACAGGCCACGACCATGGTCGCCAGTGGCTCAGCAAGGCGGCGAGCGGCAAACACTGCAAGGACGTCGAGCTGCTCATCTCCGGCGGCGGCGCCAAGACCACGGAGGTGGAGACCAAGTCGAAGGGCGGCTACGAATTCAACCCCTTCCACTGGCAAGACGCCGACAAGGCGGGCTTCCTTTGGGTGGAGATCAAGGGCGACACCTTCTACGGCGAGTTCATCAACGAGGACGGTCAGGTCCAGTTCAGCCGCAGCTTTTTGCGCACGCCATGAGCCCGCCTTCGCTGTCGACGGCGCGGTTGAAGCCTGCGGGCGGCCTCGCCGACCTGCATCGCCACCTCGACGGGTCGATGCGGCCTGCGACGCTGCTCGAGCTCTCGGCGGCGGCGGGGCGGCCGTTGGCGGAGGTGCCGCGCTTTTTCGCGGGCATGGGGCTGCAGGCGGCGCTCGACTGCTTCGCCATCACGATCGCGGCGCTGCAGACGGCGAGCGCCATCGAGCGGGTGGCGGCGGAGATCGCTGAGGATGCAGCGCGCGAGGGGGTGACGACCCTGGAGCTGCGCTTCGCACCGCAGCTGCACGGCGGCGCGGCCAAGGGCGAGCCGAGCGGGCCGCGGGCCATTGGGTGGGCCGTGGACGCCGCGCTGGCTGGCCTGCAGGGGCGGGGCGGTCTGCTGCTCTGCGCCCTCTACGGCGAGGCACCAGAGGCCGTCGCGGCGCTGGTGGCCGTGGCAGCGGCGCGGCCTGGCGTCGTCGGCGTCGACCTCGCCGGCGGGCCGGCGCCGCACCACCGCTACGGCATGGCTGACTATGCGTCGGCGTTTCAGGCGGCGCGCCGGGCTGGCCTCGGCGTCACCGTCCACGCCGGCGAGGGACGGCCGCCGGCCGAGATCGCCTTCGCCATCGAGCACTTGGGCGCCTCGCGCGTCGGCCACGGCACGACGCTCTTGCGCGACGAGGCGGTGCTGGCGCTGGTCGTCCGCCGGCAGGTGACCATCGAGGCCTGCATTACGTCCAACGTCCACGTCGGCGCCATCGCGGCGGCGACGGACCACGACCTGCCGCGGTGGCTGGACCTTGGGGTGCGGGCCTGCATCTGCAGCGACAACACGCTGTTATCGGCCGTCGATTGCCGCTCCGAGGTCGAGTTGGCGGGCCAGCTGCCGGGGATGGACGCCGAGAAGCTGGCGCGTGCCATTGCGTTCGGTCACGGCGGGCGCTTCGGCGGAGGGCGCGGCGGGTAGCGGCTGATCTGGCGGGGAGGTCGGCCCTGGAGCTATCGATTCGAGGCGTCGTCCGTCCTTCGGCGGCCGCAGCGACAGGGACGGCGACTGCGATACACGGCGGCTGCATCCACGAGCGCGATGGGATCCCAGCGCCTGACCGTCGCCGATCTCTCGGGGGCCGCAGTCGAAGCTGGCCGGACCGCTAGGCGTCTCGGCCGTCGAGGACCCGGCGCAAGAACGCGCGCTGGCCACGCCACGCCGGGCCGGCCTGACGGTGCCAAGGCAGCGCGTGGAAGGCGTGCCCGGCGTCGGTGTAGATTGGGACCTCGTGGTCGACGCCAAGCGCCGTCAGCGCCGCGCCCAGCCGCAGGGTGTCGTGCAGGACCGGATCGACGGCGCCGACCAGCGCGTGGATGGGCGGCAGCGGACGCAGGGGCGGCGGGTGCTCGCCCCTGGCCAGGGCCTCGATCAGGCGCAGCGGACTGGCGAGGGCGTGCTCGGCCGCGGGCGGCGTGTGGTCCGGGACGTGGGCCGCGCTGACCTCGACGATGCGGCCCGCCACCACCGGGTGCAGCGGTCGGCCGCGGGCGCGCCAATAGGCCTCGTGACGTTCTGGCTCAGCGACGTCTAGGTAGCCACAGGCCGGCAGGACGGCGCGCAAATCGAGATCTGCCGCGGCGATGGCGGCGGCCCAAGGCTCGGGGCGCGGCAGGGCCCAGCAGAGCGCGAGGCCGAGGGCGAGGTTGGCGCCGGCAGACTCGCCGGCGAGGACGGTGCGCTGGGCGTCGGCGCCGTACTCCGAGGCGACCCTAGCGAGGTGCAGGAGCGCCGCGGCCACGTCGCGCTGTGGCGCGGGGAAGCGGTGCGGCGCCAGCCTGTACTCCACGCTGGCGACGACGAAGCCGGCGCGGGCAAAGGCGGTGGCGACGCCCCAGTGGCTCCGGCGATCGAAGAACTGGAAGCCGCCGCCATGGAACATCAGCAGCAGGGGTAGCGGCGCGCTCGCCTCGCGGGGCCGGTACAGGTCAAAGCGCTGCCACGGCTCCTCGCCGTAGCGGAGGTCCGGCGTGACGCCGACGCCGCGGTCCTCCGGCCGCATGCGCGGCAGGTAGCGGGCGGCGCGCGCCAGGCCGGCGGCGGGCTCCATCAGCAAGGGGCCCCAGAACCGGCGGGTCAGGCGCTGCAGGGTCGAGGGGGCATCCATCGCGGGCTCCGCAGGCGGCCGGTTGACGCCGGCGGCGGCGGCGCAGCGTACCTGCGGCGCCTACGAACGACCAGTGCCGCCGCGATGACCAAGAGCCTCGAATTCTTGACATCCGGGCGATGCGCCCGACAACCGTGGGTCGCGCCATGCGGCGCAGGAGGTGGCGCTTGCGGGCAAACGGCTACGATCTCGTGCGCCACGTGCTGTCGGTCGGCGGCATTTTGGCCCTGCTCGGGCTCTCGGTGTGGGTGCTGCAGCCCTTTCTTGGCGCGTCGCTCTGGGCGGCGACGCTGGTGGTGGCGACGTGGCCGCTGTACCTGCGCTTGCGGGCGGCCGTCGGCGATCGTCGCAATTTTGCTTCCTTCCTGATGGCTTTTGGCCTGTTGCTGCTGCTGGTGGTGCCGCTCTTTGCGGCCGTCGACACGCTGGTGTCGCACCGCGGCATGGCGATGGGCTGGTGGAAAAAGGTCCTGGCCGAAGGGCTGCCGCCGGCGCCAACGTGGCTGGCGACGGTGCCGTGGAGCGGCGAGGCCTTGGTCGAGTCCTACAGCGAGCTGGCGGCCGCGGGCACCGACGGCTTGACCCACCGCCTAACGCCCCACGCCGGGAGCATCGGCCGCTGGCTTTTTGGCGAGGCGCGTGACATCGGCGGTCTGCTGCTCGAGTTCCTCATGGTCGTGTTGTTCTGCGGCCTGATGTACCGCGACGGCGAGCGCGCCGCAGACTTGAGCCGGCGGCTCGGACGGCGGCTGGCTGGCGCGCGAGGTGAAGAGGCGGTGCTGCTGGCGGGGCAGGCCGTGCGGGCGGTCGCGCTCGGCGTCGGCGTCACGGCGCTGGTGCAGTCCTCGCTCGGTGGCCTCGGGCTCTGGGTCTTTGACGTCCCGTTCGCCGGCCTGCTCTCGGCGCTGATGTTGATGCTGTGCATCGCCCAGGTCGGGCCGAGCCTCGTGCTCTTTCCCGCTGTAGGCTGGATGTATTGGCAGGGTCGCACGGGCGCGGCGACGGCGCTCTTGGTGCTCAGCGTGGTGGTCGCGCTGCTCGACAACGTCCTGCGCCCGGTGCTCATCCGTCAGGGCGCCGATCTGCCGCTGCTGCTGATTTTCGCGGGCGTAATCGGGGGCTTGCTGGCCTTTGGCCTCGTCGGGATCTTCGTCGGCCCGGTGGTGCTCGCGGTGACCTACACGCTGATGCAGGCCTGGGTGGCCGAGGCGCCGGCCAAGAGTGAAGGCTAGCGCTGCCGCTTGTGGTCGGCCGCACGGCGAGCCTGGCCGTCCGGCGACCTGCGCCTAGACGAGGCGACGGCGGCTGAGGAGCGCGGCGAGGGCGAACAAGATGGCCACCAGCGCGCCCTGGCTCGGGCCTGAGCCGTGGCCTTGGGCGCTGCAGCCCGCCGTGCCACCCACGGCTGGGGCGAGCTGACCTGCGCCGGAGAGCGTAGTGCCGCCATCGGCGTCGAGGCCGTTCGGGGTGGTCGGGCGGCTGCTGGTGTCGGCGTCGCCGCTACCGCTCCCGCCGCTGCCGCCGTTGCCGCCGCTGCCTCCGTTGCCGCCGTTGCCGCTGGTGTCGGTGCCGCCGCTCTCGCCGCTGCCGCCGCCCTCAGCCTTCGGCACGCTCGCTTCGGCGACGCACTTCAACGCGTAGCAGACCAATCCGGCGCCGCAGGCGACGCCGTTGGCGGCGAAGTGAATGCAGGCCGTGCCCTGGCAGACGTCGCTGGTGCAGGGGTCGCCGTCGTCGCAGCCGCCGGCGGCGCTCTGGCAGGCGCCGGAGCTGGCGTCGCAGACGTCGACTGTGCAGCCGTTGCCGTCGCTGCAGTCCTTCTTGGCGCTGTGGCAGGCGCCGCCTTTGCAGCCATCGACGGTGCAGAGGTCGCCGTCGTCGCAGGCCTTTTCGGCGTGGATGCACGCGCCGCCCTGGCAGCTGTCTGCCGTGCAGGTGTCGCCATCGTCGCAGGCGACGGCGCTGTGCTGACAGACGCCGCCCTGGCAGCCGGCATCGACGGTGCACGGGTCGCCGTCGTCGCAGTTCTTGCCGAGGTGGGCGCAGACACCGCCCAAGCAGCCATCGCTGGTGCAGGCGTCGCCGTCGTTGCAGTCCTTGCCGGCGTGCTTGCAGGCGCCGCCCTGGCAGCTGTCGGCGGTGCAGGCGTCGCCGTCGTCGCAAGACTTGTTGGCGTGGCTGCAGGCGCCGCCCTTGCAGGAGTCGTTGGTGCAGCCGTTGCCGTCGTCGCACGGCTTGGTGGCGCCGGGCTTGCAGCCATTGCCGCTGCAGACATCGCCCTGGGTGCAGGGATCGCCGTCGTCGCAGGAGGCGCCGGTGCCGGTGTGGGTGCACTTGCCAGTGCCGGCGTCGCAGGCGTCCTTGGTGCAGCCGTTGCCGTCGTCGCAGGAGGCCGGGCACTTGGCGACGCAGCTCGCCGCGGTGGCGGAGCTGGCCTTGCACTGGCCGCCGCCCGGGCAGGCGCTGGCGCTGACTTTGCCGTCATCGCAGGTCGCGAGCTTGCCGTCTGGGAGGCAGATCTTGGCCCCGCCCTTGTTCGGGCACATGGCGAAGACGCAGCGCAGGCCGAGGTCATCGTGGACGCACTTGCTACCGTAGACGCCGCAGTCGCCCTTCTCGCACTTGCTGTTGACCATCACCGTGCCTTCGCAGTGGTCCTTGCACGACGGGGCTTCCTCCAGGAGCTTGCGCTGCAACGCCTCGTATTGAGAGCCGACGGAGCGCACACCGTAGACGCAGCCGGTGGTGCAGCCGGCGCACTCCCAGGCCCAGACCGAGCCGTAGGGGTCGCCCTTCTCGTAGAGGAAGATGTGGCCGGCGCCGTTGGTGTTGTAGTTGAAGGCGTCGGCGATCTTGGCGTCTTTGCGGGCGATATGGTTCCACCAGACCGACTGCGACTTGAAGTGCATGGTCGCGTAGGGGTGGTAGTAGGTCTCGAGCGCGGTCGGCTTATCGATCTGCCAGGCCTTGGCGACAAAGCCCGAGCAATCGGCGCCCCAGAGCCCCGAGTGCGTGCACTCCGGACAGCCCGATGAGCCCGGCTTGGGCGTGCACTTGCCCTTGTTGGCGAGGTCGCCCGGCTTCCACTTGCCGCCACCCCACCAGTAGGAGAAGCCGGGCACGGTCTTGGCGATGGCGACGATGGCGCTGCGGCTCATCGGCTGCGGCACGGCGCCCGCCGTCTGCGACATGGCGGGCAGGACGATCAGCGCAGCGGCCAAAGCGAGGCCCAGACGCACGGCACTTCGGTGCATGATTGTGCAAGAAGGTGCGTTTGGGTGCATCGGGCGGGGATCGGTGCAGTGCTTCATCGCGTCCACCTCTCGATGATGACGCCCTCGTCGCGGCGAGCAAGGTGCCAGTAGCTGCCATCTCGGCCGAGGCTGAAGGTGCGCACCTGCTCGTGCGGACCTTGCTCGAGCAAGGCGCCGTCGCGGTACTGGACGCTGCCGTCGGGGTCGAGGCGCACGACCTCAAGGCCCTCGCGCACGATGGCGCCGGCGGCGTCTTCGACGAGGGTGTTGACCGCCAACCAGGCGCCGCCATCGGCCGTGCCATCGAGGCTGCGGACGGCGAACACCGGGGCGGGGAAGCGGACGCCGGCTTGCAGGCGGGGCGCGGCGGCGCCGCTCTGGCGGAGGTCGTAGGCGCGGACGACGACGTGGTCGCCGGCGCGCTCGAGGCCGTAGGCGCTGGCGCCGTCATGGCCGGGCCGCGCCGGCAGCGTCTGGCCGAGCCCGCTGCGGCTGCCGTCCACGCCGCCGAGGCGATGACAGGCGACGTGGGCCCACTCGGCGAAGAGCCCGCCGTCATGGACGAAGATGCCGGTCACGCCGCCACCGAAGGCGATGCCTGTCGGGCCGGGAGCGGCCTCTGGATCGCGCACAGGCTGGCCGTCGCCGCGCAGGTCGAGGCGAAACTGCTCGCGGCCGCTGGTCGGATCGAGGGCGACGACGACGCCATCGACTAGGCGGTCGAGGACGAGCAGGCCGCGCACGCGCTGCGGCGTCGGGCCGGCGGCGTCAGGCTCAGCGGCCTCGATGAGCGCCAAGTCTTGCGCGGCGGCGACCGGGACCTGGACGTCGCCGACCAAGCGCCGGGTCGCGGCGTCGAGGCGGACCACCCGTTGGTTGACCTGATCGAGCACCCACAGCCCGCCCTGGCCGTCGGCGGCGATCGCCATCGGCGCGGTGGGGTTCTGCTCCGAGCCCTGGGGGCGGCCGAGGGCGAGGGCGCCCTGACCCCAGCCCAAGCTGGCGATCTCGGTGCGCCGCCAAAGCGCCAGTTCGCCTGCAGGGTCTGCGGGTGCGGCGGCAGGCGCGGCGGCGGCAGGCGCGGC
>SXNM01000138.1 GCA_005777155.1 Pseudomonadota bacterium | reverse complement strand
TCAAGTGCCTGCGGAGCCACGTACTTGCCGCCGGACGTCTTGATGAGGTCCTTCTTGCGGTCAGTGATCCGCAAGTATCCGTCTTTGGTCAGCTCGCCGGAGTCGATCGAGAAGTCCTCGGAGAGCAGGGCAAACCGCTTGATGGTCTCAAAGCGCGCCAAGCCCGCGTTGAGCTGGTCGATGTAGCCCTGGAACAACCCGACTACCTTCTCATTCTTGGCCAAGGCCGGTACAGACGTGTCGCCAATGCCCTGATCCTTCGCCCACGCCGTCACCGACTCGGGCTCAAGGGTGACGAGCGCGCTGCAGAAGTTGCGGTTGTTGCCGTGCACGACGATCTGGCTGACGAAGGGGCAGATCGCCTTGAAGGCGCCCTCAAGTGCCTGCGGAGCCACGTACTTGCCGCCGGACGTCTTGATGAGGTCCTTCTTGCGGTCAGTGATCCGCAAGTATCCGTCTTTGGTCAGCTCGCCGATGTCACCGGTCGCCAGCCAGCCGCCCTCCAGCAGGGTCTCGGCGGTGACGTCGGGCAGGTTGTGGTAGCCCCGCATGATCGCCCGGCCACGGAACAAGATCTCGCCGTCTTCGGCGATCTTGACCTCAAGCCCAGGCAGCGGCGGCCCAACGGTCGCGAATTTGTTGCTCTCCGGCCGGTTGACGAAGCTCGCCGCCGACGACTCGGTGAGGCCGTAGCCCTCGAGGATGAGCAGCCCGGCGGCGTGGAAGAACTCGGCGATGTCGCGGTTCAGCGGCGCCGAGCCCGAGATGAAGAAGCGGATCCGGCCGCCAAACCGGGCGCGCAGCTTCGAGAACACCAGCTTGTCGGCGACGCGGTACTGCAGCGCCAGCAGCCCAGACGGCTCCTGACCCTCCTGGCGTAGCTTGCTGACCTGCTTGCCGATCTGCGTCGCCCATTTAAAGATCGTGTACTTGAGACCGCCGGCCTGCTGCGCGCCGCTGACGACCTTGTTGTAGACCTTCTCGAAGATGCGCGGCGCTGCGCCCATGAAGGTCGGCTGGACGACGGCCAAGTTGTCGATAATCTTCTCGATGCGGCCATCGACCGCCGTCGGGATGCCGATAGCGACGACGATCACCTCCAGCACCTTGCCGAACGAGTGCGACAGCGGCAGCCAAAGGTACTGCTTGTCCTCGGGGCTGAGGATGTTCACGTCCTCCATGCCTTCGGCGACGAAGAGCCAGCAGTCGTGGAGCAGCTCGACCCCCTTCGGGCGACCTGTGGTGCCTGAGGTGTAGATGAGCGTCGCCAGCTTGCCGGGGTTCAGGCGGGAGAGCGCGTCATCGAGGCCCTTCGGCTCTGCGGCCAGCCACGCGTCGCCGCGCGCCTGCAGGTCGGCCCACGCGATGACCCAGCCATCGGTGCTCTTCGGCGCGCCATCGATCAACACGACGTGGCGCACCGCCGGAATGCGGTCGCGCACCGACGTGAGCTTATCGACCTGGCCTTGATTCTCAGCGAAGACGACGCGCGAGTCCGAGTCGGCCAAGATGTACTGACAGTCGTCGGCGGTCGACGACGGGTAGATCGTCGTGGTCGCCGCGCCAGCGACCATCACCGCGAGATCGGCGAGCAGCCACTCGACGCGGGTGCCGCAGATGATGCCTACGCGCTGCTCGTCCTCGATACCGAGCGCCCGCAGGCCGGCCGCGACACGATCGACCTGCGCGCCGCACTGGCCCCAGGTCATCGACTCCCAGCGTTCGCCGACGGGATAGGAGAAGGCCTCGTTGTTCGCAGAGCGCGCGACGCGGTTGCGAAAAAGATGAGCGACGCTCTGCACCCTGGCCATGCTGCCTCCAGTGCGGTGGCGGTGCCACCAGTTGGGAGCCAGGATGTTCGCTCAAGTTGGCGTTTTCGACAAGCGGGGGGGCGGCCGCGACGGGCCGCGAGAGCGCCGCCGGGGCGCTCGCCGCCGCGCCTGCGCGGGACGAGGCAGACCGGCCCGCGGCGGCTACTTGCATTTCGGGATGACGATGGCGTTGCAGAACCCGTTGAGGCAGAGGTCCGTCGTGCACTTGTTGTTGTCGTTGCAATCGCTCGCTTCCTTGCAGCTCACGGCCTGGCAGCCCGCCACCGGGAAGTAGACGCAGTTGCCCGAGTTGGTCTGGCAGAAGTCGTTGGTGCACGGGTTGCCGTCGTTGCAGGCCTTGGGCTGCACTTGGCACTTGCCGCTCAAGCACTGCTCGACCGTGCAGTTGACGTTGTCGTTGCACTCGCTGGCGTCCTTGCAGTCCTTGCCGATGACGCAGTTTGGCACCGCCTGGTGGGAGCAGAGTCCCGAGAAAGTGCTGCAGAAGTCCGTCGTGCAGGGGTCCTTGTCGTCGCAATCCTTGGGCCCAGCGCAGTGCGGATCATTCTCGTTGCAGCCCTCCTTGGGCTGGTGGCGGCAGCGCAGCGGCGTTCCGGCGCACGAGTCAGCGGAGCAGAAGAGCTTGTCGTCGCAGTCTGCCACGACACTGCATGGCTCGTCCTCCTTGCAGAACTCGATGTTGGCGTAGCTGCATTGCTTGGTCTGCTGGTTGCAGGTGTCCTGGGTGCAGCCCTTGCCGTCGTCGCAGTCGAGGTTGCTGGCGCAGCTCTTGGTCGAATCGCAGCCGGGGATCGCCGTGTAGGTGCAGGCGCCGGTGTTGGGGTTGCAGGCGTCGGCGGTGCAGGTCTTGTTGTCGTTGCAGGCCACCGCCGTGTTGGTGCAGTTGCCGTTCCAGAACTGACAGAAGTCCGTCGTGCAGGGCTTGTTGTCGTTGCACTGGGTCGAGGTCGTGCAGTTGAAGTCCATGCAGTTCGGGATCGGCGTGAAGGTGCAGGTGCCGCTCGGCGCGCTGCAGCCGTCGGTGGTGCAGTTGTTGCCGTCGTTGCACGCCTTGGCCGTGTATGTGCAGCGGTTCTGGTTGCAGGCGTCGGTGGTGCAGCCGTTGTTGTCGTTGCAGCCGGCGGCGTTCTGGCACACAACGCACCCTGCTTCCGGGACTGACGCGCACTGGCCGCTGCTGAGGCAGGTGTCGATGGTGCAGGGCTTGCCGTCGTCGCAGGACTTGGCGTCGACGCAGGGTGGGCAGGCGATCTTCTTCAGGTTGCTGCAGGCGCCGGTGGACGCGGTGCAGACGTCGTCAGTGCAGGCGTCGCCGTCGTCGCAGGACTTGGCGCTGTTGAGGCACTTGCCGTCCTTGCAGACGTCTACGGTGCAGAGTTTACCGTCGTTGCAGATGGCGTCGCTGCTGCAGCCGCCCGTGCAGCCGGCGACCTTGGCGTGCGTGCAGTTGCCGGTCTTGGCATCGCAGGCGTCGACCGTGCAGAGCTCGCCGTCGTCGCAAGGCTTGGTGGCGCCCGATGCGCACTGGCTGCCCGTGCAGGCGTCGCCGGTGGTGCAGGGGTTGCCGTCCTCGCAAGGCCCGGCCGCCGGGTCGTGGCCGCAGCCGGTCTTGGCCGAGCAGTAGTCCTTGGTGCAGGCGTTGCCGTCTTCGCAGCTCACCTTGGTGGCCGGCTGGCAGCCGGCGTCCTTGCAGACGTCGCCCGAGGTGCAGGCGTCGCCGTCGTCACACGCCTTGCCGTCGTTCTGCGCTTTGGCTTGGCAGGTCTTGGCGTCCGTGACGCAGACGTACGTCGCGCACGCCGTGTTGGCCGGGCAGACCAGCTTGCTGTTGGGCTTGAGCTGGCAGGCGCTGCTGTTGCCGGTCGGCGAGATGGCGCAGAAGTAGACGCCGGTGCATTGGTCGCTGCCGAGCTTGGCGCAGTCGGTGTCGGACTTGCAGGCGCACTGGTTGTTGCCGCCGACGCACTGGCCCGTGGCGCAGGTGTCGGTCTGGGTGCATGGGTCGCCGTCGCTGCAGCTGGCGCCGTCGTCGGGCTTGCTGACGCAGCCAGACTTCGGATTACAGGCCTCGATGGTGCAGGGGCTGCCATCGTCGCAGACCAGCGCCGGGCCCGGCACGCACTTGCCGCCGCTGCACTGGTCGCCCTTGGTGCAAGCGTCGCCGTCGTCGCAGGCCGAGGCGTCGAGCTGCTTGACCTGGCAGCCCTTGGCGGTGTCGCACGTCTCGGCGGTGCAGCTGTTCTTGTCGTCGCAGTTGACCGCAGCGCTGCTGCAGATGCCGCTCTTCACGTCGCAGGCCTCGGTGGTGCAGGCGTTGGAGTCGTCGCAGTCCTTGTCGGCCTTGCATGGCGGTACGCAGCCGGAGATCGGTACATGCTGGCACTTGCCGGTCTTCTGGTCGCAGGCGTCGGCGGTGCAGGGGTTGCTGTCGTTGCAGACGGTGGGGGTGCCGCCCTTGCACAGGCCGCCCTGGCAGGCGTCGCCCGACGTGCAGCCGGAGCCGTCGTCGCAGGGGCTCGTCGTGCCAGACCAGCTGCAGCCCTTGGCGTTGCAGACGTCGGCGGTGCAGGAGTTGCCGTCGTCGCACTGGGTCGAGTCGCCCTTGGCGACGCAGCCTAGCTTGCCGTCGCAGCTATCGACGGTGCAGTCGACGCCGTCGCTACAGACCACTGGGGCGTAGGAGCACTTGCCGCTGGAGGCGTCGCAGGTGCCGGTGCTGCAGGCGTCCCCCGGCTTGCAGTCTGCGTTTTGCTTGCACGGCGGCACGCAGCCGGCGATCGGCGCGAACTGGCAGCCCTTGATCGGGTCGCAGCTGTCCTGCGTGCAGGCGTTGGCGTCGTTGCAAGAGACCGGGCTGATGCCGATGCAGGCGCCCGCTTTGCAGACGTCAGGGCCAGTGCAGCTGTTCTTGTCGTCGCATTTGCCGCTGTTGGCGACCTGGAGGCAGCCCTTGTTGGTGTCGCAGCTGTCGTCGGTGCAGGCGTTGTTGTCGTCGCAGGACTTCTTGGCGCCGCTGCAGGCGCCGCCGCTACAGATGTCCTTGGCGGTGCACGCATTCTTGTCGTCGCATGCCTTGCCGTCGTCGGGCTTGGCGACGCAGCCGATGGTCTTGTCGCAGGCGTCGGCGGTGCACTGGTTGCCGTCGTTGCAGACGATCGGCGTGGTCTGGCACTTGGCGGCGACGCAGGCGTCGGTGGTGCAGGAGTCGCCGTCGTTGCAGTCGGTGTCGCCCTTGCATGGCAGCACGCACCCCGCGATCTTGTTGAACACGCACTTGCCGTCAGAGCAGCTGTTGGCGGTGCAGGCGTCTTGGTCGTCGCAGTCGGCGCCAGACTGGCACTCGGCCTGCCCGCACTTGTCGATCTTGGCGTGGTTGCAGACGCCGGCGTCGCAGCTGTCGACGGTGCATGGCTCCTGGTCATCGCAGGCGGCCGCGTCTTGGCACTGGTTGCAGCCCGGGACGCTGGCCTGGGCGCAGGCGCCGTTGATGCATTTGTCGGTGGTGCAGGCGTTCTTGTCGTCGCAGGCGCTGTCGGCCTTGCAGCCGCCGCAGCCCTCGATGACCGTCGACTTGCAGCCCGTCGTGGTGCAGGTGTCGGTGGTGCAGGCGTTTTTGTCGTCGCAGGCGGCGTCATTGGGCTTGTCGATGCAGGCGCCCTCGCTACAGACCGCCACGGCGCAGGCGCTGCCAGCCTTGCAGTCGGCGTCTGCCTTGCACTTCGGCGCGCAGCTGGCGACCAGCTCGTGGACACAGGCGCCGGTGGTCGCCTTGCAGACGTCCAGCGTGCAGTCGTCCTTGTCGTCACAATCCATCGCGTCGCCGCTACACGTGCCGAGCTTGCAAGCGTCACCCTTGGTGCAGGCGTTGCCGTCGTCGCAGGCGGCGCCATCGGCGGAGACCGTCAGCTTGCAGACCCCGGCGTCGCATGCGACGGCGAAGCACATGGGCAGGTCGGCGGGCACGGGGCAGTCGGCGGCCTTGACGCAGCTGGGTGGCGCGGTGTCCTGCGCGCCGGCGTCCGGATCTGTCGCGTCGGCGGTGTCGGCGGCGGTGTCGTCCGTGGCGTCGGCGACCGCCGTGGCGTCGTCAGCGATGTCAGTCTGGCCGGTGGCGTCGCCCGTCACGTCTGCCGTGGTGTCGGGCTCGTCGGTCGTCTCGGCGCCCCCGCCGTCCACGCTGTCGGGCTCGTCGGTGGTCTCAGCACCCCCGCCGTCCAGGCTGTCGGGCTCGTCGGTGGTCTCTGGCTCGTCGGTGGTCTCTGGCTCGTCGGTGGTCTCTGGCTCGTCGGTGGTCTCTGGCGCGACGCCCATGTCCGCGACGTCAACGGCGCTATCGCCGACGGTGTCGACCGAGCCCTGGCTGTCGGCGTCACCGGTGCCTGGGCCAGGGCCCACGCCGACGACCGTCTGGTCCTCTTCACCGCAGGCGACGAGGAGCGCGACCCCAATTGCGATCGCGGCAAACGGCTTCCAGAATCCACACATGGCACACCTCCCGACGAGTCCACAACTCGCCTTCTCCATCATACTATAAGAGTCCCTGATCCAAGTTGCGTTCAATTGCAAAGGACGAGTCGCTGCAAAGGGCGGGCTAGGGGTCGACCGCACCATCCGCTGTCGCCTGCGGAGCGCTCGCTAGCAGGCTGGCTTCGGCATCGAGCTCGCCAAGCGCCGCCGCGGCCATCGCGTCCTCGTCGACGTAGCGGGGCAGCAGCTGCGGCGGCCAGGTGTTGCCACGCGGCAGTCGCAGCGCCTGTGCCCCGGCCAGCTCGACCGACAGCGTAGCCCAGGCCAGCTGCGGCGCCGCCCCGGCCAGCAGGCGCGCGCGGTGGATGCCGCGCCAGGGCAGGTGCCAACGCTCCAGCGCGCCCTCGTGATGAACATAGAGGTCAAGGACCGGCTCTGGCCCGAGTGAGTCGCAGACGCCAGCGTGAATGGCGCGCACCTCGTGGGGCCGCAGATGCACCTCGCGACCGTCGCTGAGGACCAACATGAGGCCGGCGGTCGTCCGTTCGCGCAGGTGGACGTCGCGACGTGGCGCCTGTGCAAGGGCTTCGCGGACGCTCGTCGGCGCCGTCGGCGAGGCGCCGCGGGCGAGCGACGGCGAGGAGCGACGGATGCCGATCTGGGCCCGGGCGTCAGCGACGGCTGCGGGTTCATACGCCTGGGTCCCGTCAGCGACCGGCAGCGCTGTGCCTACCGCGCTACGCAGCGCAAAGCCCTGGCGCTCGGGTGCGTCCACGCGCTCGGTCAGCTCGCCGCGCAGCTTCGACGCTGCTGGCCGCGTCGATGCGGCGGTCTGTAGCTCGATGGCGGAGACCGACGCTCCGCGGCCCAGAGCCGCTGGGCCCGGCGCTGCACTGACTGACGCAACGATACTGCCTGACGACGCTGCATTGCGCGTCGGCGGTGCGTTGCCCGAAGACGCTGAGTGCCGCAGCGCGACGGTCGGGGCGTCGCGTGGACCCGTCTCGGCGGCCGCAGGCGCCCTTGAGGCTGCGTCGGCGGCTTGCTGGGCATAGGGCGCCGGCCTGTCGCCGCGCTGAGGCCCAATGGCCCGCGCTTCGGGCTCTGCGGGCGCGATCGGAGCGGCCGGCGGTGGCGGCGCGCGGCTCGGCGCCACCGCGGCGCGTTGGCCGATGGGGGTTGCCGCAGCCGTGGGTGGCTGGGCTGCGACGGCGTCGAGGAGGCTGTGGAGGTCGGCGTCGCCGCCCTGCTGGGGCGGTCGATGCGATGCCGAATCGCCTGGCGCGTCGTTCGGCGTCGACCCCGCCGGCGCCGCAAATCCGGCAGCGGCCGGGGCGTCCGTCATAGCGGCGCCTTCAGCGGTGATGGGTGTGGCAGAGTGGGGCGCAGGCGGCGCGGCGCCGGCGGCCCCAGGGTCCCATTGGGCGGGCGCGGCTGGGCCGAGACTCGCTACATCGGCGGCGCCCGGCGCGCTGGGCGGTGATGCCGCGACCGCTGCTGGAGCGGCGGCGGACGTCGTCGGCGAAGCGGCCTCGGGCAGAGGCTGTCGGCCCACAAGCGTTGCAGGTGGTTCGCTGAGCGCGGCGGAAGGCGCACTCGCGCTGATCGCCGCGCCCTGCCGCGCCGACAGCACCCACGCCAGTGCCGTCGCGCCGCCGAGGGCGCCGAGCCGCGCAGAGAGCGACGCCGAGACCCCGAACCCCGCAGCCACCCAGATGATGGACACCAACGCCGGCGCCCATGGCGACAGCAGCGTCGCGCTCAGGCCCACCCACTGAGCCGGCCAGTGAGCGCCGAAGATGCCCGCCAGCCGCAGCCGCTCGTTGCCGGCGCCCAGCGCAAACGCGGCGCCGAGGATCACGGGCAAGAGCCCCCCGAGCTGAATCGGCTGCAGCGCGTCGTCACCTAAGGAGTAGGCGCCGAGCGCGCCGCCGAGGGCGCCGCCGATGACGACGCCCGCGAGGCGCCGACCACCCAGGCGCGAGAGCAGGGTCGGCGTCAACAAGAACGCCATCCAGCCCGCCCACATCCAGGCGAGTCCGCCGGGCAGCAGCGCCGACGCGCTCAGCCAACCTGGTTGCATGGGGCCGCGGGCGACGGTCAGCGCTAGCCCGGTCCGCCCGCTCTGCGCCAACTGCAGACGCAGCGCCTCGCAGCGCCGGAGCAGCTCCGCCGGGTCGCCTCGGGCCGCCTCCGCCTGCGCGCGCTTGTCTGCGCTCGACGACGGATCGCCGCCGATCAGCGCGGCGCAGGCCGCTGGCATCGGCGTCGTCGGATACGTCGCGGCGTAGGTGATGAGGGGCGCAAAGCTCGGCAGCTCGGTGACGCTTGGCTCGCGGGGCGGCGTCAGGATCGCGACGACCAGCAAGCCGGCCGCCAGCGCCAAAAGGCCCAGCGGCGACCATGGCGCCGTGTCGCCGTCCGCCGTGAGCAGGGGCCGCCAGATGGAGGGAGGCTGTGCGCTGTCGGGGCCAGTGGTGGCCATGCTGCGTGCTCCTGCGAGTTGCCCGAGGATAGCCACCTCGCGCGTGCGCGGCAACGCGAGCCCCGGCGCTTGGCGTCGCGAATCGCTCGGCGCACGCTCCGCGCTCCCGCTCATCGGCGTCTGCCGTCGGCGTCTGTCGTCGCCCTCAAGGGTCGCCCCATGGCGCGTCAGCGGTCGGGTCGGGTCGCGCTCGCCGCCCCGCCACAGCCCCCTGGCCAGCCGACGGGTCATGGGCGATGCTGCGGGCGCAGGAAGCGGTGACGCCGCGCCGCTCCGCCGCCAGGAGGCCGATGCCACCCCCCATCGACCGCCGTCGACCGACGAAGCGCCGCCGTGGCGCCTCACTTGCTGCCGCACCCGACGCCGCACCAGAGCCCAGCGCCGTCGCCGAGTCCGGCGCCCGCGCGGTCGCGTTTGCCGCAGCGGCGCTGCGGCTGTCGCCGGAGGTCGCCGAGGCGCTGGCAGCCGGTAGGCCGCTGGTGGCGCTCGAGTCGACCATCTTTGCCCATGGCTTCCCGCCAGCCGAGGGGCGCGCCCTCTGCGACGACCTCGAGCAGGCGGTGCGCGCCGAGGGCGCCGTGCCGGCCGCCATCGCGATCTGCGCTGGCGAGGTCCGCGTCGGCCTTGACCCAGCCGCCTACGACACGCTCACTGGCCAGGCGGCGGCGGGTGCCAGCGGGCGCCCCCAGGTGGCCAAGTGCGGCGCGCGCGAGGTCGCCTTCGTCGCTGCGGCCGGCGGCTGGGGCGCGACCACCGTCTCGGCGACCTTGGCGATCGCTGCCCGCGCCGGCATCGCGGTCTTTGCGACGGGCGGCATCGGCGGCGTGCACCGCGGCGGCGAGGTCAGCCTGGACATCTCGGCCGATCTCGACGCGCTCGCCAGCTGGCCGGTGCTGGTCGTCGCCGCCGGCGCCAAGTCGGTCCTCGACCTGCCGCGCACGGTGGAGGCCCTCGAGACCCGCGGCGTGCCCGTCGTCGGCTACCGCTGCGATGAGCTGCCGGCGTTCTACAGCGCCCACAGCGGCTTACGCCTCGGCCTGCGCTGCGACGAGCCCGACGCCGTGGCGCGCGGCTTTGACCTGCAGCGCCAGCTCGGCACAGCGGCAGGCGCCCTCATCTGCCAGCCGCCGCCGGCCGCCGTCGCGCTCGCCGCCGACGAGGTCGAGGTGTGGTTGGCGCAGGCCAGCGCCGCGGCCGACTCGGCTGGGGTCGGCGGCGC
>SXNM01000137.1 GCA_005777155.1 Pseudomonadota bacterium | reverse complement strand
CGGCGCTGGCGGCGTGGCACCTGCTGGGACCGCCTCGGCCACAGCGCCGCTCTCCGTCGGGGCCGCTCCCGGCGCGGGCGCAGGCGCCTCAGCGGGCTTGGCGGCCTCAGGCGCGGCTTTCTTGGCGACGGCCGATTCAGCCGGCGCCGCCGCCGCTGCCTCCTCGCCCTGCGGCCGAATGCGCTTGCGCTTCACCGTGGGTGGCGTGTGGGCAGCCTGCGCGCCGTCGCCAGCGTCCGGCTCCTTGCTGCATCCGCACACCGACTGCAGCAGGAGCAGCGCCGTCAGCGCACTGACGATTCGGCCAGACCATGCCATCCGCTTGCCTCCACAGCCGACCGCGCGGCTGCGCGACACTATCGACCGCTTGCCGAGCCTGTCAACGCGCCGGAGCCGCCGTTTCATCCCGCTGCGCTGCTCGTCGCGGCCCGGCCACCGCCGCCGCCGCCGCGTCACCTATCAAGGCGCCTCGCCACGATACATCGCCGCGTGGCCCCGCCGTGGCCTGCAAGCCGCCGAGACGCCCCGCGGCAGGGGCCGTGCTGCTCGCTCCAGGTCCAAAACGCGGCTCGCTGCCAGACTTGACGATGCCAGGGGGGAGTCTCACACTACCTCCGGTCGCCCGTCCGGCGCCGAGCCATGCCCTATCGCCGCAGCGGTCCGAGGGCAGGCCAGCAGGAGACCCGCATGTCGTCTCGCATCCGCATCCCCGTGTTCACCTCCCCTTCGTCCAGCGGTGCGCTGCGCGGCACCGCCGCGGCGCTGGCGATGGTCGCGCTCGCAGGTGGTCCGGCGGCTGGATGTGGCTCGTCCAACGAATCGCAGCGGGCGGAGGGCGGCGGTGGCGGTACGACGTTGAGTGACGAGCCGCGCGGCGGCAGTGAGCTCCAGCAGGACGGCAGCTCCGCGATCGAGCGCGTCGACGTCAACGGCGACCAGAAGGCCGACGTCTTCAAGTTCTACCGCGTCGCGAAGGGCGAGGGTGAGACGGCGAAGAAGGTGTTGACTCGCAAGGAGATGGACGTCAACTTCGATCAGCGCATCGACATCGTCCAGTACTTCACGGGTGAAGCGAGCGCCGAGACGCTGGTCCGCGAGGAGATGGACCTCGACTTCGACGGCCGCGTCGACGAGACCCGCCACTACAAGGACGGCTACAAGCACCTCGTCGAGCTCGATCTTGGCTTCGACGGCCGCACGGACACGTGGCGCTACTACCAGCTGACCAAGGCCGACGACGGCCGTAACGTGCTGCGTCTGGTCGAGAAGCGCCGAGACACCAACGGAGACGGCGCGGTCGACACCTGGGAGTACTTCGCCGGCGGCCAACTGCAGAAGATCGGCGTCGACACCAATAACGACGGCGCCCCTGATCGCTTCACGGTCACCAAGAAGAAGTAGGCTGAACGCGCCGCCGATTCAGTGCCCCCCGCTCGATGCCGGGCGTGGCGCTGGTGGATCCAGCCAGACCTCGACCAAGTCATCGCCGTCACGGGTGAGCAGCACCAGCCGCCAGCGGCCAGCCTGCTGCGCCAGCCGTCGCAGGCGGGCCACCAGCGCGCGGTCGGCGCCGCGGTCGATCGCGAGCACGAGGCGATTGGCGGCGATGCCAGCGCGTACGCCGTAATCGGTGCCGGCGCGCCGCAACAGCGCGGAGATGGCGTCGTCGGTCGCGGTGGCCGGAGCGGCGAGGGTCTGGTCCAGCGCCTGAAGGCCAGCAGGGCCGAGCCTCGCGACGAAGGCCGTGTTGGCATCGAATGTGACCAAGCGTCGCCGCGGCAGCGAGGCAAGGGCCGGCACCACGTCATCGTGGGCGCGCGCTGGCAGGCGGAGGGCCAACGCCTGCTCGGCCACTTCCACCGCCGTGCGCTTGGGTCCGGTGTCGCCGTCTGCCCGGCTGTTCGCCGCGATCGACGACTCGGCCGCCTGCGACGCCGGCGCGACCGCCGCGGGCTCCTGACAGCCGCCGCCGCAGCCGCCGAGCAGCAGCGCCGCCATCGCGGAGGGCCACGCCACAAAAGCTCCAGAGGCGCGCGGCTGCAACGCTCTCGGCGCAGCGACGCCTTGCCAGAGGCTCGCCATTAGCCGCCCGCTCCTGCCCAGTCGAAGCGCAGCGGCGCGCTAAAGGCCGCCGGCAAGCCCAACGACGCAGGCTCGACCGGGACGCCGCGGCACGACCCCGTGTGTGGCACGCAATTGGGCTTTTCGCCGCCAGTTCCGACCCCGGCGCAGCCGACCAGCGCCAGGGGCTCGCCGCCCTGAATGCGCCACCACTTGCCCTTCCAGACAAACGCGTAGTCGAATCCAGACACCTCTGGCCCATCGGTGTAGTACCCGGCGACGTTGGGCGTCAGGCAGTCAGCGCCAGCGATGCCGAGCCGCGGCGCGATCACCTTGCCAGATGCCATCGCGACGCCGAAAAAAACTCGCGCTACGGGGTGGTAGACCAAGACGCCGTCACGCAGCGGATCCGCAGGGGCGCCAGCTGGCGCGGTGCCGGCGCCCTGGTGGCCGTGGCCCCGCGCGACCAAGACACCGACGAGGCTGCCGTCGCTGGCGACCACCCGCAACCCCAGCGCGCCGCCCACGCCGCTCACTGGGCTCTGTACGTCGCTGCCGCCGTCGCCACCGTTCGAGGTCTCGGGGCTCGTCGCGCTGTCGTCGGCGCTGGCGTCGACTCCCGCGCCCGTGCGCTGCTCGTCGGCCTCGCCGTCGCCCTCGGCGAGGCCGCCGATGGGCCCAGGGTCGGCTGGCTCCACGATCAGCGTCCCAGCAGGAGCGGGGCGTTGTTCGCCACAGCCGACGCAGAGCAGCAAGGCGACCCAGGCGGCCTTCGGCGCGAGCGCACGATCCATCAGAGGCCGTCCGCCGCGCCGACGTGCTCAACCCACCAAGCCTGGCGCACCAGGCTCGCGGCGCCGGCGCCATCCATCTTGGCGTCAGCGCGGGCCGTCCGCAGCCACGCCGGCGCGTCAGAGCCCGTGTGCATCACCAGCGTCTCGAACCAGATCTGCATGGCCTTGCGCACCGCCTCGACGTCACTCTTGCCGAGGCTCTCGGCGGCGCGCTGCACGAACTGCCCCGACATCATGAGGGACATGACCGCCCGCCACGACTCGCGATGGCCGAAGGCGTCCGAAGGCGACACCGAGTCCGACCGCACGCCTGGCATCACCGTGGCGAGCTCGCCGTCGACGACCTCGTCATCGACCCGCGCTCCGCCGGCCTCCTTCGAGCGCCCTGGCTTGACGCCAAATGCCTCGCCCACTTTCGTCTTCTTGCTGCCACCGTCGACCACGGCGGCCGCGTCGGCGGCCTCCCCAGCGTCGCGGCCATCGTTGCCTTTGTCGCCGCCCGGAGAGCCGGGTTTGGGCATCCACAGCACGCGGTTGGGCAGAATGAGGAGGCTGCGAACGTCCTCATGGCCGGCGCCGCGTGGGCGCTGCGCTCCGGTGCGCAGCTCAAGGACCTGCAGCGTCTTCTCGTCCGCGGCGCCGTGGGTCTGCAGGCCCTCCTGACGCTGAAAGCGCCGCATCGCCTCGCGCACCACCGGCGTCATGCGGCCATCTAGAGGCAGCCGCGTGCCAAGGACCAGGTTGAGCGCAGCCTGCACCCAGCGCTGCAGGTCGCCGTCGGGCAACGACGCGCTGAGGCCCGCCCGCTGGGCGTCCGGCGCCACCACCTTCTGCGCTGCTTCGCGAGGCAGGGCGCCAAGAGCGGCGCGCTTGTCTTTGCCTGGGGCCTTCTTGGCCGCCGGCTCCACGAGACGCTTGCGGGCGGACCCCGATATCTCGTTGCCTTTCATGGCGTTTCCTCCGGCGATGCGGGCCGCGGCGCGTCGCTGTCTGGCCGTCCTCCGCCTCAAAGGAGGGTAGTCTGTCGCCGCCAGCCGCGCCAGTGGCGCCGCCGCCGCTGTGGCCTCGCCACCCCAACCCGCGCGCCGCAGAGGTCAGCGCCGGCCGCGCGACCTACGCCCCTGCACCAAGGGCGCCTCCGCCGTTCGCGGCGCCGCCTCGGCTGGAGCGCCCGCCGCGAAGCGCTGCAAGATCTCGACCGCCGCCCAGCTGTCGAGGTGGCCCCGCAGCCCACTGGCGCGCAGACCAAGCGCCTGCAGGCGCGCCCGAGCGATGGCGGTGGAGTCCGCTTCGTCGACGAGCACCACCTCCCAGCCCGTCGCTTCGTGGAGCCGTCGCGCGAACTCCCGTGCCCTCCGCGCGGCACATGTCCGCGGATCGTCGGCTTCTGGCGGCAGACCGACGACCGCCCCGGCCGGGGGCAGGCCGACCAAGGCTTGAACCGCCGCGATGTCCCGCCGGGTGCCGGCGCGCGTCAGCGTCGAGAGCGGGGTGGCGACGCCGTCCTCCAGCGCGGCCACACCGAGGCGGACCTCGCCGACGTCCAGCCCGACATAGCGGGCGCGTCGCCGCACGTCGCCGCGTTTCTCCCTTGCGTCCTGCATCGGCTCCGGCGACGATCGCTCCACGCGGTCACCCGCCGATGAGTCATCCGGCCGCGCTTCGAGGTTCCTCGCCATGCCCTTTTCGCTCCCGGAGGCCGAGCACGCCGTCGTCATGTACCGTACGGCGATCTGCCCATACTGCCACATGGCCGCACTCCTCCTACGGCGCAAGGGCGTGCCGTTTGTGGAGGTCTCCCTCGACGGCGACCCCGGCAGGCGCGCCGCCCTGCAGGAGCGAACGCATTGGCAGACCGTGCCACAGATCTTTGTCCAGGGCAGCTTCGTTGGCGGCTACACCGACCTCGCAGCCCTAGACCGCAGCGGGGAGCTCGATCGCCGTCTCGCGACTGGCGGCGTTGGGGGCGACGCCGCGTGACCGAGCGAGCCCGAGACGTGACCGCCCGTCGGCACCAAGGCCAGCCGCTGGAGACTCGCCGCCGCTCGGCCGCCCAGCGCTGGGGCTGTCGCGGCCTGCTCGCGTTGCTCGGCGTCGTCGGAGTCGCCTGCGGAGCCGCCGTCGCCGATCGCGGGCGACGGCTCGGGGAGGCCGTGCAGGACTACAACGAGTCGCTCCGCTGGGGTCGGCACGAGCGCGCCGCGGCGTACCTGCCTGACGCCGAGCGGCCGGCGTTTCTCGGCGGCAAGCGCGCCGCTGCTGACGGGCTGCAGGTCCATGATCTCGAGCTGCGTGGTGTGCAGACCGCCGCCGATGGTCGCTCCGCTGTGGTTCGGGTGCTGCTCACGTTCAGCCGCCTTGGCGACCCGCGGCTTGAGTCGCACCTCGTCGACCAGCGGTGGCGATGGCAGGATCTCGCGGGTTGGCAGCTCATCGGGCGGTCACGTGTCGTCGAGCAGCCCGCAGCAAGTCGCGGTGACCCTGCGACCTTGTACTGACACCGGAGCAGGCGGCCGCCGCACGCGCCAAGCCGAAGCCCGGCACACGCGGTCAACGCCGCGCATCGTTCCGCCAGGTTGTGCACCGGCGGCGCTAGGCGACGCCTAGCCGCGTCTGCGGCCGTCGATTTTGGCGGGCCCGGCGCCTGTAGCCGGAAAAAGTCGTCATTTTGCGGCTCGCCGCAACCAGAGCCGCGCGCAGCTTCGCCCACACGGCGCCGCATGAAGCGAGTCGCTGGCTGGCCGCGTCGAACGCTGAGCTGGTGCGTTGACCCGGCCCGTCGCCCCAGCTACCGTCCCAACTGCTCGGAGCTTTATCCGCAGCGCGCGGCGGAGCGTCCGACGGTCGGCGTGACGTCGCATCCAGGGGAGAGCTCGCGGTTGAACGTCCGCTGTCCGAATTGCGGAGCCGTGTTTCCGGCGCCGGCCGACTTTGGCGCTGCGTCCGGCGTCCGCTGTCCGCTTTGCTTGCACCAATTCGACGCCTCGGGGCTGCACACCCTCTCCATCGCCGGCCCGGCGCCGATCGCGCCGCGCGAGGGTCCGCCACTCGATCTGCCCGATGCAGAAGACGAATTTGAGGCGTTTGGCACCGCATCGGCCGGCCTCACCTCGTCCTTTGGCTCCACCGGTCACGGTCGCGGCGGCGCGGGCTCCACGGGCGCATTTCGCAGCACCCGCAGCGTCCCTGACGCCGGGCTCGGGCGCCCGTCAGCCGGAACCTCGGGCAGCCATGACCCCTTCGCCGGCAGCGACGGCGGCGATCCGTTCGCGATTGGCGCCGGCGCCAAGGTCGAGACCACTGGCGACGTCGACTTCGACGCGCTGCTCGGCGAGGTCGGGTCGGCTCCGGCGCCGATCAAGACCAAGGCCGCTCCGGCGGCGCCGGCCCTCGAAGACGACAGTCTGTTCGGTGGCGGCGAAGACGACACGCTGTTCCTCGCCAACCCCAACACATCGGGCGCGCTCTTTGACGACGCCGCGGAGAGCGTCCCGGTCAAGCGCGGCAGCTCGAACAAAGTTGCGGCCACCGCTGGCGCAGGCGAAGGTAACGCGCCGGGCCCGGTCGGCGGGGCAGAGGCCAGTCGCGCAGGGGAGCGGCCACCGCGCCAGCTCGGCCCCTGGGTCGACCGCCTCCTTTTGACCGGCATGGTCGTGCTTACCGCCGGCATCGCGCTTGAGCACTTCGGCGTACCTGGTTTCGGCCTCCATTTGATGATGCCCGACCTCGCCTTCCCCTGGTTTGGCCCAGAGCCAAAGGCGGTAGAGGTCCCTGTCGCCGCCGACCTCCTTGAGCCAACGCCCATCGACGACACACACAAGCCCTACGCGCTCGAGATGAGCCGCCTTCGCCAGGTCGCCGCTGCCCGACCCGACGACGCGAAGGTCCGCAAGCAGTTGGTCTCCGCCTACCTGGACCTGATGGAGCGTGCCCCGACGGTCTTCGCCGCCAGCCCAGAGTACAAGGCGGGTCTCGAGGAGCTGCAGCCGCTTCCGCCGCGCTACGACGTGATCCGGGCCGTGCAGGAGGGCCAGTCCGACACCATTGACGCCGATCTGCCGAAGTTTGCCGACGCCGAGGGCGCAGACGCCGATGACCTCGCCACCGCCGCCCAGGCCAGGATCGAGCGTTGGTTCGCGCTGCTCCGCTCGCAGGCGCTGCAGCAGCCAGGGTTGATCTCGGAGCCGGCGCGCGATCCGCTGCGCGTCGACGCCACCAAGGCAGATTGGGTGCTCGACGCCAGCCGCTGGGCCGACAAGGCGCTGGTCTTGGGCAAGGACGCCAACAACCGCGTCAAGCTGGACGTCGTGCGCGCGCAGGTCGACGACGTGCTGGGGCGCGCAGAGGCCGTCAGCGCGCGCGTCACCGACTTTGTGAACGCGACGCCCGACCACCCGTTGACCCACCAGCTGCTGGCGTCGTCTTGGATCGAGCAGAACGAATTGACCAAAGCGGCGGCCGTCATCAAGACGCTGTTGGCGTGGGCCGGCGAACACGAAGAGCACGCCTGGGCCTCTGCGGCGCTGCACTTGGAGGCGCGTCTCGCCCATCGGCGGGGCCGCGTTGACGACCAGATCGTCGCGCTGCGCGCCGCGCTCGAGAAGATGCCGACCGACGAGCTGACCACGGTCAGGCTCGGCCGCCTGCTCTTGCGCCAGAAGCGTGCGCAGGAGTGCCAGAAGCTGCTCGTGGGTGCCAAAAAGTCCGGCATGAAGTCCATCGCCTTTGTCGTCGCGCTGGTCGAGTACTGGCTGTGGGCCCACCGCTACGACGACGCATTGGCAGAGCTGACCGAAGCGACCAAGGAGTACCCGGAGTCGATCGACCTCTTGTTCTTGCGCGGCCAGGTCGAGGAGAAGCAGCAGCACACCGCGACCGCGCGCGACTTTTTCGCTCAGGTGATCGAGCGCGAGCCGAGACACGTCGCCGCCGCGCTGCGGCTGGCCGAGCTTCTGCGCCAAGCCGAACGGCTTGACGAGGCGCGCTCCACCCTCGATGGCATTCGCCAGCGCGCCGGTGATCTGGAAGAAGTGCTGGAGCCCTTGGCGGAGGTGCTGCTGCAGCTCCAGCGTGACAACGAGTCGCGCGACGTCTACGCCAAGCTCCTCGACAGGAGCCCGAGCAACCGTCGCTATCTCTTGGCGGCGGCCCGCCTCGACCTCAAGCTCGGGCAGATCGATCGGGCCCTAGGCTACCTGTCGATCTTGCGGCGCGAGGGCGCAATCGATCGCGACGGGGCGGTCGCGCTGTCTGCCGGTCTCGCCAGCAAGGGCCGGTTCTCCGAAGCCTCTGAGACCCTCGCGCCGTTTGCCGATCGAGAGCCGAATTCCATCGAGCTCAACCGCTTGACCGGCAGCTACTTGCTCGACGCCAAGGAACTGGCGCGGGCAGCGACGATGCTTGAGCGGGCCCACCAGGTCGCCCTGCGCTCCGGCGGTGACCCCGAGACCACCTTTCAGTATGGCAGGTTGGCGTTTACCCGCGACGAGGTCGAGCAGGGCGTGTCGCGCATGACGCAGGCGATTCAGGCCGACGACAATTGCCACCACTACCGTTTTGAGCTCGCTGGCCAGCTCCTCAAGCTCGACCCGAAGAAGCACAGCGGCGTGCAGAAGCTGGCGCTGGAGCACCTGGAGCACCTGATCGCGTACGCATCCCGCTACGCTACGGCGGGCAATCCGGTCACATACCTAGCGCAGGTCCACCGGCGCGTGGCGCTGATTTACGGCCTGGAGGCGCGCTGGGATCGGGCGATCCCCCACCTACGGATCGCGCTCGAGGTCGATACCAACGACATCGACATCCAGGTGCAGCTCGGCCGAGCGCTTTTTCATATCCGCGACGAAGGCGCCGAACCTCTGCTGCGCAAGGTGATCGCGCGGCGGCCCGGCGATGCTCAGGCCGCGTTCTACCTCGGGCTGACGCTGCTCGGGCGCAACCAGTCGACCGAGGCCCTGACTTACCTCGAGCGGGCCAGCGCATCCAGCGACCCGGCAGTCGTCGAGGCCAGCTACTACGCGGCGCTGGCCTACCGCGAACGGGGCCAGAACGGCATGGCGATCAACGCCTTCCGCCGATATTTGGCCCGCGCACCCAAGGATCATCCCTACTCCCGGGACGCTCGCTCCATTCTGGACGACATGGGCGGCCGCTAGCGGCTGGACCGGCGTTCTATCTTGGGCCGCGCCCAAGGACGGCCGCCGTTGGAGCGTCGCCGACTCCGACTGCGGGCTTGCTGTGCGGTCCATAGGTCGGCGGCAGCGCCGACAGGCGAGGCGAACACCTCACGCCAGAGGCCGTTAGGCCCATCTCCACGGGGGCACGCTCTGCTGGCTCAGCGCGCGCCGTGCCGACCTACACCTAGAGACGCGCTCACTGACCAGGGGCGCCGAGCCCCCAATGGCAGTCGGCACGCGACGCGGCCAGTCATCGCTGTTCTCGTCGCTAGAGCCACAGGCTGGCGTCGCCGTACGAATAGAAGCGATAGCCGGCAGCGACGGCTTGGCGATACGTGTCGAGCACCGGCTCCCGCCCGGCGAACGTCGACAGCAGCACCAGCAAGCTCGAGCGCGGCAAGTGGAAGTTGGTCATCAGGCCATGCACCACGGCGAACCGGTGACCGGGCCGGATTGTGAGCGAGGTCCAGCCGCGCCCAGCCCCGATCTCCGCGTCGCCGAAGGACTCCAGCACGCGCGTCGCCGTGGTGCCGACGGCGACGATTGGTCTCCCGTCACGCCGGGCCGCCGCGATCGCCTCAGCCGCCTGCGGGGAGATCTCGTAACGCTCGGCGAGCACTTGGTGGGTCCGCAGATCAGCGGCCCGCACCGGCAAGAAGGTGCCCGGCCCGACGTGCAGCGTCAGCGTGGCGAGACCAAACCCGGCGTCACGCAGGCCCTGCAGCAGCGGCGCGGTGAAGTGGAGGCCAGCGGTCGGCGCAGCTACCGAGCCCTTGGCGCGGGCCAGGGTCGTCTGGTAGCGCACACGGTCGTCGCCGGCGTCGTCTTCGCGGCCATGGCGCAGGTAGGGGGGCAGCGGCAGCCGGCCGCAGCGCGTCAGCAGCGCCTCCAGGTCCTCGGCGCCCTCGAAGTCGACGCGCACCGCGCCCTGCGCCTCGACGGTCCGTACCACCGCCGCGGCGCCGCCCTGGAGGTCGACGCGCTGGCCGACCTTGAGGCCCTTGCTGCTGCGCGCCAGCGCTGGCTGATCGCGCAGCCCGCTAAGGTCTACGGCGGCCGCCGCCCCACCAAAGGTGCGCCAAGGCCCGGCGAAGGGCTCGGTAAGCAGGAGCTCCACCGCGCCGCCGCTGTCTGCCTTGACGCCGAGCAGGCGCGCCGGCACCACCATGCTGTCGTTGAAGACGAGCAGGGCGCCCGGAGGCAAGTAGGCGCCAAGGTCTCGGACGGTCGCGTGGGCGCGCAACCCGACGTGCCGGGTCGCGACGAGCAGGCGCGCGGCGTCTCGCGGCTCGGCGGCCTCTTGGGCGATGGCGCCGGCCGGCAGCTCGAAGTCGTAGGCGTCCAGCTGGTGGTCGACGCCGGCTGACGCACCGCCGCTCACGCCGGCTCCTTGGCCGCCAGCCGCTCGAGCACGACCGACCCGTAGCGCCGACGCTCGATCAGCGAGAACGGCGTCGAGTCATCGCAGACGCCACGCTCCGACTCCACACAGACCTCGCCGCCGGGCCGGATCAGCGCGGCCGCCGCGAGCGCCTGCAGCAGCGTGGCGTGCAACTCGGCGCTCCACGGCGGATCGAGCCAGACGAGGTCGAAGCGAGCGCCCTGGCGCGCCGCGCGTGCGATGGCCGACGCGGCATCTGAAGGCCAGACCTCGACCTCCGGACCGAAGTTGGCGCGCGCCACGTTGTCGCGCAGCGACACTAGGGCCTGGCGGTCTGGCTCGACGAGCACCACCCGCGCGGCGCCCCGCGAGGCGCACTCTAGGCCAATGGCCCCCGAGCCAGCACAGAGATCGAGCACATGCCAACCGTCGAGTTGGCCACCGAGGATGCTCATCGCCGCCTCGCGCACCCGCATGGGCGTGGGACGCACAGCGAGCCCCTCCGGCACCCGTAGCGTCATGCCCTTGCGCCTACCCGCAACGATGCGCATCGTCCTCCTGCCCGCGGTCGAGTCAGAGACGCCGCGGCGGCAGCGACGCTGCCACATAGGTGTGCATGGCGACAATCGCGAGACTCTCCCCGAGGCTGACGATCCTCTCCCTGGCGCGTTCGGTGGCGCTGGCGTGGGCAGGCGGCGGCCAGCCCGCAGGCCACCTTGGTTGCCGGCGGCCTGACCAGCGCGTGCCTCTGCGGGCGTGCGGCTCGTGGCTCGCGATCGCCTGCATCGCCGGCCTGAGCGCTGCCTGCAGCCCTGCTGAACCGACCGCTCCACCGCGCGAGGACGGCGAGCGGCGACCGCTGCAGCCGGCCCGGCGTCCAGTCACCGCCGAGCGCAGCCCCTCGTCGATGCCGGCAGAGCGGGCAGCGGCGACGCCTCAAGGCTTTGGGATGGCGGCCAATCGAAGCCAAGCCGGAGGGCGCGGACGGCTGAAGGCGGCCGTGATCGCGCTGCGCTTCTTCAACCAGCCTGCCGATGAAGCCCTGGTCGCGACTGACCCCGATCACCTGCGCCTCGCCGCGGTGTTCGCCGATCTAGACCGTCGTGATCTCGACATCCTCTATGCCCTGGTTGGGACGCAACCGCCCGAGGCTCGACCGATTGGCCTGGATTCCTGCGCCTTCTCGCCCGTAGGCCGCGAGGTCGCGCGATCGGCGCCGGTGGCCTGGATGCAGCTCCTCGACGTCGGAGATATCCGCGTGTTCATTGGCGAACGATCTGTACCCGCCTCAGTGTCCATCGTACCAAGCATCCTCGGCGCGGTGCGTGGCGTGCGCTATGACGCCGAGTTGGCCTCGGCGCGCACCTTGCTGAGCAGCGGCGCGTTGCGGCTGCGGGCCGACGGCGGCGACGGCGTGCCCACCATCGACGCCCCGATCACGGTGCCACGCCCGGTGCGGATCACCCGCCTCGCTGGGCAGCCGGTACGCGTTGGCGGGGTCGAGATCCGCGGCCAGCCGGATGAGCTGCACCTGACGTGGGGGACCGTCGACGGGCGGGCCGAGCTTGAGCTGCGTGTCACCGCCGATCTCGGCGGCGAGCCAGCGTTCTTGCGATGCCGACTGCGCGATGACGGCGCCTTTGTTGTCCCCTCCGCGCTGCTGACGCCGTGGCGCGCCCACAGGCCGCGGGCTTGGCTGGTGTCGTTGGACCGCCGCCTAGACCTGCCCATCCCAGGCCTCCCTGGGCTGCCACTGCGGGTGAGTTGGAGCGATCACGCGCGGTTGCAGGTGGTCGACGAAGTCGGCGCCCCGGCGGCAGATGAGCGGCCACCGCGTCGCTCGCGCAAGCCAAGCTGAGGGGCTGGTACGCTGGCGCCGCGGAGAGGACTAGCGCTTGCCGCCGAAGAGGCGCTCGAGGAGCGACTGCTTCTTCTCCAGCGGCACCTTCCTGGCCTCCCCGCTCTGACTGGCGGCGGGGACAGCGGCGCTGGAGGCGCGACGGTTGGCAGGTGACGACTCGCGCCCACCCGCAGCCGGCGCCGCTTTGGGCTGTGGCGTCATCCCCGTGGTCGAGCGACGACGCTCGAAGAGGCGCAACTCGCGTTGCGCATCGACGTGCTTGTTGTTGATTCCGACGCAGGACGCGAGGTGCTGCTTCACCTTGGCCATGTCGCCGCCGATCTTGTGCCAGACCGCCAAGTAGTAGTGGGCGTTGGCGATCGCCGTCCGGTCACGCTGGGCCGCGATCACCTCGTCCAGCAGCGACCGCGACTCACTCATGCGGTCATGCTCAGGGTGACTGTGGTTGTTGAAGATGGACCAAGCCAACTCACTGCGGCACTCGCTGTCGAAGGGTTCGCCGAAGAGCTCGTCGGCGATGTGCAGCGCGCCCTCGGCCTGGGCCCAGTCGCGGCGCTGGATCAACTGCCGCGCCCGGTGGAGGTGGATCTTCGCCAACGCCGGGTTTGGGACGTCGGACCCGGCGGACTGCGGCAGCTCACCGATGCTGGTCAGGTACTCTGCACGCCGCTGGGGATCGGTGAGCGTCAGGCGCGCTCGCGTCAGCATCTGGAAGGCGCGCGTCGCGTCCGCGCGCAGCTCACCGCGCAGCGCCGGCAGGTCCGGGTGCAGCACTCGCGCCCACTGCACGAACGCAGCCTGGACCTCGGGCTCGCTGGCGGTGCGTGGCAGCCCAAGCAGCGCGTAGTAGTCCTCTTTTCCGTCGAGACGGGCGAGGATCGAACGCAACGTCTCGGCTGGATCCGATGTCGGCGAGGGGGCCGCGCTCATCTGGGGACTCCGCCGGCCCGATGGAAGGCCAGGCCGCCCAGCATCATAGGGCAATGGTTGTAACGGCGCAACGGTCAGGGTGGACCCCGCTGCCTAAGCAAGCGACAGCGGGGCCATCGGTTCGCCGTTCGCCAAGACGTCATCGCCGTTGGGCCAAGGTGCGCAGCCGCGGGCGCCTGCGTGGTGCATGACGCACAGCGCCGGCGGCGTGACCCGTCCAATCCGCCGATGCCCTGCTCCGAGGTCCGCCGGAGGAGGCCCACGCACGGAGGTCCGGCGGGGGCGCTGACGCAGACGCCTGGCTGGCGCTGGGCCAGTTTGGCCTGCCAGCCCACGGCGACGGGACCTCGACGGCCTGATCGCGCGTCAGGCGGTCGGTTCGGCCGGCGCCGTGGACCCTCGCGAGTGGCTGCGTCGCCGGCGAGCGCGCCGGATCGGGGTCTCTGGTCGCCGCCCAGGCGGCGCGTCGTCGTGTCTGCCGTCGTGGCAGCGCCCAGCCGACCCAGCCGCGCCAGGTCGCGCCAGCGCAGGTTTGGTTGACCCTGCGCCAGGGCTGCGCTACGTCCCAGCGCCTGCGGGCGCGTCACGCGCCGCCGCTGAGGGAGTCGATGTCCAACCCGCCGCACGCCCAGCCCGGTTCCGACGCCCAGGGCGGGGCGCGCACCGGGACCACCGCGCACTACCACCTCGTCATCGTCGGCACCGATCTGTCTGGCCTGATCGCCGGCGCGCTGGCCGCCAAGGCCGGATACCGGGTCTGCGTGATTGGCCAAGGCAGTCAGGGCGCCATGGTCGAGGTGCGGGGCCAGTGGCTGTGTCGCGCTCCGCAGATGACCTACGGCCTCTCAAGCCCGCCGGTCCGCCGCGTCTTCGATGCCCTCGGCCTCGGTCTCGAGCTGCGCAACCTCCCCCAGCGCAAGGAGCCTGGCTTCCAGGTCGTGATGCCTGGCCGCCGCGTCGACGTCACCACACAACCCGATCGCTTCCGCGCCGAGCTAGATCGCGAATTCCCCGGCGAGCGTGAGCGCATCGAGCGCTTCTTTCGCCGCGTCGCCGAGGTCGACAAGCAGATCGAGGACACGCTCGATCAGGGCATCAGGTTGCCTCCTACCGGCATCATGGAGAACTTCAAGTTCCGGAGCCTGGTCAAGCGCTTCCCCTTCCTGGACGACGAATGGGCGGTGCCTGACCCGCTGGCCGACTTTCCGCACGGTCACCCGTTTCGTGCCTTCGTCCACGCGCCGTTCCGCTTCTGCTCCGACATGCTGCCCGCGCGCGCCTACCCGGCGAGCTTCGTCCATGTGATCAACGAGCTGCGCAAGGGAATCCTCACCCTCGACGCCGGCCCCGACGCGCTGCGAAACCTCTTCCTCGGCATCATCGCCGCCGGCGGCGACGTGCGCCCGCGCGCCGCGGTCGGTCGCATCGAGGTCCGTCGCGGCCGTGCCCACTCCCTGCTGTTGCGCGATCGCCGCAGCGTCATCGGCTGCGACGCGGTGCTGTGCAACACCGATCCGAAGCGCTTCTTCGCCCTGATTCCGCCAGAACAGCAGCGCGAGGAGGTGCACCACGCCATTCACCTGCTGCAGCCGGTGTTTCACACCTTCACAGGCGTCTTCGTCGTCAAGGCGCGCGCGATCCCAGAAGCGATGGCGCGCCACGTCTTTGTGGTCGCCGATCCGGCGCAGCCGCTGGAAGAGCACAATTTGGTGTTCCTATCGCGCGACATCGAGGCGGGCACCCGGCGCCCGGAGCGCGACATGCGCACCCTGACGGCGGTGATGCGGGTGCCCATCAGCGCCGCCACCGGCGGCCCAACCCACGCCCGCCGCCTCCTCGATGTCCTGCAGGCACGGGTGGAGACCGTGGTGCCCTTCTTGGCGGAGCACCTCGTCGCGCGCTGGACGCCGTGGCTGCGACCGGCCTCGGCGCTGGCGCAGAGCGGCGAGGAGCTCGACCCGCTGGAGCTGCGCCCGGCCTATGGTGAGGCGGTGCCCCACACCCTCGGCCTCTCGCCGGTAGCGACCGGTACGAGCTACCGCAACATCCTGGTCGGCTCAGACGCCGCCTTCTGCGGTCTCGGCACAGACGGTCCGTACGTCGCGGCCTTGCAGCTTGTCTCTGAGCTGCGGGACCTCGTGGCCGTCAAGAGCGGCTTCTAATGGCGGCGGCTGCGACGGCGCCGCGATCGCCAGCGGGAGGTCGAGCGGTGGTCACCCTGAGCGCCATGCAGCGCCCCATTTCCGCAGCCGCTTCGGCGCGTTCCCTCTGCGGCGCCCTCGTCGCGGCCGCCTGCTGCGCCCTCTGCCAGCCACACGTCGCGTCGGCCGAGCCGGCGTCTCACTTTGGCCTCGGGGCCCTGCCGGCGGGCGCGACCGTCACGGACGACCACCTGCTGCGCGTCGACCTCGCGGCGGCCAAGGCGCTAGCCCGCCGACGCTCGCCGATTTTGCGCGGCGCCCGCGCTGGCATCGACGGCGTCAAGGCGCGGCTGTCCGAGGCCAGGAGCGCATGGTTCCCGACGATCGAGGCGAGCGGCTTTGCCACCGTCATCCCGGCCCGCATCGCCAGCACCGACGGCTCAAGCTACCTAGAAGACTATGACTGGACCGACCTGCGGCCCCTCGCCACAGGCCAGATCAGCCTCGTCCAGACCCTGTTTACCTTCGGCAAGCTCGACGCGCTGGCGGCGATGGCGCGACAGGGCATCCAGGTGGCCGAGGCGACCAGCCGCGTCGTGGAGGCCGAGCTGGACTTCCAGATCGAGCGGGCCTACTTCGGGCTGGTGATGGCCTCCGGGGTCGACGAGCTGGCCCGCAAGGGTCGAGAGCAGCTCACGAAAGAGCGGTCTCGGCTCGAGGCCCTCCGCGACGACGGCGATGAGACTTTCGACGCGGCGGAGCTCATCAAACTCCGTGTCGTCGAGGTGGAATTCGAGGAAAAGCTCCGCGCGGCGCTGCGGGCCCGCGACCTCGCCCAGGACGCCCTCCGCGTTGCGCTTGATCTCGACCTGCCTTGGCGCATTGCGGCCGCCGACGAGGAGTTACCGGAGCCCGCCTTCGCCCCGTTGCCCGTCGCCGCCTACGAGACGCTCGCCGTCGCCAACCAGCCGCGTGAGCTGGCGCGTCGTCGTGGGCTGTTGGTGCGGATGGAGCAGGTGCGGCTCGAGCGCAACCGCCTGCTGCCCGACCTCGTGCTGACCGCCCGCTTCGCCTACACCTACGCGCCTGGCACGGCGCAGGCCGACGATTCGCTGGCCGACAACCCGAACAACCCGACGCAGTCTGGCGCCGGCTTGGCCCTGCGTTGGCGCATCGACCTCTTTCGCCAGCTGGAACGCATCGAGCAGACCGAGTACGACATGCGGCGCGAGCAGGCCGAGATCCAGGTCGAGCAGCAGAAGATGCGGGCTGACGTCCGCAACGCCGTGCGCGAGATGTTGGACCTCGGCGAGCTCAGCGCGCTCCACGACGCGGCGCAGCGCGCGGTACGGGCCCAGATGACCAGCGCCATCGACCTCGCTGACAAGGGGCTCGGCACCCGCGCCGCTGCGACCACTGCCTTTGAGTCCTACCTGCGGCGCCGGCTGGCCCACGCCGAGAACCTCTACCGCTACCAGGTCGCCGTCGGAGCACTAAGCCGCGCCATCGGCGTCGATGTTCGGACGATGCCGGCGCCGATCAAAGCCGAGGCCGCTCCCGACGTCGTAGCGCGCCCGGAGCGCCCGTGAGCGCCCATGAGCGCCGCGTCGCCGAATCTCCGAATCGCCGGCGCCGTCGCCGCGTTGCAGTCCACAGCGCCGTCGTCGGCGTCTGGAGGCACACTTGAAGACGCACCCCGCTGCGACCCAGCTAACGCGCCCGCGGCCGTCCCGCTGCGGCTCCTGGCTGCCGCGACTGTTTTTTGGCGTCCTCGCCCTGGCGCTACCCCTCGCCGCCGTCGCCGCTGACCACAAGTCGCCGCCGGCCAAGTCATCCGCTGCCAAGGCCACCGCTGCCAAGGCCACCGCAGTCAAAGCCCCCGCGGTCAAAGCCACCGTGACGAAAGCCGCAGCGGCCAAGGCGCAAGCCGGCGAGGCAACCGACAGCGTAAAGGGCGCAAAGGGCGCAAAGGGCGACAGTGGGACGCACGCTGCCGCTGCGACCGCCAGCGCGTCGGCCGCCGCGAGCTCTCCCGCGCCGGCAGGGGCGCAGGCCGCCGCGCCGACCCCAGAGGCCGCGGTCACTCTCATTCAGAACCTTGCCAAGCAGCTTGACGAGATCACGCAGCGCGCCAAGAACCTCGACGCCTTGCACGGCGAGATCGGCCGGCAGCTCGACGGTGTCGTCGACCACGATGAGATGGCGCGGCGGGCGCTGCCGGCGGCGGTGTGGAACGCCAGAAGCCAAAAGGAGCGCGCCGAGTACACGGCCTTGCTGCGCAAGATGTTTGACCGCAGCTATATCCAGCGCTTTCGTCCAGGCAAGAGGGTGCAGATCGAGGTTGACGCCGCGCCGCGCCCAGGCAAGGAGGGCCGCCTGCAGGTACGCACGCGGCTCACCATTGATCGCACGCGCTCGCAGGTAGGCTACTCGCTGCACCCGGTCGGCGGCGCCTGGAAGTTGTACGATGTCGTGGTCGACGACACCTCGCAGCTCTCGACTTGGCGCAAGTCGTTCCAGCGCATCCTCGACGCCGAGGGCTGGCAGGGGTTGATCTCGCGCCTGCAGCGGGGTGTGGACAAGTGACGGGCCTCCTCACGCGGCGAAGCCGCGACACGCCTCTGCGGCCGCGCCGCCTCGTCGCGCTGGTGGCGCGGTTGCGCCCGACGGGCCGCCAGCCTCTGGCGATCGCCGCCGCCATCTGCACGTTCGCCTGCTTGCAGGCGACCACGGCGCGGGCCTGGGACGCCCGAGAGCCCGGCGCGGCGCCGCCCTCGCTGCGCGGCATGGCCGGGGCTGGCATCGCCGCCGCGCTCGGTACCGGCGCTCTGTTCACCAACCCCGCGGCGCTCTCGGCCCAGCCAGGGCAGAACATCGAGCTCGGCCTCGCTCGCGACCAGCGGCCCGGACGCACTGGCTTCTGGGTCGGTTCGGTCGACGGCAACCGCGGCGGCATCGCAGGTGGCACGATCTACTCTTTTGAGACGGGCGTCCGCGCCGACGGTCGCAGCCGCAGCGGCTCGGACTGGCGCAGCGGCATCGCCCTTGGCGTGCACGGCGACTCGGCGTCGTTCGTCCTCGGCGGCTGCATGCGCCGGCTCGGCCTTGATCTCGGCGCTGGCGGCGGCGAGGCCAAGCGCTCCATCAGCGGCTGGACCGGCGATCTCGGGCTGGCGGCGTCGCTCGGCGACGTGGTGCACCTCGGCGCCGTCTGGCGGGACATCACGAGCATCGACGACTCGGTCGCCGGGCGGGCCGAGACCACAAGCCGGGTGGGCGGCGGGCTCGCCATCAGCGCCGGTCCGGTCTTGCTCGCCGCTGACGCGCTGTGGCGCCTCGACGACTCCGTCGCCCAATGGCATGCCGGCGCGACGGTCGCCATCGCCGGAGTGGTGCAGGTGCGCGCCGGCTGGCGTCTCGATCCGGGCTCGGTGGCGCGGCAGCTGATCGCAGGTGGCCTCGGCTTGCGAATCGAGCAGTATGGCGTCGACGTCGCACTTGAGCTTGACCCGGCGCAGCCGTCACGCTTCCGCTTTGCGCTGTCGCTCGTCGTCGGGATCCCGTATGTTCTCGGCGGCTAGGCAGCGCACCCCGCCGCCGTCGTCGTCGCCGCCGACCGCCGGCCCGAGGAGCCGTCATGACCGCCCACGCGCCCGACGATGACGCCGCTGCCGCGGCCGGCGCCGCGGGAGGCGAAGGCAGCGGCGGCGGGCCCACGACCATCATTGACGTCGCGACCCTCGACCTCGCGCGGGCCCTGCGCGGCGATGGGCGCG
>SXNM01000136.1 GCA_005777155.1 Pseudomonadota bacterium | reverse complement strand
GGGGCCCACGCCGCGCCGGGAGCGACCGGCCAAGCGGCGCCGACCCCGGCCCCGCCCGCAGCGACGACGCCTGAGGCGACGACGCCCGCGCCAGCCGAGGCGGCGCCAGAGCCGCCCAAGCCCGGCGCGATCGTCATCGTGGCCGACGCCGATGAGCTGGTCGCCGAGGTCGCAGGCGCTGTTCATGGCCTGAAGAAGGGCGACAACCGCTTCGAGGTCGCGGCCGGTGCCTGCACGGTCGTCGTCAAGACCAAGGCCGGCCAGGCGGTCGGCAGCTATGACGTCCAGGTCCCCGCCGGCGGCGAGCAGCGGCTGGTCGTCGTCTCGACCGGCGCCGTCGAAGTGCCGGTGCAAGGTGAGCGCACGGTCGAGATCGCTGGCAAGCCGGTGGCGGCCGTCGACGGCAAGGTCAGCGCGCGGCTCCCGCCGGGCAAGGTGCCGGTGGTCGTGCGCGAGCCCGGCAAAACGGGTCTCAAGGGCGAGGTCGTGGTCGTGGTCGGCAAGACGGCGACGGTCGACCCGAAGCTCGAGGCGTTCGATCCAGGCAACAAGAACGCCGCGCTGGCGGGCATTATCGGCGGCGGCGCCATGGTGCTGCTCGGTGTGCTGATGGAGGGCCCGATCGACGCCACGGCGCTCGGCGGCGATGCGACGCGCTGGGCGCTCTTTGGCGTTGGCACGGCGGCTTTTGTCGGCGGCACCATCTGGATGAAGGACATCATCGCCAAAGAGAACAGCCCACCGGTCAAGGACGGCAGCTTCGATGTGCGCCTCTCCGGCGGACGCAGCGGCGCCGGCGCCGCCATCGCTTGGCGCTTCTAGGCAGCGCTTGAAGCTGCCGCCACCGAAGGGTGCCTCACGCCCGGCGATCGACGCCATCACCGAGCGGTTGTGGCTCGGGCCGTGTCCGCGGACACCGGAGTTCATCCGGTCGTTGCGTGAGGACTTCGGCATCGACGGCCTCGTCAGCGTCCAGAGCGACGACGACCTGCGCTCCATGGGCCTCGACTGGCCGTTGATGTGGCGTTTCTTGATGGCCCGCGACATCGCCGCGACGCGGGTGCCGATCACCGACTTCGACGACGTGTCGCTCGGTTCGGCGCTGGCGTCTGCCGTGGCTGCTGTCCAATCGCTGCACACCGCTGGCCGGGTGACCTATCTTCACTGCAGCATCGGCGTCCACCGCTCCTCGACCGTCGCCGTGGGCTGGCTGGTGCGCCATGGCGGCTACGAGCTGGAGGCCGCGATCGCGTTGGTTCAACAGCGGCGGCCCCAGGTTCAGCCCAATCGGCCCGTCCTCGAGCGCTGGCTGCGACAAGGCGGCGCGACGGACTAGCGGTGGCGGACACCGCCTGGAACGCCAGCGCGGTCTTGCACTTGCGACGGTCGGCTGGCGCCCTTGCGCCGCCGTGGCTATTCTGGTCGGGTCTTCGGCCCATTGCGGGTCGGCGGGGAGTGGCGGCATGGCCGAGCCCGAGCGCCAAATCGAGGTACAGCTCGGCCACTTGTGCAATAACCGCTGCGTCTTCTGCGTCAGCGGACAGCTCTCGGAGCTCAAGCGCGCGCCGCAGCTGCCGGCCGGGCCGCTGGTAGACGAGATCCGCGCCGCTCGCGACGCCGGGGCGCAGAAAATCACCGTCCTCGGCGGCGAGCCGACGATTCAGCGCACCTTCCCAGAGCTGCTGCGCCTCGCCGTCGCGCTCGACTACCCCGAGATCGTCATCTTCACCAACGGCGTCATGACGCCCAGGGCGAGCTTTCGCGATCGGGTCTTCGAGATCCTCGATGGCTTGGGGCCTGAGGCGAGGCAGCGCGTCATCTGGCGCTTCTCGCTGCAAGGCGGCGACGGCCAGCACCACGACGCCACTACGCTCACGGCTGGGTCGTGGCAGCGCATCTTGCAGTCGCTGGAGGTCCTGCGCGAGCGCGGCGCCCGGCTCACCGCCAACATGTGCGTCGTCGCCTCGAACTACCCGAGCGTCGCCGCGCTCGCCGATGAGGCGGTGCGCTTCGGCTTCGAGAACATCCACCTCGACATGGTCCGGCCGCGCGACGCTGGAGACCGCACCGAGGCCGAATTCCGGGCCATGATGGCGCGTTACAGCGACATCGCTGGGCCGCTGCGCGCCTTGTCGGCGGCGGTCGATGCTCGGATCGGGCGCGACTTTGACCTGAACATCGGGAATTTGCCCTACTGCGTCGCCCCCGACCTCGCCCGGCGCATCCACCACGACGGCCAGCAGACGCGCACGGTCGCCGCCAGCGGCCAGGGCACGACCCAGATCTTGACCGACAAGTACCTCGACAAGCGCACCGACAAGGTCAAGCTTGAGGGCTGCGCCAGCTGCGTGTTCGACGGCGCCTGCAGCGGCATTTTCGACCGCTACCTCACCTACTTCGGGGCAGATGAGTTTCAGCCGGTGTCGCGCGACGCCGCCTGGGAGATCGCCCGCGACGATCCGCTCTTCATTCGCCTCTCGAGGCCGCAGATGGAGTCCTGGGCGGCGGCGGAGCCTGCTCAGCTCGGCCGTATTGACGAGGGCCATGGCTGCGTGGACGCCGCCTGGCCGGGGCTCGCCGCGAGACCCGGCGCGCAGCCGCCCGCTGGGCGCTGGCCGCTGGTGCTGCACCGCGCTGGCGTCGGTGCGCGTCGTGGCGGGCTCGCCGTCGTTGGCGGCGGCCGCGTCGTTGCCGAGGTGCTCGCCGGAAGGC
>SXNM01000135.1 GCA_005777155.1 Pseudomonadota bacterium | reverse complement strand
GTTGATGCCGTCGCCGACCATCGCCACCACCGCCCCCTCGCGCTGAAGGGCGTCGATCGCGTCCACCTTGTCGGCAGGCAGCAGGCCGCCGCGTGCCTCCTCGATGCCGAGCTCGCGGGCGATGGTCTGGACCGTCGCTTCGACGTCGCCGCTGAGCAGAAGGACCCGGCGACCTGCGGCGCGCAGGCTTGCCACGGTCGCGGCGGCGTCCGCTCGAGGTCGGTCTTCTAGGGCCAGCGAGCCCAAGAAGCGCGGCACCGCGTCCGCCGGTTCGCAGATCGCGACGCTGACCACCGTGGCCCCAGCAGGGATCTCAGTCGGCCACAACGTGGCCTGGACGCCCGCCTCCAGCATGAGCCGAGCGTTGCCGACATCGACCCGAAGCCCATCAAGCTCAGCCTGGACGCCACGACCGATGTGCGTCTGCGCTTTGGTGGCTGACGGCAGCGCCAGGTCCCTGGCCTGCGCCGCGGTCCGCAGCGCCTGCGCCAACGGGTGGGCGCTGCCCGCCTGTGCCGCCGCCGCCAGCTGCAGCAGCCGCGCAGCGGCCGGGGAGATTGAGCCCGCTCCGTCGCGAACGTCGACGCCGCAGGGCTCCGGCGCCGGCGCCCCGGCCGGCCACAGCGCGACGAGCCTAGGCCGGCCCTCGGTCAGGGTCCCGGTCTTGTCAAACGCCACGACGGTGGTGGCCGCCGCGCGCTCGAGCGCTTCGGCGTCGCGTACCAAGATGCCAGCGCGCGCGGCGACGCCGGTACCGACCGCTAGCGCCGCTGGGGTGGCGAGCCCGAGCGCGCACGGGCAGGCGATGACCAAGACGCTGACCGCAGCCTGGAGGGCAGGTAGCCAGCCGCCTGAGCCAAGCGCCAGCCAGCCAGCGAAGGTGACCGCCGCCAGCGCCAACACGGCGGGGACGAACACGGCGGCGATGCGGTCGACCTGCGACTGGATTGGCGCACGGCTCGCCTGAGCGGCCTCGACCAGGGCTGCGATCTTGCCGAGCGTCGCGTCCTGGCCGACGGCGGTCACTCGCACGTCGAGCAGGGCATCGACGACGAGGCAGCCAGCGGGCACGCGGTCGCCGACCTCAACCAGCCGCGGCGCGCTCTCGCCGGTCAGCAGCGAGAGGTCGAGCTCGCCGCGGCCAACAACGACGACGCCATCGGTCGGGGCGCGATCCCCGGCGACCAGCCGGATGAGGTCGCCTGGCCGCAGCGACGCCGCGGGGACCCGCTCGACCGCGGCGCCGCGCAGCTGGAGCGCGTCATCGGGCTGCAGCGACGCCAACGACTGCAGCGCAGCGCCGGTGCGCAGCCGCGCGCGCGACTCCAGGTGCTTGCCGAACAGCACGAGCGTCAGGACTGAGGCTGCCGACTCGGCGTAGGTCTCCGCCGCTCCCTGCGCCGCGAGCACGGCGCTGGCCAGCAGCGCGGCGGTGGTCCCAATGGCGACCAGCACGTCCATGGTCGCAGCGCCCTGCCGCAGCGCGTTGATGGCGCCGCGGTAGAAGCGTGTCCCGGCAGCGACCTGCACCGCCGAGGCGAGGCCGAGCTGCCAGGCGGTTGGGAGGTGCAGGTGCAAGCCAAGTGGCATCAGCGCCATGGGTAACACCAGGGGCAAGGTCAGCGCTGCGCTCAACAGCAGCAGGAGTCGCTCGCGACGGAGCACGCCCTCGCGAGCCCTAGCCTGCGCCGCCAAGGAAGCCAGCTGCGGCAGCGCCGTCAGCTCCTCGTCGGCGAGCGTCGGCACGTGAAAGCCGCTGGCTACAATTGCAGCGACGACCTCGGCGCGGCCAACCCGCGACGGGTCATAGCCAATGGTCGCCCGCTCGCTGGCGAGTTGAACCTGCGCCTGCAGCACGCCGTCGACGCGCCCGACGACCTTCTCGATGCGCAGGGCGCAAGTGGCACAGGTCATGCCCTCGATGGGGAGCGTCAGGGTCGCGGCAGGGACGGGGGCGGCCAATTCCATGGCTGAAAAGATAGGTCGGTCCGCCGCCGCGACAAGCCTGCCCGGCGCCGCTCACCGCAGACGCACGGCGCCGTCACGCACCTCGGGCAGCTTGCAGGCCTCAAGGCGCACGGCAGCGGCGTCATTGGCGAGGTGCGCATCGACGAGCCACCCGAGCCCGGGCTCTCGACTGGCGGGCGAGACGTGGGCGCTGAGATCGCAGCGCCGCAACGTGACCTTGCCGTGATCGCGAACGGCGAGCGCCGCGCCGGCATGCTGGGCGGTGTTGCCGACAAAGACGCAGCCCTCAGCCAGCAGCTCGGCGTCATTGCTCACCAGCAGCGCTCCGCCGCTGCGCCCGTCACACGCCTCAAGTCGGCAGTCACGCAGCGTCGCTTGGCCGCGCCGCAGAAAAAGCCCGCCGCCGCCGTAGCCGCTGGCCTGTCCGTGCAGCAGCCTGCAGCGCTCCAGGACCAGCGTGGCGCCGTTGGCGACGCGGATGAGGCCGCCGCTGTTGGTGTCTCCGCCCTCGCGCAGCTCAAGATCGACCAGCGTCACCGTCACGCCGCGGCCATCGATGGGCAGCAACGCGCCCTCGCCGGCCCCGCGCAGCACCGCCGGCTGCGCCGGATCGCGAGAAGTGAGGGTCACGCTGCGTGCGATGACGAAGGGCCCGACGTGCACGCCGGGCGACAGGCGCATCGTCGCCTCTGCGGGCGCCGCCGCCAGCGCCGCACGTAGCGCGTCGCCACCCGCCGGAATCGTCAACGTAGGCGGCTGCATCGCCGTCGCTCACTCTGCTCGAGTCGCCGATGCACCATCAGCCGAGCGTGGTTAGGGTCTCGTACTTGTCGCGGAACTCGGCGAGCGTCAGCTCGAAGATGCCGTCGTCCTTGCCATCGCCAGTCGGCTCACCGCTCGCCCACGGGTTGCGCAGCTGGACGAGGCGCTTCTTGTCCTTGCCGCGACCGGTCGTGCGCACGCCCATCACGCTGTAGGCGTGGTTGCCATAGACGCCAGTGGTCTTGCCGTAGCGGGCATCTTGGCCGTTCTTATCGTCGAAGGTGCCGGCGGTGATCGCCTTGCCCTGCCGACTCGCCGCCTCAAGCTTCTGCCAGAGCGCGTCGTCGTCGCCGCTGTGCTTGATGGTCTCCGAGTCGCAGGCGAGGCCGGTCATGGCCTCCATGACGTCGCCTTCCCAGCCGCCCTGGCCAATCTCGTCGTAGTCGCCGGCGCCACTGGACTTCCAGACCGCGTAGGCCTTCTCGACGATCGAGGGCCAGAGCTCACCCTTCTCGGTCGACTGCAAATAGGCCCAGGTGTCCTTGTCTTGATACCAAGGGAAGTCGGCGTCCACCTCCACCCACTCCGCCTTGGCCTTGCCGTAGCGATCGAGGCGATAGAAGCGCACGGCGTAGACGTCACCGCCGCGGTCGACGATGCCGCCTTTGATGGTGTTCGGGTGCCGCTGCGCCACCGAAGACAACGCCGCCGCCAGGTAGCAATCCGAGAGCCAGCCCTGTGAGACGTCCTGCGCCCGCACGCCGTTCTTGAACAGCTTGCCCTGGTAGCGCTTGTATTCGTGCTTCTCGCGCTCCTTGGTCTTGTCGTCGCGCGCCAGCGCCGGATCTGCCAGCTGCTGTGCCGTCTTGAACTTCGGGTCGCCTGGACCGCCGACGAAGTCGCCCGGGCGCTGCTGCGGACCGCCTGGCGCGACCGTGTCCTCCTTGGCCGGGCCATGGCGCGGCCTGGGCGCCAGCGCCGACTTGCCGGCCTGGTAGTCCATGCCGCGCAGCTTGTCGCGGAGCGCGGGACCGGTGCCGGCGGGTCCCTCGCCACCGGGAGTCTGTGCCGGCGGTCGCTTCGGCTCGCTCTTGGGCTGATTCTGGCTGACGAACATCGGCGCGGCCTCCTCTGCCGAGACGCTACCACCGTGGGCGCGGGAGATCGAGAAGTAGGGCTGGCTGGCGGCGCCGGGTGAGGTGTCGCGACCTGAGGCGGGCAGCCCGGTGGCGACGACCCGGGGGCGCCATCGTCGCCGCTGGCTCTCAGTTGGCGAGCCGGCGCCACATGCCCTCGGCGCGCACACGGGCGCCATGCGAAGCCGGCAGATGCGGGAGCGCGGCGCGCACGTCGTCGCGGGCCAGCTCGCGCTCGCCCTGTCGCACCCGCAGCACGGCCCGGTTGAGCAGGCACTCCGCCCAGGCGGCGCCCCCCGCCGGCCCAGCCCCGGCGATGGCAACATCGAAGTCCTCGAGCGCCCCCGCCACATCGCCACCGCTCGCGCGCAGCCCGCCACGGTTGCAGCGCGCCTGGAGGTCGCCTGGGGCGAGCCGCAGCGCCTCGGTCAGCGCCTGCAGCGAGGCCGCGCTGTCGCCGGCTTGACGGTGCAGCTCGGCCAGCAGCGTCCAGGCGTTGGCGTGCCGCGGCGCCTGTCGCAGCGCCGCCTCGAGGTCC
>SXNM01000134.1 GCA_005777155.1 Pseudomonadota bacterium | reverse complement strand
GTGCGGCGGCGGGGGACGCGATCCGCGGCCCTTGGCGCCGCCTGAGCGCGCGCCGCCGCCGTGGTTGGCTTCGGCGCCGCCGACCCTGCACAACGCCCTCGCCGGCAAGACCCAGGAGCCCGTGCGGACGCGGGTCAAGCGGGCGTTTCTGGGCGACTCCTATGCGTTTCTGGAAGTGACCGACGACGACGCCGGGCTGGCTTGGGTGGTGGCGCCGGCGATGAGCGCGACGCCGACCTCAGTGGTCACGATCGGCGACTACGTCGCCATGGACGCCGACGCCGCGTCGCTCGCCGCCGACATGACGCCGCCCGACCTCGGCGACGCCGAGAAGGTCCTGCTGGTGTCGGACGTCTTCGGCCCCGATGTGACGCTGCGCAGCGGCGGCGATGAGGCCGTGCTCGACCCGCTGTTGCCGCCTGTCGATGCGACGGGCGTGCAGGCGCAGGACGTCAAGCCGGTCGGGCCGCGCATCGCAGAGCTGCACGACAAGCGCCTCGCCTTGGCCGGCACGACGGTGCATTTGCGCGCCCAGGTCTGGCGGGTCGTGCCCCGCGTCGCTGGCCTCAACTGGGCGTGGGTGCGCGATGGCAGCGCGACCGGGCGCCAGGGCATGGTGCTGGTTGGCACCCGCCAGGCGATGGAGCCGGGCGTCGTCGTCGAATTCCAGGGCGTGCTGACCTCCGATCGGCTGCTTGGCGGTCGCGTCCAGTCTGTCGTGCTCGAGCCGGCACGCATCGTGCCCTCGGGGCAGGTCCCGGCGCCGCCGGCCGCTCCCAAGTCGCCGGCGACCACCAGTCGGCAGTGACATTCCAGCCGGAGTCCTGAACATGCGGCACCTATTCGTCGCCGATCCGATGGCCAATTGGCGGGTCGACCAGGACTCGACCTTCGGCCTCATGCTTGAGGCACAGCGCCGCGGCGACCCGATCTTCCATTGTACGACGGACGGCCTGCAGGGCGGAACGGACGGCGCGGTCGCCCGGTGTCGAGGCCTGCGCGTGCAAGCCGTCCAGGGCCAGCACGTCGCCTTCGAGGCCGAGCAGCTGGCGCCTCTCGCCGACTTCGATGTCATCTGGATGCGGAAGGACCCGCCCTTCGACATGACCTACATCGCCGCGACCTGGATCTTGGACCAGGCGCCGCCCTCGACGCTGGTTGCCAACCGGCCGCAGTCGCTGCGGGATTGGAACGAGAAGGCGGCGGTGCTGCGCTTCCCGCGCTGGGCGCCCCCTTGCCTGCTGACGCGCGACATGGCGGCGCTGCGGACCTTCCTCGACCGTGAAGGCGCTATCGTCATCAAGCCGCTCAGCTTCTCTGGCGGCAACGGCATCGTCGCGCTGCACCCCGGCGACAAGAACCGCAACGCCCTGCTGGAGATCTCGACCCGCTTCGGCCAGGAGTTCGTCTTGGCGCAGCGCTACTTGCCGGCGGTCGTCGAGGGAGACAAGCGCGTCATCCTGGTCGACGGCGTCGCGCGCGGCGTGCTCTTGCGGGTGCCCCCGGCCGACGATCTGCGCGGCAACATCCATGTCGGCGCCACCGTCGCATTGTCATCGCTGACCCCGCGCGAGGAGGCGCTGTGCTTGGAGGTCGGGGCTGAGCTGCGGGCCGCTGGGCACCTGTTTGTCGGCATCGACCTCATCGGCGAACACCTGACCGAGATCAACGTCACAAGCCCGACGGGGATCCGCGAGATTTTTCGCCTCGGTGGCCCGGACTTGGCGAGCGAGCTGATCGACGCCGCAGCGCGGGCCCGGCAACGTCAGGGCGCCGATGCGCGGGCCTGACGCGAGAGGCACGACCGCAGACTCGTCGCAGGGTCCCTGTCGGTCCGTTGTTGCGGAGGCGCGGCGCCCCCTGGCCGGAAGTGTCACTCTTCGGCCCAGGCCAACCCGCGCCGCTCCCGATTCGACGCCCCCCGCCACCGCGGAGACCTCTCTTCGTGCAGCGCCGCTTTCGCCCACGGCACCAGTCAACTTGGCATGGACGATGGCGATTTCGTGACAGCCTAGCGCGATGCGTGGTCGCGGCCGGGCGATCGCTGCGCCGCTGTCAGGTCGCCACCACCACCCAGCGCCACGGGGCCTCGCGCCAGGTGGCACCGGCGGGCTCAGCCGCCGCTGGTGGCGCGGGCGTCGGCGGCGGCCTTGTAACCTGGCAGCTTGACATTGGGATGAAGGCGCAGCGCCGTGCGAAAGCATGGGAGCGCGTCACGCGGCCGCCCTGCCTCGACTGCCACGGTGCCACGTAGGGCCCAGATCGCGGCGTTGCGCTCCGATGCCGGCTCCTGCGCGATGCGGCGGGTCCAACGCTCCAACTCGTCGTGCGCCTCGGGCCAGCGGTGCGCGTCGCGCAGGGCCTCGACCAGGATGCGGGTGTCGCCGCCCTCGCGGGCGTCCTTGACTCGGGCGTCGCGGCGGCGCCACTCGTAGGGACCGAGCTGGTAGTTCTCTCCGTCGCGCCCGTCTTCGAGGCGCGTCCAGCGCGCCGACGAGATGACCCAGCCGCCGTCTGAAAGCCAGAGCTGGTAGACCTCGCGCTGCAGCCAGCGCTGCCGCGGCGAGACCATCTGCAGCGTCGTACGGACCTTGGCCTCGCTGCCGAGCGCGGTCACCGCGACGTCATTGATCAGCATCGCGACGCCCATCGGCGAGGGCCCATAGAGCTGCTGAATCCAGGTGTCGAGCAGCGTGTCGTAGGGCAGCGCTAGGTCGAAGGAGTCGGGCTCGGCGGAGCGGCCAAGGACCAGGACGCCGTTGGAGGCCCATGGGCGCATCGCCGGTCCCAGGTGGTGGCGCACGACCGCGGCACGACGCGAGGCGAGGACGAGGTTGATCGCCATGCGCTCGTTCTCGGTCCAATTGGCGCCACCCGCTGGCTCGACGCGCTCAATGGGACCGCAGCCGAGCGTGGGCGCCAACGCTGCGGCCACGCCTGCCGCGCCCAATGTGAAGAGATCGCGACGTCGCATCCATGGCCTCCAGCGGGCGTCTTCATTCGCTCGCGCGTCGGGGCCGTTGTAGCACAGCCTAGGCCCAAGGGTAAAAACCCTTCCAATCGGCAGCGATCGTCCCGTTGTCGGCGCACTGGCAACGGTGGTAGAGGGACTGCAGCGCACAGCGCGATCGAGGTTGCCGACATGAGCCTAGAGCAGAACGCCACCGCCGAGCTTGACCCCGTGCAGCTAAGCCGCGCTGAGGCGTACGTCGTCGATGAACCCGACGCCGGGGTGCGGGCCCAGGTCGAGGCGATGATCGCGTCGGCACGGGTCGGTGGACGCGATGCCCGCGCCGAGCTGGCGAATCGCTTTGGGCAGCTGCTCGAATTCGGCACGGCGGGCCTGCGCGGCAGCATCGGCCCCGGCACAGCCTGCATGAACCGCGTGGTCATCATGCGCGCGGCGTGGGGCTTGGCGCGGGCGCTTTTGGCCAGCGACGGCGGCTTGGGCAGGCCAGCGAGCGCCGGGGTCGTGATCGGCTTCGACGGCCGGCGCCTGAGCCGGCAGTTCGCCGAGGACACCGCGGCGATCTTGAACGGGCTCGGCGTGCCGGTGCACCTCTTCGACGAGGTGGTGCCGACGCCGCTCTGCGCTTTCGCCGTGCGTCACCTGCAGGCCGCGGCCGGGGCGATGGTGACTGCGAGCCACAACCCGCCGGAAGACAACGGCTTCAAGGTCTATCAGTCCACCGGCGGCCAGATCATCGCGCCACAGGACGCCGCGATCGCCGGCTGGATCGACCGCGCGCCGCCGCTGCGAGAGATGCGCCGCGTGTCGCCGTTCGCTGCCGCCGTGGCCGGTCTGCGGCACGCGGTGGCGCCCGAGGTGGTCGCGGCTTGGCATCAGGCGATGGCGTCTTGCTCGATGCACCCCGGCGCGGCGGCGGCTTCGAACTTCCCCATCGTCTACACGGCCATGCACGGCGTCGGCGCCCGACACGTGGTGATGGCGCTGCGCACAGCCGGCTTTGACGGGGTGGCGTGCGTGCCGTCGCAGACCGAGCCGGACGGCGCATTTCCGACCGTCGCCTTCCCGAACCCTGAGGAGAAGGGCGCCCTCGACCTAGCGCTGGCCCTGGCGGATGAGGTCGGGGCAGAGCTGGTGCTGGCGAACGATCCCGACGCCGACCGGCTCGCCGTCGCCGTGCCCGGTCGCGACGGCGGCTGGCGGCCCCTCTCTGGCAACGAGGTCGGCTGGCTGCTGGGCGCCGACGCGCTCGAGCACTTCGACACCGGGGGCGCGCGCAAGCTCGTCGTGACGACGATCGTCAGCAGCAGCCTGCTCGGCCGCATGGCCCGCGCCCACGGCGCCGACTACGCCGAGGTCCTCACCGGCTTCAAGTGGCTGGCCCACGCCGGCGAGCGCGCCGCGGCCGCGGGCAGGAGCCGCTTTGTCTTTGGCTACGAGGAGGCCATCGGCTACGAGGTCGGCGGCATCGTGCGCGACAAAGATGGCGTCCACGCTGCGGTGCGCTTGGCCGAGCTGACGGCCTTTCTGCGGGCCAGCGGCCAGAGTCTGCTCGATCGGCTCGACGCGCTGGCCTTGCGCTACGGTCTACCCGTCGGCGACCAGTGGTCGGCGCGCATGGGCGGTGCCGACGGAATCGCCCGCATCGCCGCGACCATGGCGCGCCTTCGTCGCGAGCCGCTCCGCGACTTGGCCGGCTCGCCTGTGGTGCTGCGGCGCGACCTCGCCGACGACAGCGTGTGGTCGGCTGACGGCAGCGCCCAGCCCCTCGGCATGCCGCCGGCAAACGTGCTGATCTATGTCGACGCCGCCGGCACCCGACTGATCGTGCGGCCGTCCGGCACCGAGCCCAAGGTCAAGTTCTACATCGAGACGTTGGCCAAGGTGCAGAGCGTCGGCGACATCGATGCTGTGCGGGCCGCCAGCCGTGAACGCATCGTCGAACTGCGCCGGGCGCTCGATGAGGCGCTCAGCCTCGGCTGACCTGGGGGCGAGGCGCGGGCGTGCCCGTCGTCGAGGAGGGTGGCGATGTGGCTTGACCAGACCAATGAGTTCCAAGCGGTCCAGACCGACAGCGCGCCTCGGGCCATCGGCCCGTATTCGCAGGCAACGGTCGTCGTCAGCCACTGCCGCATGGTCTTTCTCTCCGGTCAGGTGGGGCTCGACCCCGCGAACGCTCGGCTGGTGCGCGGGGGCGTCGTCGAGCAGACGCATCAGGTCATGCTCAACCTGCAGGCCGTGCTCGCGGCGGCGGGCAGCTCGCTGCGAGACGTCGTGCGGACGACCATTTATCTGAAGAACCTTGAGGACTTCTCGGCAGTCAACGCGGTCTATGCCGGCCACCTAGATGCGCCCTACCCGGCCCGCGCGACGGTCGAGGTGGCCCGGCTGCCGCTCGACGCGCTGGTCGAGATCGACGCGATCGCGGTGGTGCCCCAGCGCGGCTGAAATTCGGTCATCAACACTTTCGGTTGGGCGCGGCGGCCTCGCTTCAGCGGCGCCGACGAGGCAGGCTCTGCGGCCGGTGGCCGGTGCCGGTCGGCTGATGGCGTCAGGAGGCTCGATGGAGACGCTGGTGCGGCAAATGCTGGAGCAGCTTGGCGAAGACCCGACGCGGGAGGGCCTCGTCAAGACGCCGTCGCGCGTCGCCAAAGCCATGAAATTCATGACCGGCGGCTATGAGGAAGACCCGCTTGAGATCTTGCGGTCCGCGCTGTTCACGGTCGACAACGCCGAGATCGTGCTGGTGCGCGACATCGATTTTGCCAGCATGTGCGAACACCACATGCTGCCGTTTATGGGTAAGGCGCACGTCGCGTACATCCCGAACGGCAAGGTGGTCGGCCTGTCGAAGTTGGCGCGTGTGGTCGACACCTTTGCCCGCCGGCTACAGGTGCAGGAGCGGCTGACCAGCCAGGTCGCCGAGGCCCTGCAAACCGCCCTGAACCCAACGGGCGTCGCGGTGGTCCTGGAGGCGACCCACCTCTGCATGGTCGTGCGGGGCGTCCAGAAGCCCAACGCCATTACGGTCACCAGCGCCATGCTCGGTGACTTCCGCGACAACCCGATGACGCGCGCTGAGCTCTTGCAGCTGATCCACGGGCGCCCTCACCGCTAGCGCGCAGGGCCCCGCCGCAGACGATGCGCCGGCGTCGCTGCCACTGGCCTCTCCGGTGCATCGCCGTGAACGACGACACGATCTACGCGCCAGCCACCGCCCTCGGCCCGGCGGCGCTCGCCATCGTGCGGCTGTCTGGGCCGCAGAGCCACGCGCTGACGGCGACCCTCGCCCAGCGGCCGCCGACCTGGCTGCGGCATGGCCAGCTGCGCCGCGCCGCGCTCTTCGATGAGGCTGGGGCGCTGCTCGACCAAGCGATGGTGGTCGGCTTCCACGCCCCGCGCACGGCCACCGGGCAGGACACTGCTGAGCTGCACCTGCACGGCTCAGTGGCGGTGGTCGACGCGGTCTGCGACGCCCTGCGGCGGGCGGGCGCGCGACCGGCGGGGCCCGGCGAGTTCAGCCGACGCGCCGTGCTGGCGGGCAAGCTGAGCCTGCTGCAGGCAGAGGCCACCGCCGACCTCATCTCGGCCCGCTCTGAGGAGGCGCGGCGGGCGGCGCTGGCGGCGCTGGATGGCCGCCTACAGTCGGCGCTCGAGGCCTTGCGGGGGCCAGCGATCGTCGCCCTGGCAGAGCTGGAGGCGCGGCTCGACTTTGCCGCCGAGGACGACGTCCGCGACCTGCCGCGGGTGGCGCTGGCGGCGTCGCTGCGGGCGCAGGCGGGGCGGCTGCGGCAGCTCGCCGACAGCGCCG
>SXNM01000133.1 GCA_005777155.1 Pseudomonadota bacterium | reverse complement strand
GGGCAAGACGCGCCTGATCGCCGAGACGGGGGCCGGGCAGCACGGCGTGGCGACGGCGATGGCCGGGGCGCTTTTTGGGCTCCCGACCACGGTGTTCATGGGCGAAAAGGACGTCGAGCGGCAGCAGCCGAACGTCCGCCGCATGCAGCTCTTTGGCGCTGAGGTGGTGCCGGTGGGCAGCGGCAGCCGAAGCCTGAAGGATGCCATCAATGACGCGCTGCGGGCTTGGACGGAGCAGGTGCGCGACGCGTTCTACGTCTTTGGCACCGTGGCTGGCCCTCACCCCTACCCGACGCTGGTACGCGCGCTGCAGCGGGTCATCGGTGAGGAGATCGCCGGACAGTGTGTGGCGCAGGAGGGCCGGCTGCCCGACGCGGTCTACGCCTGCGTTGGCGGCGGTAGCAACGCGATCGGCGCCTTTGCTGCGTTCTTGGATCGGCCCGAGGTTCAGCTGTTCGGCGTCGAGCCCGCTGGCCACGGGCTGGACTCTGGTCTGCACGGCGCGGCCATCGCCCGCGGACGACCTGGAGTCCTGCACGGCGCGCACTCTCTGGTGCTGCAAGATGCCGACGGCCAGATCTTGGAGGCACACAGCATCTCGGCGGGTCTTGACTACCCGGGCGTTGGCCCAGAGCACGCCCACTTGGCCCGCACGGGCCGCGTGCAGTACTTGGCGGCCACCGACGACGAGGCGCTGGCTGCCTTCACCTGGCTGTGCCGCCGCGAAGGCATCTTGCCGGCGCTGGAGTCGAGCCACGCCCTCGCCGCGCTGGCTGCCGGTCAGCGGTCCCTCGCGGGACCGCGGCACGGGCCAGAGGCGCTGGTGGTGGTCAACCTGAGCGGCCGCGGCGACAAAGACCTGGAGCATGCGTGGCGCGAGTTGGCCGCGCGCGGTTGGCGGCCAAGACAGGACACGCTGTCGACACATCGAACTGAATAGAAATCGATTTATGTATGTTTAGACGGCGATCTTTCTCCGGGGTGACTGCTGGGCGATCGCACCGAGCGCCGCCTGCCACGCCGCAATGGGGTCGGGCCGGGCCGCTTCTGCTTGTGCGGCGGCGTCGCCGAGGAGCTTCCGCAGCGCCGGGTCGGTCAGCGCCCTGCTGAGGGCTTCAGCGAGCGCTGCGGGGTCGGAGGCGGGAACCAGCAGCGCGTCGACGCCGTGTCTCAGACGTTGGGCGAGGGCGCCGACCGCGGACGCGACCACGCAGCGGCCGGCGGCCATCGCCTCGGCCGCGACTTGGCCGTAGGTCTCGGTTCGGCTGGGGATCACGACCACGTCTGCTGAGGCGAGCAGGGACAGCGCGGTGTCGTGCTCAACGAACCCTGGGAGGCAGAGCTGGCTCGGTCGGAGGCCGGCGCGCTGTGCAGCCAGAGCGATCTGTCGCCGCCAGCGCTCGTCGCTGCGGGTGTTGTGCGGCAGGCCGCCAGCCAACGTGAGGCGAAGGGTAGGGACAGCAGCGCAGAGGTGCGGCAGGGCTTCGAGCAGGACGTCGATGCCCTTGATGGCGTCGAAGCGGCCAGCGTAGACGAGGTGAGGACCAGCTTCATCCACGGTCGCAGCCAATTGGGCGGGGTCGCTGGCTGCGGGCGCGACGTCGGCCGGGCGGCGCCTTGGCGGCGGTGCGAGGTAGACCAGTGGTAGGTCTTGGGTCTCCATGGCGAGACGTTGCGCGGCAAAGGCAGAGGGGGCGATGACGGCGTCGACGGCGTCGAGCCCGGCGCGCTGAGCCAGCTCGCTGGCAGTAGGGCGCTCAAGGCCGTGCAGTCGGCGCTGGTCGCCTTGCAGGACGTGAGTGACAAGCACCGCGCGTCGCCCGGTCGCCGCGGAGATGGCGAGCCCTGTGGGCACGAGGAGGTCACTGTGAATTAAGACTAAACTATCTGTTTGAGCGTGAAGCCACTGGGCAGCGGCGGCCTCGGCGTCGGCGAGCGCGGCTGGTCCGTCAAGGCGCCAAGTGGGGCCGAAGTCGGCCGCGGCGGGGACGAGCGTGTGCCCAGCGTCGCGGCGAGGCCGCCAATTGTCGAAGGACAGGGCGGCTTGGCGGCATCCGGCAGAGTACAGGCCGGCGAGGAGGGACGCGACGGCCACGGAGAGTCCACCCTGCCCTGCCGCCGGCGGGAGGTCTCGGCACAGGTGCAGCACGTCTGGCGTCGAGCAGCGTGACGTCCGCGGGACCGGTCTGTGCATCGCGGCAGCTTGCGCTAGGCTGCGGCGCGACGGCAACCGGTGCCCATCGGCGGGTCTGGCCACGGCGAGGGCGGAGCGCTGGCTAGCGCGATGGAGCACGAGCTTGCGGGCTCTCGGCTGCCGTGCGTCGAGATTGCGTCGATGGCCGTTGCCAGCCACGACGACGGCCTGCCGCCATGGGCTCGTAGGAGAGACAGCGAGACGGCGCTCGTGACAGACGGCTGGCGGTCCTGTTGAGAGGGCGCAGACGTCTGGTGTTGCCTGGGATTTCAGTGCGTTCGGTCGACTCGGGGCGATGAGGCGGGGGCTGACTGCCTGCTTTCGCTCCTTGGGGCGAGAACCGGCTGAGCGCCGTGCCAAGCGCCCTGCCGTGTCGCCGAGTCGGACCGATACGCGCGAAATCGGGGCTCTTGGATCTCATGGTGCGAGTGCGGACTCCGAGGTGCCGGTGGGGCGCCATCGGCTGCCAGCGGGTCGATCTGGATCGTTCTTACGCGGGTGGCGACGGGTCCATGAGCGGCTCGGGCACTGGTCCGAGCCAAGCCGGCGCCGGCGCGCGCCAACGCAGCAGCCCACCGCCGATGGGGTGGGGCAGCTCAAGCTCGTAGGAGTGGAGGCCAATGGCGTAGGGCGGCACGGCAATCGATCCTGATCCTGTGGGCTTGGCGCCGTAGCGGAGGTCTCCCACGATCGGCGCTCCGAGCTCGGCGAGCTGGGCGCGGATCTGGTGCTTGCGGCCCGTCAGCAGTTCGACCACGAGCAGAGGCGCGGGGCCGGCCTGCAACACAGCAAAGCGCAGCGCGACCGCCTGCGCCCGCGGGTGGCTGGCGGCGACGATCCGGCTGCTGGCGCCATCGACGCCGGGCGCGAGCCACCCCTCGACGAGGCCCTCCGGCGCCGCCGGCATCGCCTCACAGCGCGCCAAGTAGCGCTTGCGCACCCTGCGCTCACGCATGGCAGCGGAGAGGCGCGACGCCGCTTTGGAGGTACGGGCGAGGACAAGGAGCCCGCTGGTCGGTCGGTCGAGGCGATGAACAAGCCCGAGGAACACCTCGCCTGGCTTGCCATGGGTGCGCTTGATCTCGGCCTTGGCCCATGCCAGGAGCGAGAGGTCGCGGCTCGCGTCGTCCTGCGTGGGCATGCCAGCTGGCTTGGCGATGACGAGCAGGTGGTTGTCGGCAAAAACGATGGTCGGCGCGCTGCCGTGGTCGGCGGCGCTCATGCGTTCGCCGGGCGGGCCATGCGGCGGTCGCCGGCGAGCAGCCACGCCTCGAAGATGAGCAGCATCAGCAGCACCCCGAGCGCGATTGGCGCCACTGGGACCCTCGGCTGGCGCGCTGCCGCGACGACCGCAGCCGCCGCGCCGGAACGACCCACCCGCGGCGGCTTGACGACGTCGGCGAGTCGACTCTCGGCGACGGGCGGCACGACGAAGAGATCGGGCAGCGGCGTCATCGCGCCGCCGTCGTCGCGCTCACGCACCCGATAGAGACCGGGCGACGGCAACCCGTTGATGCGCCAACGCGATCGGCGGACGTCGCGCGCCAGTGTGACCACGACCGCGCCCCCAGCATCGGCGATCTCGAGGGCCGTCGCGTTTGGCGCCCGGGCGAGTTCAAAGGTCTGGCCTGGCTCCAACTCACCGCGGGGTCGGGTGCCGACGCCGGCTGGGGCGTGCTGCACGAGCGCCGTGACCAGGGGCAACATTCCGGGCTGCAACGGCAAGTCACTCCAGTCGAGGTCGATGCTCGACGTCCACACCAGCACACGCCCCCTGCCGACCGTCTTGGCCAACAGCGCCGGAGCGCCGTCATCGTGGCGCAGCGCCACCTTGGACTCGAGGTCGACGCTGGGCAGAGCGGTCAGGCGGCGGTGAACTTGGAGGTCGCGCAACCCGACCTCGACGCCGGCGAGCGCCCGCCGCAGCGCCCGAGCGGCGGGATCAAGCTCAGCCGTCGGCGGGCCCTCCTCATGGCGAATTCCCGGCAGCGCGGGGCCATCTTGCGCGGGGCCGAGTAGGTCAGGCAGCAGCGACTGCAGCCAACCGGTACCAGCAGCCGGGGCGCTCTCATCGCCGGCGCTGACGACTAGGCCCATGCCGACCTCTAGCCGTGCGCGGAGCGCGTCTACGCTCGGTTTGGGCAGCTCACCGACGTTGGCCGCCCAGACGACGTCGAAGGCCTGCAGTCGCGTGGCGTCGAGCTCGCTCGGCTGGACCAGCGTGACCTCGATCTCGGTGCCGCCGCCGGATGCTGAGAGCAGCGCTTGGTGCAGGAAGTGGACCTCGTCCTCACGGGCCACCGGCCTGGGCGCGCCGTTGAGCAGCGCGACGCGCAGCGCTGCCCCACCGCCGAGTGCACAGAGCCGCTCGTCATCGCGGTCGAGCCCGTCGCCGCCTGGGAGCGCGACCTCGACGAAGGCGTCGGCAGCCTGCAGCGGCAATTCGAAACGGCGTCGCGCGCCGGCGGCGACCTCCACCTGGCGTCGAACCTCCTGGGGGCCGACCCGAACGACCAGAGGTCCGACGAAGGGCCGCCGACCCTCGTGTGCGAGCTCGACGACGAGCCGCCACTGATGCGCGCCACGCTCGGGCGCCGGAGTCGCCTCGGCGGACAAAATCGCGGTGTTCTCCACTTCACCTGCGATCGTCTCGACTTCGACGCGCAGTCCTGCCAGCGCCTGCTGCGGCCAACTGTTCCAACCGGGAGCCTGCAGGTCCGAGAGGATGACCACGCGGCGATCGTCCTCGTCGGTGTGGGCGAGCAGGCGCGCCGCCAGCTGGAGCGCAGACAGGGCGTCGTCGCCGCTCTGGCGAGGCTGCAGCGACTGCACGTCGCCTCGCAGCGAGTCGATGTCGGCGTCGAGGCGGGGGCGGAGGGCGCGTGCCGGCAGCGCAGATGTCACGACCATGGCGCGGGAGCCGCGCGGGAGGCGTTCAAGCAGCGTCAGCGCGCGGCTGCGTGCACGCTCGAAGCGGACACCGAGCCCGTCGGTGCGGGCGCTCATCGACAGCGAGTCGTCCAGCACCAGCACCAGCGCCAGCGGACGGTCGGCGAGCGGCGTATCGGACTCATCGCAGCCTGGCACAAGCGGCCCAGCGAGCGCGATGGCGACGCCGGCGGCGAGCAGGACCCGAGCCAGCAAGAGCGCGCGCTCGCGAAGGCGCTGCGCGCGTGCCCGTTGCGGGTGCTGGCGGTGGAGGAACTGGATCGCAGAGAACTTCAATGTATGCGCCCGATTGCGCCCGCGCAGGTGGAGCCAGAGCGGCCAGAGCGCCGCCATCGCACCGAGCAAGAGCCACGGGTGCTGGAAGCCGATCACCTTGGGACTCCGCTGCCGAGCGCGTGGACGAAGGCGCGGAGGATGGCGCTCGGGTCGTCTTCGAGCTCGAGCTCTATCAGGCGGACGCCGACCTCCGCCGCCGCTTGGCGGACCGCGAGGCGGTGCTCAGCCATCAAAGCAGCTGCCTCTGCCGCGGCGCGTGGATCGAAGAGCTGGACGACGCCTGACTCTTCGCAGTGAAGCTCGACCAAGTCGTCGAAGGCGAACGTGCGCTCCAGCGGATGGAGCGTCTGTGCCAAGGTCACCTCTGCGCCGGCGCGGACCAGCACGCCAAGGGCGGCCACGGCGGCTTCGGGCGGCGCGAGCACGTCGGAGAAGACGATCACCGAGCAGCGGCCGCGGCGACCCGGGCGCAGCGTCGGCAGGCCGCTGTCGCCGCCGGGTCGGTGGCTCGACAGCGCCTCGGCGACGCGCTGGCGCGCCAAGGGTCCGCCGCGGGGTGGCATCGCGATCGCGCCTGGCACCTCGAGGCCCACGGCGTCGCCCTCTCGGAGCGCGATCAACGCGAGCGCCATAGCGATGGTGGTGACGCTGGCCCACTTGTCGCACTCATCGAGCGTCGTCGCGTGCGACAGCGCCATGCTGGCTGAGCCGTCGATGACAAGCCAGAGGTCGGAGTGGACCTCAGTCTGAAAGCGCTTGACCAGCAGGCGATCGCGCCGGGCGGTAGCGTGCCAGTCGAGGTGCCGGAGGTCGTCGCCTGGCGCGTAGTCTCGGTGCTCGGCGAACTCGACGCCGCCGCCGCGCCGGGTGCTGAGGTGAGCGCCGCCAGGGGCACCGTCGTGGAGGCGCCGCGCTGAGAGCCGCAGCACGCCAGCGCGCGCGACGACCTCGGCGGCGCGGAGCAGCAGGCGCCGGGGGGCGTCGGTAGGAGCGTCGCCGGCTGCGAAGATGCGCGACGGCCGTGCGGCCATCAAGCCCTCGGATCGATGGGCAAAGCCTCGGTCAGTTTGCGGACCAGGGCGCGACCGTCGAAGCCTTCGGCCTCGGCCCGAAAGCTCGGCAGCAGGCGGTGGGCCAGTACTGGCTCGGCGAGTCCTCGCACGTCGGCAAGGGTCGGGGTCCGACGACCCTCGAGCGCGGCGCGAGCACAAGCGCCTGCCACGAGCCATTGGGAAGCGCGCGGGCTGGCGCCGACAGCGATGAAGCCCTGCAGCGACGCGGGCATCGCGCCTTCTTGCGGGCGCGTCGCGCGGACCAAACGCACGGCGTCCCGCACCACGTGGTCGGCCACGGGTAGGCTGCGGACTAGGCGCTGAATCGAGAGCACCTCATCGCGGTCAATGACGGCGTCCAGCGGCCCGAGATCCCCCTGTGCGGTGCGTCGAACGATCTCGACCTCCTCATCGTAGCTCGGGTAATCGACGTAGATCGAGAGCATGAAGCGGTCGAGCTGCGCCTCCGGGAGCGGATACGTGCAGTTCTGTTCGATGGGGTTCTGCGTCGCCAACACCAGAAACGGCGGCTCAAGGACGAGGGTCTGACCACCCGCGCTGACCCGCCGCTCTGCCATCGCCTGTAGGAGCGCGGCTTGGGTCTTGGGTGGTGTGCGGTTGAGCTCATCGGCGAGCAGGACATGACTGAATACGGGGCCGGGGACGAATCGATAGCTGCGACGGCCGGTTGCGCGCTCTTCCTCCAAGATCTCCGAGCCGGTGACGTCGCGCGCAT
>SXNM01000132.1 GCA_005777155.1 Pseudomonadota bacterium | reverse complement strand
TCGCGGCGCTGGCGGCGGCCTCGACTTGGGCGCTGAGGGCGGCGCTTCGCTCGGCCGCTGAGGCGGCGCTGGGCGCGGCTCGGCGGGGCCTGGTGGACTCGAGCCTGTCGTCGGCGGCCTCGCGACGGGCGAGCTCCAGCGCCTTGGCCTTGCCCTGAGCCTCTGCCTTGGCCAGCGCGGTCCGCAGGTTGCGCAGCTCGGCGAGGTGGCTCTTGGTGCGCTCGATCATCAACGGGTTGTCGCTCTCGTGGCCGAGCACGCGGATGTAGAGCGCCTCTGCAACGTCGAGGCGGAGGGCGCGGTGCTCGGCGCGGGCCGCGTTGTAGAGGTACTCGGGCTTCGGGTCGGCGCCATAAGCGCGCAGGTAGCCCTCGGCGGCGGCTGTGACGACGGTGACGCCTGCACCGAGCAAGACGGCTGTTCGGCGGGCGCTTGCAAGGGCAGCCCGCGCAATTGCGACGATGGCGACGCCTGTACCAAAGGCGACCGCTGCGAGGCGGGGAAGTGCGTGGTCGGTGCGTCGCGCCCGCTCTGGCAGCTGACGATGCCGCTGTCAGGCAGCGATCACCCCTACGGCGTCGCGCCGGCACCTGACGCTGGCGCCTATGTCGCCGGGTTCAACATCCTGCAGCCGCAGGATTTTCGGGCGCGTGTCCTGCGCAGCGCGGGTCAACGGCGTCGACATCGGCTGGTGGCTCGTCGGCCTCGACGCTACTGGCAAGCAGATCTGGAGCCGCGAGGGCCCGAGCACGCTCGCCGGGACCGCCGACGTCATCCGTGACTGCGCGACGATGAGCACCGGCACGGTGGTCTGCGTCGGGGAGCAGAGCGAGGCCACCAAAGGCTCGTTAGACACCGTCGTGGTGCGCGTCGATGGCTCCGGCCGAACGAGCTGCAACTAGCCCGACGATGCCCGCTTCAGGGTCGAGCGCGACGATGCCCAGGCGCTGACGCAGGCCCTCGAGGTCAGCGTCCATCACGGCGTCGAAGTCGAGCCGGTCGAGCCTCGGCGCGGCGCGGCCGCGACGACAGAGCGCGGGCAGCTCGCGCCAGATGTCGGGGGTCCAGACCAGAAAGAGCACGCCGAGCGCGCTGTCGAGGCCGAGCGGCGCGTTGCCCCACATGTAGGCTTGCATCCGCATCTCGTCAGGCGGGTCGGTGCCAAAGCCGAAGAGCACGTGCTTGAGGTCGTGGCGCTCGTAGCCGGGCACGAGGTGCAGGCCGCGGGCCGCTAGGAAGCCACGCAGCGCCCGCCCGACCGTGCCCACAGCGCAGCGGCAGAGGCGCTCCTCTCGCCGGCGGGTGCGGTCGCGATCGCCGAACAGGCGAAGAAAGAAGATGCCAAGAGCGAGCTGGCGCGGGAAGGCGACCTCATGGCAAAGGCGCAGCCAGCTTGGGCGGGGATGGGTCACGGGGGCCTCCGACGGCGGCGGGCTGCCGCGTCAGCACGGAGGCTGTCGCCAAGCGGTGCACGGGCGGTGCAAGCGCTGCGGAACGATGTCGTCGTGCCAATGCACCGGCGGTGGCTTCGGCGGCGGCGGCGATGCGGCGGGGCGGAATCAGCGCCGGGAAAGGCGGCGACGCAGCGTGGCGCCGATGGCGGCTGGGGCGCCCCGCAGCTCGGCGGCGATGGCCTCGTCTTCGCCAAAGACGCCCGGCCAGGAGGCGAGGACGGCGAGCGAGGCCAACGAGGCCAAGCCGCAACACGCCAGCGGGCCCAGGACGCCGAGCGGGGTCGCCGCCTCGGCGAGGGGCCGCACCAGCAGCCCGCTGCCGAGGCAGGCGAAGGCGGTGACGGCGATGACCCGCAGCAGGCCGCGCGAGCCGTCAGGCCCGATCTCGCCGCGCACGCCGACCTCGCCGACCGCCAGGGCCACCCAGCCAGCGGCGAATGCCAGGGCCGCGCCGGTGGCGCCAAAACGCAGCGTCAGCGGCCACAACAGCGCCGTGTGGACGACGACGTGGGTCAGCTCGAGGCGAAAGACGGCCTGGCTGCGTCCGCGCCCGAGCAAGAGGTTGACCTGGCCGACGCCGGCGCCGCTGACGGCGAAAGCGAGCGCCGAGACCTGCATCGGCAACGTGGCCCGCGCCGCGAACTCCGGCGAGATCCAGGCCCGCAGAAACGGCTCGGCGCAGAAGGCGAAGGGCAGGCACAAGATCGCCGCTAGCGGAACCAGCACCTTCTGGCCGCGGCGGAAAGCGACGCGCACCGCCTCGTCGTCGCCGGCGGCGGTGAGGCGCGCGGTCTGCGGGAACATCACGCCAGCGGCGGCGCCGAGCAGCCCCTGGACCCGCTGCATCATCGAGAACGGCGACGCGAACCACGCCAGCTGCGCCGGTCCAAGGGTCGCGGTCAGGACCAGCTTGCCGATCTGCTGGCCGACGCCGCCGGCGATGCGCGACAGCATCTGGTAGGAGGCGAAGCGCCAGAGCGCCTGCGTCACAGCCCAGGTCGGCCGCGTCGGCCGCAGCTCGGTCGCCGAGAGCCAAGCGACGGTCGCGCCAAGCGCCAGCAGCGACGCCACGGCGCCGCCGATCTGAAACCACAGGGCGCCGCGGAGGTCGCCCTCGGCGCCGCGCCAGACCGCGCCGAGGGTGGCCAGGACGTTGGTGACGATGCCGGCCTTGCTCTGCAGGTCGAAGCGCTCGCAGGCGCCGAGCCACGCCAAGCAGGGCACGACGAGCAGGTTGGTGCCGAGGCCGAGGGCGGCGAGCTGGATGCAAAACAGGGCGTCCTGCCGCTCGCTGGCCGCGACCTGGAAGACGCGATCGACCACCCACTCGTGGCCGGCAAACAGGCCCAGACCGCCGAAGGCGCCGAGCCCGGCGAAGATCGCCGTCACCGTCCAGAAGGTCGCCTGCGTCGAGGCCACGCCTTTGCCGGCGCGCGCCGTGGTCAACGTGTGGACTGCGGCCGACGCCAGCCCGAGCTCGAGCAGCGAGAGAAAGCCGATGGTGGTCATCGCCACCAGGAACAGGCCGTAGCGGGCATCGCCGAGGCCGCGAATGACGTAAGGTGTGAGGAAAATGGACGACAGCGCCGGAAAGAGGAAGCCAGCGGCGGACCAGAGGACCTGCCGCTTGGTCTCGCTCGCCGTCGTCGCTTCGGATTGTCCTGGTCGCACGTCACTCCCAACGGACGCCACGTCGGCCGACTCGAAGACCGAGCGGAGAGACCCCGCCCAGCACAGTGGCCCGCCACACCGTCCGCGGCCACCCAAGTGGCGCGAGAGCTTGAACCGCGACCCTCGCGCCGTCTAGCATCCCGCCGCCGCCTGCCCTGTGCAGCGAGCGCCACGGTGTCCGCGCGGAGAGCCCTCGATGCAGCTAACAGTCGTCATTTTCACGTACAACTACGCGAAGTTCATTCCAGATGTCCTCGCCAGCCTTCAGCGACAGACGCGGCCAGCCGAGCGGATCGTCGTCAGCGATGACTGCTCGCCGAACGATGACGAAGCGACGCTGCGCGCGGCGGTCGGCGCCTTTCCGGGCGTCGAGCTCGTCCGCAACCCCAAGAACATGGGCAACGTGGAGCACTACCGCGCCCGGGTGGCGGAGATCGGCACCGACGCGTATCTCCTCATGTCGGCGGACGATTACCTGGTCGACGACCGCTTCTTGGCCGACGCCATGGCGCAGCTCGAGCGCGACGCCAGCGTGATCGGGGTCTTCGGCTACCACCAGCCGGTCGACGGCGCCGGCCAAGCGCTGGCGCACCGCAACGTCATCCCGGGCCGGGCGACGACGCGGCTGGCGGCGACGGACCTGCGGCGCGAGCTCGCCTATGAAAACAACGTCCCAGCGATCTGCACCGTGGTCCGAACCGCCGTGCACGCCAAGGTACCAGCGTACCCGATCCTCAACCGTCACTGCGGTGACTGGCAGCAGTGGTACCTGCTGGCGTCACTGGGCGACATGGTCCGCCTGGAACGCGTGGTGCTCGCCTATCGGATGCACGGCGCCAACATGAGCACGACCTACGAGCAGCAGGGCAAGGCGACGGCGCTGATGCTCGAGGCCTACGACCAGCTCCTCGCCGAGCCAAGCCTGACCGAGCAAGACCGCGCTGACCTGAGGCGGGGCCGGCAGCGCTTCTGGGTGCGCAGCGCCGCCACGCGCGACCTGCCGCAGGCCGTGCTCCGGCAGCCCTGGACAGCCGATACGCTGGCAATGGTGGGCGAGGCGCTGCTCGAGCGGGTCGCCCGCAACGTCGAGCGTCGGCGCGCCAAGCTCTACAGCCGCTTCCTCGGGCCGGGCGTCACCAAGATGTGAGCCGCAGCGACGGCTAGCGGCTCCCGAGCCCGTCGTCGACCCGCAAGCCGTCGCCGTCGACGACGAGGCGCGTGCCACACTTGTCGCAGCGGGCGGCGCCGTCGACGACCTCGACCTTGTTCCGACAGCGGCAGGCGAAGGCCTTGACCTTGGCCGGCGCGCCGAACGCCAGCGCGTGGGCCGGGAGATCTCGCGTCACCACCGAGCCGCTGCCGATGTAGGCGCAGTCGCCGACGACGATCTCGTGGTTGCTCAGCGAGGCGGGCCCCCACCACACGCCGCGTCCGACGCGCACGCTGCCCGCGACCAGCGAACAGGCGACGATGGACGACTCTTCGCCGATATCGACGTTGTGGGCGATGTGGCAGAGGTTGTCGATGCGAGCGCCAGCCCGGACGCGGGTGAAGGTGCCGAACAGGCCGCGATCGATGCACACCGCGCTGCCGACGCTGCAGCCGTCCTCGACGATGACGCCGCCGCTGTGCGGGATGAGGATGCGACGACCGCCGAGCACTTTGGTCTCGAACCCCTCCCCGCCGAGCACCGCGTTCGCCATGATGTGGACGTCAGCGCCGATCACGGTGTTGGGGTACAGGACCACGCCGGCGTCGACGCGGCTCCGCGCGCCGATGCGCACGCCAGCCTCGACGACCGCGCGCGGGTGGACGTGCGCGCTCGGGTCGACAAAGCCAGCCAGCGTCGCGACGCGTCCTTCGGCCACCGTGTCGCAATGGAATTGGAAGAAGAGCTCGTCGGCGAGGCCGTCGCAGACCAGCAGCGACTTGCCGGCCGCCAAGGCGCGCTCGCTGCCTGCGCCGAGAAAGCGCCGCTCGACCAAGAGCGCCTCGTGAGCGCTGGCGGCGAAGGCGTCGACGTACCCCGCCGCCGTGGCGTAGGTCAGCACGTCGGCGACCTCGTCGCGCGGGTACTTCATGCGGACCAGGTAGCGCAGCGGTCGATCGGGCCCGCGCAGCTCGGCGCCCATGCGGGCCGCCGCAGCCGCCAGCGTCAGCCCCTGCAAGGCCAACGGCGCTGGGTAGTCGTTCGTGCTCATGTACGCTGCTCCCCTGCTGGCGCCGGGCCGCCGACCCGCTGCACCAAGCCGGCGAGGGCAGGCGACACCGCCTCACCGCGCGCCAGCCGCCGGCCATGCGCCGCCGCCGCCAGCCCGCCGACCTGCAGCCGCACCGTGGCC
>SXNM01000131.1 GCA_005777155.1 Pseudomonadota bacterium | reverse complement strand
GGTGTCGGCGGCGGCGTCGGCGGCGGTGTCGGCGGCGGCGTCGCTGACGCTGTCTGCAGCCGCAGCGTCACTCGACACGTCGACCGCTGCGCTGTCGCCACCGACGTCCGCGGCGGCGGTGTCGCTGACCGCATCGAGCGCGACGCCGTCGCCACCCCCGTCAGCGGCGCTGTCGGCGTTGGCGCTGACGTCGGCGCCGGCCCCCAGCTCTCCGGCGCCGCAGGCCGTCGCAAGGGCCGCCAGCGCTGGCAAGAGCGCGCCCATGACATCCACCCGGCTCCGCATCGTGCCTCCCGCCCAGCCTTCATGCGAGCCCTCAGAGCTTAGGCGCGTCGGCCGGTCGGGTCAATTGCGCGCTCGGTCGCCCTGGTCGGCCATCGGGCAAAGCCGGCCCAGCCTCGACGGCCATCCAAGCTGCTCTGCAGCCTGCCGGCGCCTCGACCTCGTCGTCGCTGCGGCGGGCAGGGCCGCTGCGCGGCGGAGGCGGCGTCACGGGCCAGGTCAGGCAGCGCGGCGGCTCCATTGCAAAATTCTCTACGTCTCGGCGCTCTCTGACCAGTTGCGTCTTCCCACGGCCCGTCCTGCTACGCCTGAAAGCAGGGATTATCAGTCGGCCAGCGTCCAAGGCTGGCCGATGGTGGGACGCGCCTCGTCGAAACCCGTCGTTGCGTGGATTGAATCGCCGCTGAAGATCAACCTCGTCGTCGACCCGGCATCGGCCTGGGATTCCCCGTGATCACGGCTTCTTGACGCACACGCCGGTCTGACAAGTCGCGCCGTCGCCGCACCACGAGCCATCGGCCAGCACCGAGTGCCAACAGCCGGAATGGGCAGCGTCGCAGCGGTCGAAAGTGCACGGATCTTTGTCGTCGCAGTCGTTGAGGGACTTGCTCCAGCGGGGCCCTGAAGCGTCGCAGGTGGCGTTGCCGAAGGCATCGAAGACGCGGACGAACTGCTTCGGCGGGAAGAAAGACTCAATCCACGCGACGTGGAGCCGGTCGTGCCGGCCCACCAGCATTGGGCCAATCATGCTCACGGCATTCGGCATGACTGGCGCGGTGTCGCCGCCCTGGAGCAGCGCGACGCCGGAGATCGACGAAGCGAAATTGCCGAGCACCAAAAACCCTGCGCCAGGCCCCGGGCGCACCGCGAAGCTGGCGGAGAGATCGATGCTGAACAAGTTTTTGTCGGAGATACCGGACACTGCGCTCTTCCACCGGAGGTTGCCATCTGGCCCCCACACGGTGAGCTCTGGCAATTTAATCTTGTGGGCGGTGAGCAATGCGAGCTGCTGGTCCGAATGCTCGGCCAACCCGGCAGGTTGGAACTCTGGCGTCAGGGGCGCCTTGCGCTGATCGACGATGCCCTGAGCGTCGATCCGCGACACCAGCGCGGCATCGCCAGCGCCTGCCGTCGCCACCCACACCCCGCCCGCCTTGGCTCCGATGGCGATCGGAGACGTGCGCCCCTCCATCCCACAACCGAAGGTTGACGTCGTGCCGGGCAAAAGCGCCTTTGGAGAGATCTGCACCAGTGTCTTGGCAGTGGCTCGCATGAAGTGCAGCGCGCCCCGTCGCAGGCGGACGTCCAGCGGTTCGCCGTCGAGCAGCTCCATGACCAGGAACAGCGTCTCGTCGTCGGCGCCGAAGTCGAGCACGCGGACGGAGTGGGCGCTGGAGAGCACCGCGGCGTTCTGTGCCTCCAGCGAGAACCGCTTGACCGCGTCGCTGTCCTCGCCGCCATCGCGCCGCATGACCTGCAGGGCCACCATGCCGCCCGTCTCGCGGTGGCGTGCCCGGTAGACGGCGCCCATTCCGCCGCTGCCGAGGTGGGACTCGACGACGTATCGGCCGGCGATGGTCCGCCCGAGGAAGGGGTCCTTGCGTTCGAGCAGCGCGGCGTCAAGCGTGACGAGGCCATCGGTCGGGCATCGCTCAGCGCTGGTCTCTATGCCGCAGCCTGGACAGACGCGCATCGCGCCCCCAATCGTCGGCGCAGCCTGCCCCGATGCCGGCGCAGGCGCTACCGATCGCGGCCTCGGGCGTGTCGCAGGCGATGAGGGCTCGCCCGGCGTGCCGAGGTCAGCCACGCCGAGGCCGGGCGCTTCGGCGAGGCCAACCTTGACCAAAGAGCCCGGATGCGCGATGGTCCGAGCGATGTCCACCGCTCGGATTCCCGCGCTCGCCCTCGCTCTCGCCCTCGCCTCAGTCGCCGCCTGTAGCGGCGAAGGAGAGGGCGGCACGACGGGCCTGGAGGTCGATCCCAACCTCGGCAAGGGCGGCGACGCCGGGCTCGGCGGCGGCGACGCCGGCCAGGCCGACGGTGGCGGCGCTGCGACCGACGGTGGCGGGTCCGGAGACGCCGACGTCCATGGCGATGGCGCTAGTGGTGGTGCGGGCGGCGATGGTGGCGACAGCGGCGGCGGCGACGGCGGTGGCGCGGGCGGCGACGCCGGCAGCGCTGTCATCGACGCCACGCCGCAGCAGCAGCCCAAGCTCGTCGCTCGCCTCGATGGCGTCGAGTCGCCGGTGCAGACCTTCTGGATCAACCCAAACCCGCAGGTCGACAACAGCAAGCTGAAGATCAAGATCGAGCTCGAGAACAAGGGCGAGGCGCCGCTGCGGATCGACGCGCTGGTGTTTCAGAGCGAGACCAAGCAGATCGCGCTCGACTGGTACGACCCCGAGCCGGCCGCGGCCGACTATCCCCTGATGTTGCAGCCTTTTCAGACGCTGACGGTGGCCGCGGTCTGGACGACCAAGCCCACGTTGGAGGGGCAGGCCATCGCCACCTTGACCGTGCACAGCAATGACCCGAAGCACCCGACCCTACAGCTGACCGTGGCGACGCCCTGCCTTGACGCCAAAGCCGCGCTGACCAAGCCGCTAGTCCAGATCGAGAACGCCGCGCCGTTCCAGGGCAAGGTCGCCTGCACGGCGCTGCAGAACATCGGCTGCAAGCCGCTGACGGTCTCTGAGGTTGTGCTGCAGACCGACGAAGGCGCTTGGCAGATCGTGCAGGCGCCGGCGGCAGGCACCACCATCGGCGTCTACGGCGGCGGCGACAATCCAAGCGCCTCGCCGGTCGCGCTGCCGATCTGCGTCCGCTACGAGCCGCCGACCGAGAGCCAGCAGGCCGCGCCGGTCACGGTCAAGGTCTTTGCCCAGGGCGCCTCGGCGCAGACGGTCTCGGCGTCGTTCCAGGCGGTATGGACGCCGCCCTCCAGCTACACCCTGGCCTGCGGCGGCGCCCAAAAGCTCGACCTCGGCGCCGGACCGCCGGGCACCAAGGCGTCGTGCAAGCTGCAGAACCACGGACCGGCGCCGCTGCTCATCGCCGAGTTTGGCCTCCAGCCCGCCGATGGCGGTGTGACCGAAGCGCAGCTCGCCAAGAGCTACGCCGCCGCGATCGTGCAGGGCGGCCCGCAGCAAGCGCCATACACGCTGGAGAAGGGGGGCGTCGTCGAGCTGCAGGTGCATTGGCTCGCCAACGAGAGCCCGCCGGCGGCGTCGCTGCGCGTCGTGCTCGCGCAACAGGGCGACACCGATGAGGTTTGGATCCCTGCTCAGGCCGGCGGCTGCGACGAGGCCAAGCTAGTCTACGGCCCCGCGCCGCCGATGTTTCAGGCCAGCCCTGGCGGCTCGCACGAGGTGGTCCTGACCTTGGCCAACCAGAGCTGCGCGCCGCTGTCGATCGTCGAGGGGTGCCTGACCAGCTTCGCCGTCAGCCAGCAAGACGCCTGCGTCAGCGGCGGCCCCAGCGACGAGTACGCGCTGGTCGGCGGCAGCCTGACCCAGACGCTGCCGCCCTACGGCATGGCGACGCTCAAGGTGCGCTTCACGCCGTCGTCGAGCAGCGGCAAGCCCCACTACGGCCAGCTGCACCAGTACTGGTGTCGGGGTGTCGTAAACGGCAGCTTTTGCAGCGGCAAGGTCGAGAAGCTGTCGATCCCGCTCGAGGGCACGACCAAGGCAGGCCTCATCGCGGCGACCGCCACCGCCAAGCCCGTCGCAGGGGCCAAGGTCGGCAAGACGGCCAACCTGGTCGCCACCATCCAGAAGGGCAACCTGCCCATCGCCTTGACCGGCGCCTACCGCTGGCTGGTGACGGGGCGGCCGCAGGGTTCGTCGCTCTGGTTCGACGCCGATATCACCGACGGCGCAGCGCGCGACGTCGCCTTCGACCTGCCGGGCACCTACAACGTCGCCATGCGCCTGCTCTCCGGCCAGCCCGGCGACCTCGCGGCCCAGGTCAGCTCGGCGCCCGCCACCTTCACCGTCGTCGTCGCGCCCTAAGCTCCGCCGCGAGGGTGCGTCGTCGATCGGCGAATCTGGCGCCTCACCACACCCGAGCCTCGCTGACGCAAAGCGGCCGAGCGGCGTGCCCGCGGACTCTCGCGCCAGCGCCGCTGCCGGCCATGCGTCCCGACGCCGTTGGCCCACCTGGCCCCGACCGGCCCGCCGCCGCTGCCCGCTACAGCAGCGCCGCCGTCAAGGTCTCACCGGCGCTGCCGACGCCAGCCCGCAAGCCCGCCACCGTTCCCTGGTAGAGCACTTGGCCGCCGGACTTGCCGCCACCAGGCCCCAGCTCGACCAACCAGTCGGCCTCGCGGATCAGATCGAGGTTGTGCTCGATGACGATGAGCGTGTCGCCGCGATCGACCAGCTCGTGCAACACGTCGAGCAGGCGCCGCAGATCGGCCAGGTGCAGACCGGTCGAGGGCTCGTCGAGCACATAGAGCGTCGAGGTGCGCCGCCGGGTCGCCAGCGCGGCCACCAGCTTGAGCCGCTGCGCCTCGCCGCCCGAGAGCGTGTTGCTGCCCTGACCCAGCCGCAGGTAGCCGAGGCCGACCCGCTCGGCCAGACGCAGCGGTCCGGCGATGTTGCGGTGCGCCGCGAAGTGCTCGGTCGCCTGCTCGACGCTCATCTGCAGCACGTCGGCGATGCTCGCGCCCTTGTGACGCGGCAACAGCGTCGCGGCGTCGTAGCGGCTGCCGTGGCAAGCGTCGCAGGCGATCCAAACCGTCGGCATGAACGAGAGCTCAACCTTCTGCAGGCCGGCGCCGGCGCAGGTCTCGCAGCGGCCACCGGCGGTGTTGAACGAGAACCGCCCGGCGCCGAGCCCCTGCGCCTTGGCCTCGGGGAGGCTGGCAAAGACCTTGCGAATCTCATCGAAGATGCCGATGTACGTCGCCGGACAGGAGCGCGGCGTGCGGCCGATCGGACGCTGGTCGACCTGCTCGACGCGGCCAAAGGCGGCCAACCCTTCGAGGGCCCGAGCGCCGGCGCCCGCCGGCAACCGCCACGCCCCCTCGCTCGCGCGCTCTCCACCCGTCGGCGCGCTGCCGGCGGCCGCGGCGCAGAGGGGGCCACCGACGCCGACCAGCAGATCGCGCACCAGCGTCGACTTTCCGGAGCCCGAGACGCCGATGACCGCGTTGAAGCGCCCGACGCGGAACGCGGCGTCCACCCCACGCAGGTTGTGCAGCGTCGCGCCGCGGACCCACAGCGCCGCCGCGTCCTCGACCGTCCGTGGCGTGACCCGGCTGCGACGCAGGGCCGGATCTCTCAGCATCTGGCCCGTCGGGCTCTCGCCGACCGCGAGCAGCGCCGCCGGCGTCCCCACGTGCAGCAGGTTGCCGCCGCGCTCGCCGCCGCCCGGTCCGAGCTCGACGACGAGGTCGGCGGCGCGAATCGTCTCCTCGTCGTGCTCCACCACCAGCAGTCCGTTGCCGCGCCCGACGAGGTCGTGGAACGCCGCGATGAGCTTGCGGTTATCGACCGGGTGCAGCCCAATCGTCGGCTCGTCCAGGACGTAGAGCACGCCCGAGAGGTTGGAGCCGAGCTGGGCGGCGAGTTCTGGGCGAGCGCGAGCAGGCGCAGCAGACCGAGGAGCTGCTGCGGCAGGGCGAAGAGGAGGCGGTGAGGACCCTGCGCCTGTGCCCAGCCTGTAGTGGCGCCCGGCTGCGGCCCGAGGCCCTGGCCGT
>SXNM01000130.1 GCA_005777155.1 Pseudomonadota bacterium | reverse complement strand
GGGTCCGGGCGGCCAGAACGTCAACAAGGTGGCGACGAGCGTCGAGCTGCGCTTCGATCTGCGCCGCAGCGCCGACTTGCGCGACGAGGTCAAGGCGCGGCTCGCGGCGCTGGCGGGCCGCCGGCTGACGCTCGATGGCGAGCTGGTCCTCACCTGCCAGGCGCAGCGCAGCCAGGCGCAGAACCTCGCGACGGTGCGCCAGCGGCTGGCCGAGCTGGTCTCGCGGGCGCTGGAGCCGCCCAAGCCACGCTTGGCGACGCGGCCCACCAAGGGCTCGGTGGAGCGGCGCCTCGACGAGAAGCGCCGCCGCGGCGACCGCTTGCGCCAGCGTGGCGGCTGGGAGTGAGCCCGGGCGGTGGTCGCCTCTCAGTCGCTGGGGGGGTGGACGCCCCGACGTGGGGGCGGCCGGCAAGCGGGTGGTCAGCCTGGCGCGAGGTCGCCGAACCCGAGCGCCGCGGCGGCCGGCCTGACGGACGCTTAGTCAGCCCAGGCGCGGTGATCTAAGCTGAAGCGACAGCGGGAGGCAGCGATGCGAGAGACCCATTGGTCGAGTCTGACGGCAGCGCGGCGGACGGCGGCGCTCGTCGTCGCTGTGCTCGTCGTCGTTGTGCTCGCCGTCGGTTGTGGTCAGGCCGAGACGGCCGGCAGCGACACCGCGGCAGGCGCGGAGCTGCCGAACTTCCAGCCGGACGGCCAGAGCGGCGGCGATGGCGTCGACGCGGCGACCGGAGCCGACGGCGGCGCCGGCGACGCTGACGGCGGCGCGGTGGGGCAGGACACCGCCGGGGACGCCGCTGCCGACACCACAGCCGGCGCCGACGTGGTCACCGACGCCGCCCTCGCCGACAGCAGCGCCGATGCGGCGGCCGACAGCGCAGCGTCTGACGTGGCGTCGGAGGTCGCGGCAGACGCGGTCGTGGAGATCGCTCAAGAGACCGCGCAGGGTGACGCCGGGGATGCTGCTGGCGACGCGACGGTGGACGCGACGGTGGACGCGACGGCGGACGCGACGGTGGACGCGACGGTGGACGCCGGCCCCGCGGTGTGCAGTCCGGGCCAGCTACAGCGCTGCTGGGTCGAATGCACTCAGATCTACCAAGCCGGCTGCATCCACGGCGACGTGCCGCCGCGAATCCCCGGCGTCCGCGACTGCGTCGGCGGCCAGTGGGCGGCCTGTGTCACGGCGCAGAGCTGCAAGGAGCTCGTGGGCACCTGCGACAACGGCGCGAAGAAGCCGCTGACGGTGACCTGCCTCGACGGCTCCAAGAAGCAGGGCGTGCACCATTGTCTCAAGCCGCTCGGCGCCAACTGCGCGTCCTCGTACTGGGGCGGCGCCGGCGCCCTCGACTGCCCGGACCTCTGCACCACCGCCGCCGACCAGTGCCCGACCGCCGGCGCCGTCGAGCCGTGCGAAGCGCTCTGCGACGTGCCAGACGGCCCCAAGGTGCCCGGCACCCGCACCTGCCAGGCGGTCTGCGACGCTCAGGTGTGGTCGACTTGCCTAACCGGCGACGGCTGCTGGAAGGCCGCAGGCTCGCCCGGCCAGTAGGCGAGGCCGCTCCACGGCCCGACGCGGAGGACGCGCAGACATGTGGCGTCGACTTCGACTGATCGCGGCGGCGGAGCTTGCCCGCCTGGGGCAGGGCCTAGCCACGCGCAGCCAGCGCCTCGGCAACCGCTGGATGCGCGAAGAGGACGCCATCGCCCTGACCGCGCGCTATTACCGCCGCGCCGCGCACTACCGCCGCGGCTGGCATTCGGAGCTCGGCCTCTTCGACTTCGAGCGCCAAGCACTACAGACCGCGTTTCCGCCGCCGCCGGCGCGGGTGCTCGTGCTCGGCGTCGGCGGTGGCCGAGAGCTCGGGGCCCTGCGCAGCGCTGGCTACGCCGTCGATGGCTGCGACCCCGTCCCGGCGTTGGCAGCGGCGGCGAAGCAGGTGCTCGGCGCCGATGGGCAGGTGCTCTGCTGCGGCGCCGAGGCGCTGGACGGCGCAGCAGACTTGCCCGGCCCCTACGACGCCGCGCTCTTTGGCTGGGGCGCCTGGTCGCACCTCTTCGGTGTCGCGTCGCGGCGGGCGGCGCTGCGGGCGCTGCGGGCGCGACTGCGGCCCAACGCCCCGCTGCTCTTGTCGTGGCCGCTGCTGCCCAGCCGCGGCCTGCGCCATGGCGCTCATACCAGCGCCGAGGTCCACGCCGCTGGTCCGGCGCGGCCGGGCGCCGAGATCACGGGCACCGCCTTTGGCTGGCGCATGGCGCCTGGCGGCCTCGTGCACGTGGTCTATGGCGAGGACGACCTGCGGGCCGACGCAGAAGCGACCGGCTTCGGCGTTGAGTGCTGCCACGGCGCCGAGAGCGGCTATCCCAACGCCCTGCTGCGGGTCGAAGCCGCGACGCCGGCGGACGGACGTGGGCCGTCGTAGCGCACAACCGCCGTGGGTCCACCGCGGCCCAGGTCGCATGGGGTGGCGGTGGGCTCCCTGCGCGGCGCGCCAGGGTGACGAGGCGCAGCACCTGGTGTCGACCAAAGGAGGGGCGCGCCGCATGGCCCAAAGGTCTGCGATCGTCACCGGGAAGAGGCTCGGCAGTTGCCAAGCAGCGCCTGGGTTTCTAACCTCCCTGCAGCGCGCCTCGCCGGGGCCGGCAGCATCAAGGAGACGATGACGCAGATGACGAGCAACGCGCACCGGGGCGAGCGGGTGGCGATGGCCAGGCTGGCCTGCCTCGGGCTGTTGGCGCTTGGGCTGCTGTCGTCCTGCGGCCAGGGCAGCGCCGCCGCGGACGCCAGCGCCGACCTGGGCCCTGCCGACGCCCAGGCTGCAGACACCGCCGACCGCGGACCGGACGCCAGCGAGCCTGGCGACGGGGACAGCGCCGACAGCGCGCTCGCCGGCGACGAGGACGGCGGCGACAGCCTGCTCGACGTCGCCAGCTCCGACGCCGACGTCGCCTCCGACGCCGCCAGCGACGCCGCATTGGACCCCGACGCCGACGCCGACGCTCTCGCCGACGCCATCTCCGACGCCCCAGCGCCCACGGACGGCGCAGACGGCGATGACGCCGCGGTGGATGGCGCAGACGGCGATGACGCCGCGGTGGATGGCGCCGAGACGTCAGGCGCCGAGACGACCGATGCCGACAGCGCCGACGGCGGCGACACGGTCGAGGCCACCGACAGCGAGGCTTGGAGCTGGCAAGCGCCGGTGGGCAAGGTCCTGCTGGAGCCGACCGATCCCAAGAGCCTACCCCAGGCGGCGTTCACCGACGTGACGACCAATTTCGGCATCGCGCCGAACATGACGCACAGCCTCTGCGTCGCCGCCGCCGACCTCGACGCCAACGGCCGCGAGGACATCGTGGTCGTCGAGCGTGTCCAGCAAAAAGCGACGATCCATGTCATCTTGCTCGGCTACGGCCCGAGCAAGGGCCTCTCGCACGTCTTTACCAAGGTCGATACCACGCTGCTGCTGCCGACGAGCGCCTGCACCGTCTTTGACCTCACAGGCGACGGCAAGCCCGACCTGCTGATGGGCGGCGCCAGCGGCCTCGCGCTCTACCAGGGCAATGGATTCGGTGGCTTTGGCGATGTCTCCGAGACCTGGTTGCCGTATATCATGGACTTCTCCACCTGGTCGCCGGCGGCTGGCGACTTTGACGGCGATGGCGACCTCGACGTCTTTGTCGGCACAGGCTCGCCCTCGTTCGACGCCGGCAACCCCGGTCCAGGCCCCGCCTGTGGCACCAAGCAGTGCGGCTACGACGGCGCCGACTTCTTCTGCGCCTTGACCACGTCGGTGCCGAACCTCGCCGAGCTGCAGAACCGCATCTTGATACGGGGCACCAAGCCTCCGCTCGTCGACGCCACAGCGGCCTGGAAGCTGCCGCCCGGTGGCTTGCTCTCGGCGCCGCAGCCCATCGACGTCGACGACGACGGCAAGCTCGACGTCTTCGTCTCCGACGACTTCGGCATCCACTACCTGCTGCACAACGTCGGCGGCGCTTTCGCCATGGCGCAGACCGACATCGGCCTCAAGGCCTACGGCCACGGCATGGGCTTTGGCGTCACCGACCTCGACAGCGACGGCAAGGCCGACCTCGTGCTAGCCGACGAGGGCCCATGTCACGCCTACGTGCAGAACGCGCCGGCGGCGGGCTCTGGCCTGCCGGTGGCCTTCGTCGATGAAGGCGGGGAGCGCGGACTGCACGGCGCGACGTGGTCGGCGAGCAGCTGGGCGCCACTCGCGGCCGACTTCAACCGCGACGGCTACGATGACCTCTTCCTCGGCGGCGCGCTGTGGACCGAGCCCGCGCTGCTGGCGCCGGTGACGGCCGGCTGCACCCAGGGCTCGCAGTTGCCCTACAACGGCCACCCAAACATCGATCTCGTGCTCTTCGGCACGCCGCAGGGTGGCTTCATCGCCCAGCACCTCCCCACCGGGCCACACTCCCACTTCATGGCGATCTCCCAAGTCCTCATCGACCTCGACGACGACGGAGACCTCGACGTCGTCCAGGCCCGCCCCTATGCCGGGCTCACCTCCGTGATTCGGATCTGGCGCAACGACCTGCCAGCCATGGGCAGTTTCGCCCGGGTGCGGCTCAAGGGAAAACCCGGCAACATCGAGGCGCTCGGCGCCGTGGTGAGCGGCACGGTCGCCGGCAACAAGCGCACGCGCTGGCTGGTCGGCAACGGCGGCTATGGCGGCGCCCGGGCGCGCATCGCCGAATTCGGCCTCGGCCCCGCGGCGGCACTGGCGTCGGTGCAGGTGCGCTGGCCCGACGGCAAAGTCACCACGCTCGCCGACGTGCCCGCCGGTAAAACGGTCGACGTGACATGGCCCTAGCCCCGCAGACCTCGCGCTCGCGCCGCACCCTCTGCCTGGCGCTGCTCTGGCTGGCCACCGGCTGCGGCGGCGACGGCGCGTCTGGGACGGCCGCCGGCGCCGAGGCCGGCCCCGACGCCGCCCTAGAGACCGATGGCGCGCAGGGAGTGGCCGACAGCCAAGCGCCGACCGACGCTGACGGCAGCTCCAGCGACGCCGAGTCCGAGGCCGACCACGACGACGGCAGCGATGGCGCCTACAGCGACGCAGAGGCCAGCGACGCGGCCGCCGACGCAGAGGCCAGCGACGCGGCCGCCGACGCCGACGCCGGGGATGATGGCGACGCCGGCGAACTCGACGCGGCAGCCGACCTCGACGGGGCCGACCTCGACGCGGCGGCAGTGGTCGACTCCGCCGTCGACGGCGACAGCGGGGGCGACGGCGCCGGGCCGCCCGACGGCGACGCCGTGTTGGTGAGCGATGGCGACGCCGCGACCGAGGTGGGGGCAGACCCAGACGTCGCCGCCGACGCCGAGACGGCGGATCTGCCGCAGCCGGTGTCGATGGAGATCGACCCGGCCACGCTGCCGCAAGCCCCGTTCATCGACGTCTCGCAGCAGTACGGCGCGGTGTCAGGCGCCGTCTATGGGCCCTGCGTCGCGGTCGCCGATTTCGACGGCAATGGTTTCCAAGACTTCGCCACCATCGTCATCTCCAGCGGCAACAAGACGTCCATCCGCGTCGCCTTGCTGAGCGCCGGGCCGCCCCAGTTCGCCAGCAGCCCCTTCGACACCACGGTGATGCAGCCCAATTTCGCCTGCTCGGCCGCAGATATGAACGGCGACAACAAGCCAGACTTGCTGTTCAGCGGCTTCTCTGGCGCCGCCATCTACCTCGGCGACGGCAAGGGCTACTTCCAGGACGCCAGCGCGGCTTTTCTCCCCTATATCATGGATTTTGCGGCGTTTGGTATCGTCCCGGTCGATCTCGATGGCGACCTCGACCTCGACCTCTTCATCCCGGCCGGCTTCGATCCGCCGCCCTGCACGCATTTGCAGTGCCAATTCACCAGCAGCGACCTGCTCTGCACGCTGGTGCCGCCGATGAAGCAGACCATCGAGATGCAGGACCGGGTGCTGATCCGAGGCCCCAAGCTGCCGATGGTCGACGCCACCAAGGCCTGGAAGGTGCCCACCGGCGGCAACCAGACCGTGGCGGCCGCCGTCGACATCGATGAGGACGGCAAGATCGACGTCTTGGTCGGCGACGACATGGGCAGCCACCGCCTGCTCCACAACCTCGGCGGCAGCTTCGCCAGCTACGAGCAGGAGATCGGCTTTCACCCTTATGCCGGGGCGATGGGCTGGGCGCTCGGTGACCTCAACGACGACGGCCTAGTCGACGTCGTTCTGGCCGAGTCGGGGCCGACGCCGGTCTACGCCGGCATGAAGCCAAAAGCCGGCCTCCCCGCGCAGTTCGAGGACATCGGCGGCCAGCTCGGGCTGTGGTGGACGACCTGGGGCGCCAGCGCGTGGTCGCCGCACATCGCCGACTTCGACCTCGACGGCCGCGACGATCTGCTGGTCGGCGTCTCGGCCAACTTCTCCAAGGCGCAGGCCGAGGGGTTCAGCAACGTCTGCATCGCCAGCCGCGGCGGTGGCACCTTCGACCCCTTCGCCGGGGTGCCGAGCCTCGACCTGCTCTACCTGCGCGACGGCGATAAGGGTTGGAAAGGCCATAAGTTTCAGGCCGGCGTGGCGCCGCACGTCGTGTTCCTCGAACAGGCGCTGCTCGACCTCGACGGCGACGGCGACCTCGACGTGGTGCAGACGCGGCCCGGCGGCGGCGACGGCATGATGCCGGTGTCGGTCCTGCGCGTGCTGCGCAACGATCTCCCCAAAAAGGGCGGCAGCTTCCGCGTCGTCGTCCGCGGCAAGGGCAACAACCAAGACGCCCTCGGCGCCGTGGTCAGCGCCACGATCGGCGGCGTGGTCCGCAAGCGTCTGTTGTTCGGCAGCGGTGGCTTCGGCGGCACTGCCACGCGTTTCGCCCATTTCGGCCTCGGGCCCTCTGGCAAGGCCACGGCCGTCAAGGTGCGGTGGCCCGACGGCAAGGAGACCGCGCTGCCCGACGGCCTGCCCGGCGCCGCCTATCAAGCGATCTGGCCCTGAGCCGCGGCGTTCGGCGCGACGCCACCAGCGCTTAGGGCCGCCGGCGTGGCCATCTGACCCAGCATCGGCTACGCTGAGGGCACCGGGCGCCACTGGCCTGGCCCCGGTCCCCCCGGAGGCGACGTTGCAACACGGCTGGACGGAACGCGAGGTCGAGGCCTACCTCGAGGCCCACGTCGGACGCGCCCCGGGGACCAAGATCCAGTACGGACACCCTTCGCCGCGCTTTTGGCAGCAGCGCGACCTGTCAATGGCCCAGGCGCTGCGGCGCTGCGACGGCAGCCGACCGCTCAACCTCTACCTCCACATCCCGTTTTGTCCGCCGACCGAGCCCGATGCTTGCGGCTTCTGCCTCTTCGCCCGCGAGGATTACGTCTCGCAGCGTGCGGTCGACGCCTACGTCGAGGACCTGCTGCTCGAGCTGGCCGCAGTCGTCGCCTGCCTTGGCCGCCGGACGCTGGAGACCCTCTACTTCGGCGGCGGCACCCCCAATGTGCTGTCCGAATCCAATATTCGCCGCATCTTTCGAGCGCTCCACGACGGCTTCGACATCCCCCCTGGCTGCGAGACCAGCTTCGAGGGCACCCCGGCGCTGTTCACCGAGGCGCGGCTGCGGACCCTGCATGAGGTCGGCGTCAACCGCATCTCGATCGGCGCCCAGACCCTCGATCCGCTGCTGGTGCAGCACAGCGGCCGGCTGCAGCGCCCCGAGCAGGTCGAGCGCACGCTCGCCTTCTGCCGAAGGAACGGCATCCGCAGCTCGGTCGACCTGATCACGGGCTGGTTCGGCCAGGGCGCCGAGCACGTCACCCGCGACATCGAGCAGCTCCACGCCTGGGGCGCCGACGCCATCGTCAACCACCCGCTGACCCTCGGCGGCGACTCGGAATTCGCCCGTCGTAAGCACGAGCTGCCGTCGGTGCAGGAGTCTTGCATCTCGTTCTTGCGCGGCCGTGACCGCCTCCTCGAGCTCGGCTACCGACCCGATGGCTACACCGACTATTGCCGCAGCGACCTGCCGCCAGTGCGCTTCCTCGAGATGTACCGCGACGTGCTGCACCACGACCGCGTCGGCCTCGGCTACGGCGCCAACTCGCTGCTGGCTGGCAGCTGCGCCAACCCAGGTCTGACCTTTCGCAACGTGCTGGGCCAGCAGCCCTATCGCGAGCGCGTCCGCCGCGGCGTCGAGACGGGCGACTTCGCCATCGTCGACGTGGCCTTTGTCTTCGAGGCGGTCGATCTCGCGCTGCTGCACGTGCTCAAAGGCCTCGAGGGCACGCCCTGGCTGCAGGCGGCGAGCTACAGCGCAAACACCGGCGGCGACCTCCAGGCCGACTTCGCGCCGTGGTGGCAGGCCTTGCAGGCCCGCGGCTGGCTCGAGTGGCGCGACGGCGGTCCCACCCTCGTCGGCGACGGCATCTATTACACCTCCGAGGTCCAGCGCTGCCTCTCTGAGCCGCGCAACCAGGCGCTTCGGCGAGGGCGGCGGGCCTCGCCCTGACCGGCGGGAGCGCCTTCGCCTCGTGAGCTGGACGTCGTGGCCCCGCCCAGCGCCCAGCGCCCACGGCCGCGCCCGGCAGCTCGCAGGGCGCCCCGGACGATGTCGGTGGCGCAGCGCCGTCGCCGAATCTTTGGGCCCACCGCACCACTCCCTGCCTCCCTCGTGACCCCGCCGGCCAACGCCCCGGGCTGGCCTCGTCAGCCCTGGCGTGCGACCCTCGTGGCCTTCGTCGGCGCCAGCGTGTGGCGCCCTCCTGCCGCCGCCGAGCCTGCCGATGACACCCGCGCCCGATCTCCTGCTGTCGAGTGGCTTCCTCGCCTTCGCGCGCCACATTGGCGTGTTGCAGGCGCTGTTGGCGGCGGGGCGGTCGGTCGACGCCGTCGTCGGCACCTCCTCCGGGGCCATGGTCGGCGCCCTCTTCGCCGCCGGCCATAGCCCCGAGGCGATCTCTGCCCTGGTCGCCGGCCGCCGGCCGCTCGGCCTGATGCGCCCAAGCCTCCGGCCATGGCGCGGGCTCTGCCGCCTCGATCCGCTGATCGGCTTTCTATCTGCCAACCTGCCCGAGCGCATCGAGGACCTGCCGCGCCCCTTCGCCGTCGGCGTGATCGACCGAACTGGCCGCCACCACCTGCTGACGCGCGGCGGCCTGGCGCAGGCGGTGGCGGCGTCTTGCGCCATGCCGCACGTCTTCGCCCCGGTCGAGGTCGACGGGGTGCCCTACGCCGACGGCGGGGCGGCCGATCGGCTCGGCCTCGACGCCTGGCGCGCCTTCCGGCCGGGCCGTGCAGCCATCGCCCACGAGGTCGCGCGCACGGCGGGGCGCGATCTGCAGGCCGACCGCAGCGGCGTCTGGACGATCGCCACACCGCGCTCGGGCGCGTCGTTCTGGTCGCTCGGCGACGTGGTCGGTCAGATCGCCGAGGCGCGCGCCCTGGCGACCGAGCAGCTGCCCGGCCCCACCTGGCCATGATGGATTTTGCGACACCCTTCGTCACGTTGTCGATTTTCACAACGATCTCGGCGCGGCTGGCCTCCCTCTCGGCGCGTGGGTGAACGCCATTATCTGCCCGAATGGACTTAGCTTTCTCTAGCGATGCCGACCCAGGCACGCTCCTTGTTTAGCACTTGGCAGCGGCGCTGAGCAGCGCCAAGCCGTCCGACAAGTCCTCAAAGGGCCCGTCTGCACCTTCGGAGTCACCCATGAGCACCCTGTCACGCACTCACATGGCCTCGGCCGCTGTCGCCGCCCTGGTCGGCTTCGCCTTGCTGTCGCCGCAACAGGCGCTGGCCTGCGGGGGTTGCTTCTCGCCGCCTGGGCAGCAGTCCAACCAGCTGATCTTACAGAACGCTGAGCGTGTGCTCTTCCACCAGGACCCCAAGACGGGCCGCACCGTTGCTTGGGTGGAGGTGCGCTTCTCCGGGCTCGCCGAGGACTTCGGCTGGGTGCTGCCGCTGCCAAAGGTGCCGAAGATCTCGGTCGGCAGCTCGTGGGTCTTTGACCAGCTCGACCAGCGCCACGCGCCGCGCTTCCGCACCGAGCTCGATCCCGGCGACGAGAACTGTCGGGATTGGTACAGCTTCTGCTATGGCGGCGACCAGGGCGGCCGGCGTCAGTCGTCGTCGGACAGCGGCGCAAGCGGCGGGTTTGACGCTGGAGCGCCGAGCGCGGCGGAGGACGACAAGAGCGGCAAGGTGCAGGTGCTTGAGAAGGCCCAGGCGGGCCCCTACGACTACGAGATTTTGGCCAGCAAGGACGCAGCCGCGCTCTTGAAGTGGCTCAACGACCACGGCTACGACACGCCGCAGAAGGCGCTGCCGATCATCGAGAGCCACCTGAAGAAGGGCGACGTCTTCGTCGCGGTCAAGCTGCAGAGCACGGCCGGCGTCGACCAGATCAAGCCCATCGTGCTCGAGATGGAGGACGGCGATCCTTGCGTGCCGTTGCGCCTGACCTCCATCGCCGCCGCTGACGACATGAGCGTCGTCGTGACGCTGGCCGGACCGGGGCGGGCGGTGCCGAAGAACCACCTGCACGTCGTCATCAACCAAGCCAAGCTCAACTGGTTCCAAGGTGGCAGCAACTACGGGCAGGTGCTAGCCGCCGCCATCGACGAGGCCGCCGGCCGCGCCTTCGTCACCGAGTACGCCGGTCCAGGCGACGAGACGCAGCTGCTCGGTGCCGGGCAGCGCATGAGCAGCGCGCCCTTTGCGCTGGCCACCGACGCTGCTTCGCTGGCCCAGGCGCTCATCGAGAGCAAGCTGCTGCTGGTCGACGACAGCGCCAACCTGATCGAGCAGCACACGGGGCTCGCCAAGCTGGCCGGCCAGCAGCCGCTCTCCTATTTCGGTCAGCTACAGAGCTGCGGCTATGCCGTGGGCCGGCGCGGTCAGGGCTCTTGGTGCGACAAGCAACTTCAGCTGGCCGGGACGCTGCCGGTCAATGGCGCCGCGCTGGCTGCGGCGCTGGAGAAGGAGTTCATCGCGCCGATTCACGGCATCTCGGACCTGCTGGCGGCGGCCAAGACCGTGACGCGCCTCGTGATGCGCATCTCGCCGGAAGAGATGGACCGTGACCCGCTCTTCGCCTTCCACGCCAGCCTGCCGGCGCTGAGCAACGAGCTCTACGCGACCTTCAAGCGCGTCTGCAGCAAGGGCTGGTACCCCGCCGACCAGACCCGATTGACGCTGGCCGGCGGCGGCAGCTGGGTGTTCGACGGCTCCATCCCGGGCGACTTCAACGGCAGCGGCGAGATCGGCAACAACGCCAGCGACCCGCGGCTCAAGGCGGCGCCGATGGCCAGCAAGATCGAGGTCTTGGATGAGTCTGGCGCGCCCGTCGCCGTCCACCCGACCCAGATCGAGCTGGTCGATCAGGCGATCGCCGGCGCCATCCCTGGCAAGGGCCCGGCGCTGCCGGCGCCGCTGACCCTGAAGCCCGCGGTCGAGCGGTGGCAGCGGCCGCAGGACGACGGGCCGCGCACCTTCGTCGAGGCCCGCGACGACTCGATGTGCACCGTCATCCACGTCACCAAGCCCTGGGTCACGACGGCCGGTGCTGGCGGCGTCCCTGCGTCGGCGGCGATCGCCAACGGTGGCTGCAGCGCCGGCCCCGGCGCCGCGGCGTCGGGTGGCGCCGCTGGGCTGCTGCTGTGCTGCGGCCTGCTGATCTTGGTGCGTCGGCGCATCGTCGTCGGCTGAGGGGGAGGCGATGCGAGATCTTCGTAGCCTGTTCATGTCCTTGGCTCTCGCCTGGGCCGCCCTCGCCGGCGCCGGCTGTCAGGTGGAGCCGCCGAGCGCCAGCGACGCCATCGCCAGCGACGCCAGCGCCGATGGCACCGCAGCGGACGGTGCTGGTAGCGACGCCTTTGTCCAGGTGGCGGCCAAGGGCCCGGGGCCGAGCGCGCTGCAGTGCCCGCCCGGCGCCACCGAGAAGCAGGGCGGCGGCGGCGGCGGAGTGGCGACGCGTTGGTGTGAGCTCGACAACGGCAAACACCACGGGCCGTACAAGCGCTGGAATAGCAATGGTCTTTTGATCTTGTATGGCCACTACGACAAGGGCAAGCAGGACGGGGTCTGGCGGGCCTGGGACGGCAACGGCAGCCTCATCAGTGAAGAGGGCTGGCAGCATGGCAAGCGCCACGGCGTGACGCGGCTCTTTTACCCAGGGGGCGTACCGCAGTCGGTGGAGCACTGGCACCAGGGCCAACTGCACGGCAGCTTCGAGCAGTTCTGGCCGAGCGGCGCCAAGCAGAGCGTCGCGACCTTCAGCTACGGCAAGCCGCAGGGCGTCCAAGAGGGTTGGTACGAAAACGGCGGCGCCTCCCATCGCTTCAGCTACGAGGACGGTCAGCCCGAGGGCGTCTGGCGGCGCTGGTACGAGGACGGCGCGCTGCAGCAGGAGCAGCCCTTCGTCGACGGCAAGCAGCACGGCGTTGAGCGCTGGTTCTGGCCGGACGGCGCCAAGCAGCGCGAGACGCAGTGGCAGAGCGGCGCGCGCCACGGTGACGACCGCGGCTGGCATGAAGACGGCAAGCCGAAGTACCACTACGTCTACGCAAAGGGCCAGCCGAGCGGTGCCTGGCTGCTGTGGTATCCGTCGGGCGACAAGCAGAGCGAGCAGCACTATGTGGCGGGTCAGCCGCACGGCACGTGGTCGACTTGGTACCAGGGCGGCGTGCTGGCCAGCCGGCGGGACTTCCAAAAGGGCAAGCAGCACGGCCTCGAGCAGACCTTCTGGCCGCAGGGCAAGCTGCAGGCCGAGCGCGTCTGGCAGAATGGGCAGCTCGATGGCCTGGAGAAGGCCTTCGCCGTCAGCGGTCAACAGACCCTCAGCGTGATGTGGCAGAGCAATAAGAAGCACGGCGCCGAGCAACGCTGGGCCGACAACGGCGCACTGATCGTGCAGGGCACCTGGCAGCAGAGCCTGCGTCAAGGCGAGTGGCTGGCCTTCTACGCCGATGGCAGCAAGCTCAACATCGCAAAGTGGAAGGACGATCAGCTCGATGGCCCCTTTAGCGCCTGGTACCAAAATGGCCAGAAGGCGATGGAGCACGGCTACTGGCAGGGCAACTTCGACGGGCCGCGCAAGGTCTGGTACGCCGATGGCGGCAAGGCGCGCGACGAGGGCTGGAGCAAGGGCGCCAAGCATGGGCGGCACCAGCACTGGGGGCCGGACGGAGCCTGGCTGTCGGGCGGCTGCTGGCAACAGGGCGCCGCGCTCTGGCAGGCCAAGGACGCCGTCGAGGCCGCCGACAAGCCCTGTCCCTGACAGCGCCGGTTTAAGGGCCTGACGCCACCCCGCCGACCAGACCGCGGCGCCGCAGCGCCACAGCCCACGCTAGGTTTCGGGCACTGACGCGCCGCCTCGCGGCCCGCCGACCTTGATGCCATCGATTAACGCAGGTAGATTCCCAAGCCCCCGCCCAGGCCACACCGGCCAGCGCGGCCCGACCGTTTTCGAAAATGCAAGTCGCGACGCACACATCCGGCGTCGCGCCGCTGGCAGACCGGCGCAGTAGGAGGCGAGATGAGTGAGCTCTTGGAGCAGCTAACCCTGGTGCCCGCGGTGGCCGGCGTCGTCGCGCTGGTGCTGGCGGCGGGCTTCTATGTGCGCATCAAGGGCCTTGACGAAGGCAATGAGACGATGCGGCGCATCGCGGGCTACATCCGTGAAGGCGCGATGGCGTTCCTCGCCGCCGAGTACAAGGTGCTCGCCGGCTACACCGTGGTCGTGTTCGGCGCGCTGGCCGCCACGCTCGGCCCCGTCGCTGGCGCGTGGTTTGTCACCGGCGCGTTCTTGTCGTTGCTCGCGGGCTTCATCGGCATGAAGGCGGCGACGCTGGCCAACGTCCGGACGGCGCAGGCGGCGGCGGGCGGCAGCAAGGCCAACGCGCTGCTGACGGCGCTCGATGGCGGCGCGGTCATGGGTCTCTGCGTGGCGGCGCTGTCGCTCATCGGCCTCTACGGCGTCTACGTGACTTACCAAGGGCAGAAGGAGCTGGCGACGATGCTGCACGCGTTCGCCGTCGGCGCCAGCTCGATCGCGCTGTTCGCTCGCATCGGTGGCGGCATCTACACCAAGGCGGCCGACGTCGGCGCCGACATCGCCGGCAAGGTGCTTGAGAACATTCCCGAGGACGATCCCCGCAACCCTGGCGTCGTCGCCGACAACGTCTGTGACAACGTCGGCGACGTCGCCGGCATGGGCGCCGACATCTACGAGTCGCTCGTCGCCGCCATCGTGGCGACTATGGCGATCGCGCTCACCGCCGACGCCAGCATCGTCAACCAGCTGCTCACCGACGCCAGCCTTGGCGACGCGGTGGCGCGCAGCACCGCGGTGGCGCTGCCGCTGATTCTGGCCGGCCTCGGCCTCGTCGTCTCGATCGTCGGCATCTTCCTGATGCGGATGATGAAGAACAGCGCGCCGTCGACCGTGCTGCGGGCGGCGATGGTGCTGCCGCCGCTGATCCTGGTGGCGGTGACGGCGGTGATCTTGCCGATGCTCCACGTCAGCCAGTCGGTGACGGTGGCGCTGGCTGGCGGCGCCATTGGCGGCGCGCTGATCGGCCTGCTGACCGAGTACTACACCGGCCACTACAAGCCGGTGAAGTCGGTGGCGGAGGCGGCCAAGACTGGCGCCGGCACCAACGTCATCCAGGGCATGGCGGTCGGCATGGAGTCGGTGTTTGTCTGCCTGCTCTTGATCGCTGGCGTCGGCCTGCTCGCCAACTACGCCATGGGCGACCTCGGCATGTACGGCATCGGCTTGGCGGCGGTGGGGATGCTGGCGGGCACGGCGATCGTGATGACGGTCG
>SXNM01000129.1 GCA_005777155.1 Pseudomonadota bacterium | reverse complement strand
CCTGGGGTCACCCCCGCCGGCTGTTGGCCGGCACCCTCGCCGTGTGGAGCCCGGACTTTCCTCCGACGCTGCGACGTGGCCGAGGCCACGTGCCCGCCGGCGGCCGCCTGTCCACCCGCGACTCGCCGGCGCAGGGTAGCCGATCTGCGCCATTGCGAAAGCCCCGCGCCTTGGGCTACGGTGCGCCGCCGCAGCGCCCCGGACGCTCTCCGCGCCGGGTCATGCGGCCTCGGCACGCCAGGAGGAGCTGGTGTTTCCACGTAGCGCGCCGGCCCACCGGCCGCGACACACCCGCGGCACCGCCCCGGGCCTTGGAGTCGACATGGCCAACCCGACAGCCACCTTCGAGACCAGCCTCGGCAGCTTCAACGTCGAGATCTTCCTCGACACCATGCCGGTCACGGCCGGAAATTTCATCAAGCTCGCCGGCAAGGGCTTCTACGATGGGCTTCATTTCCATCGCGTCATCAACAACTTCATGATTCAGTTCGGCTGCCCGCACTCGCGCGACCCCAACAGTCGCCAGGCTGGCACCGGCGGCCCGCCGACCGGAAACATCCAGGACGAGTTCCTGCCGACCGCCCGCTTCAGCAACGAGCCGGGCACGCTGTCGATGGCGAACACCGGCCGGCCGAATTCTGGCGGTTCGCAGTTCTTCATCAACACGGTGCACAACCGCTTTCTCGACTGGTTTGACACCAGCACGCCGAGCAAGCACCCGGTTTTCGGACGTGTGATCGAAGGGATGGACGTGGTGAAGAAGATCGAGTCGACGCAGACCACCGCTGGCGATCGCCCGCTGACGCCGGTCCAGGTGATCAAGATCAGCGTCCAGGGCGCCTAGTTCAGGGCGAACGCGACAGAAAACTTGCAAGCGGAACATCTGTTCAGTATTCTTGTCGGCTTCAGGCGCTGCGACTCGACGCGGTGCGAGGAGCTGGGATGGCTAAGTATCTGCGCCGTATCGACGCCTCAACAGAGGTGATGTCGCGTGATTCTAAGGGCTTGCCTGCATCCGTCCTCGCTGGACCCGTCGCCCCTGCGGCGCCGGACGCCCGCGATCTGACAGCGCGGCAACGCATGGTCCTCGACAGCCTAATCGAGCTGATGACCCGCAACGGCTATCCGCCGACGACGCGGGAGCTTTGCTTGGCGCTGGGCGTCCGCAGCACCAACGGCGTCCACGAGCACCTGCAGACCCTCGAGCGCAAGGGCTGGCTTGATCGCGACGGCGGGACCTCGCGTGGCATCCGGCTGCGCCACCACCCAGATCCGGGCACGCGGTGGAGCCGAGCCTTCGCGGAGAGTGACGCCGACGTGGAGGCGCCAGCAGGCGCCTCGGCTGTGCCATCTGGCGCCGGTCAGCGGGGTCAAGGGCAGGCGGTAGCGGTGCTTGGTCGCGTCGCCGCGGGGGCGCCTATTCCGGCGGTCGAAGCGGCAGACGAGGTCCTGGTGATCGACCAGCGGCTGTGTGGTGGCGGCGACACCTTCGCCTTGCGGGTGGTTGGGCGGTCGATGGTGGACGCCGGCATCCTGCCGCAAGACCTAGTCCTGGTGCAGCCGTGCCAGCGAGTCGAAAACGGCAAGATCGCGGTGGTCGACCTCGACGGCGAGGTCACGGTCAAGCGCTTCTACGCCGAGGCGGGCGGGGTGCGTCTAGTCGCCGAGAACCGCGAGATGGCGCCGATCGTCCTCGATCGCGCCGCTTCGGCGCGGCTACGCGTCGTCGGCGAAGTGCGCGGCGTGGTGCGGACGCTGCATTGACCGGCCAGGTTGGCGCGGAGCGCGGCGTCCGCGTCGAAGGTCGGCCGCCCCATCTGGTGCCCTATCAGGGCAGCAAGCGCAGGCTGGCTCCTGCGATCTTGGCGCAGGTGGGAGAGCGGCGCTTTGTGCGGCTTATCGAGCCGTTCTGTGGCTCGGCGGCGCTGACGCTGGCAGCGGCGCAGCGTGGCGTCGCCGGTCAGTTCCTGCTGTCAGACACCTTCGATCCGCTGACCGCGCTCTGGCGGCAGGCGCTGTCTTCGCCGCTCAGCCTCGCCACAGACTACGAGGCGCTCTGGCAGGCCCAGTTTAGCGATGGCGCCGGCCACTACAACGCAGTGCGCGCACGGTTCCATGAAGTGCCGACGCCGGCCCAGCTGCTCTACCTGCTGGCGCGGGCGGTGAAGAACGCGCCGCGATTTGGCCGAGACGGCCACTTCAACCAGAGCGCTGACCGGCGTCGCCACGGGGTCCATCCCGATCGGGTGCGAGCGCAGGCGCTGCAGGTGGCGGCCCTGCTCTCCGGTCGGTGCGACGTAAAAACAGATGACTTCCGCTCTATTCTCAAGGATATTCAACCTGGAGATCTGGTCTACCTCGACCCACCGTATCAGGGCACGTCGGGCAGCCGGGACCGCCGCTACGTGGCGGGCTTGACGCGTGCTGCGCTGGCAGATGCGCTGCGGCCACTGGCAGAGAGGCGCGACATCGGGTTGCTGGTCTCCTACGACGGCCGCACCGGCGCCCGGACGCACGGCGAGGAGCTGCCGGACGAGCTCGGCCTGAGGCGAGTCGAGCTGCCGGCGGGGCGGTCGAGCCAAGCGACCCTGCATGGGCGGATGGAGTGGACGGTGGAGTCGCTCTACGTCGGGGGCTGCCTGGCGTGAGTGAGAGGCGGCGGCGACGACCTGACGATCTCGGCGGCGCTAGTCGCCTAGCGCGTCATAGTGCAGCACCACCTGTCGTTCTCTCATCTTCTCAATAAGATACAGCTGGAGATCGCGCTCGCGAACGCCGTTGAGGATGCCATTGGCGATGTCGTCGCGCACGGCTGGGTCGGTCGGCTTGCCCTGGAGCCTTGGCGCGACGGCGCCGAGGCGGATGATGTGCCAGCCATAGGCGCTGCGCACCGGTGGGGAGATCTGGCCCTCCTCAAGCGCGACGGCGGCGAGGGTCCACGGCTCCAGCATCTTGTCGTATTCTCCTTGCTGATCGTAGCTCTTGGTCTTGTCGTAGAAGAAGGAGACGCGCTGGACTGAGACTTCGGGGAAGCGCGGGCGGGCGGCCATGACGCGGCCCTCGAACTCGTTGTCGCTGGTGGGCGGCGCGGCGGCGAGCTCGGCGGCGAGGGCCTCCGCCTTGGGGTAGAGGTCGGCGGCGCAGCGCTGGACCTTGGGGTCGACCTCGCAGCCACGCCAATCGCCGGTGCAGCAGAGGAACTGGGCGTCGATGGTGCTGTAGTGCGTCTCGTGGGCGTAGCGGACCCGAATCGGCCCGCGCAGCCAGGCCCGTTGGATGTCGGCGTCGCGCACGTCTTTGGGGCCGAATTCGACGCGAAGACGCTGATTCACCATGCGCCGCGCCAGGGCCGAGCGGTAGGGTTCGAGCAGCCAAGGTCCGAAGAGCCCGCGACGGATGGCCTCGTTCGACAACACCTCGGCTCGGATCAGGGCTTGCAGCAGCGCCCCGTTGTCGATTTCGGCGGGCGCGGCGGCGCGGGCGCGGTCGAAGGCGGCGCGGTCGACGGCAACGCCATCAACGCAGGCGAGCACCGTCGGCGGCAGCGGCGCCGCGCACGGTCGCGCCCAGGGGCCGCGGCCAGCGTCGAGGGCGGGCAGACGCTCAGGGACCTGCGCTGTGACGACCTTGACGGCGCCGGTCGCACCGCCGCTGGCGGAGTCGGGCACCTCGGCCGGGTCACAGGCCAAGAGCAGCGCGACGAGGGAGGCCCATGCGGGGGGGCGAGCCAGCCAGCGACGGGCGGGCGACGTTGACGACGGCGTCCTTGCCGGGTTCATGGGCCCCTCAGGTGATCGTCGCCGCCATCGTCGCCGGGGTCAACGAGCTCCAGCGCGGTGCGGGCCAGCAGCCAAGTGAATGCGAGCGCCAGCACGGCGCCAAGATAGTCGGCCTCATCGAGGGACGAAAGCCCCACGCTGAGCGGCCAGACCGCGAGGCCACAGGCCACGAGCGCGGCGGGGCTCTGCCAGCGGGCCCTCACGCGCCCTCGATGTGGAGCCAAGTAGCGAGGCCGACCAGCGAGAGCCAGAGCGCGCGGGCGAGCAGCCAGCGCTGATGGTGGCGCCGCATACCCTGGCGGTCGGCGCCGACTGGGACCGCTTGTACGGCCATCCAGAGAACGGCGACGGCGGAGACGCGGCCAACGCTCGGGGCCGGCCAGCAAGCGAGCGCGAGCCAGCCCGCCAACGTAGCGAGGCGCAGGCGGTCCGCGAGGCCTGCCGGCCAGCGCCACAGGCGGCGCAGCGGCGAAGCGACGCCGTCGCTGTCGGCGGCTTGGGCCAGCAGGACGGCGAGTACGATCGCGATGGCGGCCTGACGGACGAGGTCGGCGTTGGCGGTCGCCAGCGCCGGCGCAGCGATCAGCGCCGGCACCGTGCCGAGGCCGGCGGTGGAGAAGACCAGCCAAGGCGATCCCTGCGCGGCAGCCCAGAGCAACGCGAGCGGCGGCGCGAAGACCAACACCAGCACCGCCGTGCCAGAGAGCGCGGGCTGCTGGGCGCGGAGCTCCAGCCAGGGCAGCGCCACGGCCAAGAGCCACAGCAGCATGGCGAGCGCGGTCGGGCGCGCGGTGTGGCGGAGTCGCGCGCCGAGGCCCGCGCCGGCGGCGAAGTGAGGCTTGTCGGCGGCGGGACGGGCAGGCACCATCGCCGCAGATGGTAGCCCAATCCGGCAGCGTTTTCCCAGCCCACCGCCGCCACGCCATCGCATGCCTGTGCGTCGGCGGCGCGATGTTGCTGGCGCCGGGCTGGGCCGCCGGACGCGATATGGCCGGCAAAGGTGGCCTCGGCGTTCTGGTGCCGACGTCGAGCCGGCTCGGCCACACGCCCGTGCTCGCGCTCCGCTACTGGCGGAGCGCCTTCGCCTTTGAGGCGGCCGGTGGCGCAGACTGGTTGATGACCAGCGCGGGCGACGACGACACTCGTCGTGTATTCGGCCAGGTGGGCGGCACATGGCGGCTGATCGACAGCCGAAGACTGACGGCGGGCCTCGGCGGCCGGCTGTGGATGGTCTACGAGTCGCGAGAGCTGACGCTGGCAGGTCCGGCGGGAAAAGAGTATGAGATCACCAACGATTTTGGACTTGTCCTCGAGCTCCTGCTGGTGGCTGAGTACTTCTTCACGGACCACTTCGGGATCTCGGCGGCGGTGGGGCCGGCCTTTTCCTGGGGCTGGTCGTGCGAGACCCAGAGCCGAGCGGATTGTGGCTTGATCGACGTCTTCGACGCCAGGCGGGGTGCGACCTTGGTTGAGCTGGGCGGTCGCTACGGCGGCGGCATCGGCATGACCTACTATTTCTGAGGGGTGTTTGACCTGCGCGCGTGGCGCCCTGTGGCGGCGGTCGGCGAGCTTTGGCCCGTGGTGGCGGCGTGGAGTGGGCGATGGACATCGCGCTGATCGAACCGGAGATCCCTGGCAACACGGGCAGCATTGGGCGGCTGGCGGTGGGGACGGGCTGCGGCCTGCATCTGGTGCGGCCGCTAGGCTTCGACATCAGCGCGGCGGCGGTCAGGCGCGCCGGCCTAGACTACTGGTCAGACGTCCATCTCACGGTCCATGACGACAGCGAGGCGTTTCTGCGCGCCATGGCCGGCAGGACGCTGTGGGCCTTCTCCAGCCATGGTCGGCTGCGCTACGACGAGGTGCGCTACCTGCCCGACGACGTCTTAGTCTTTGGTCGGGAGACCAGCGGTCTATCACCGTCGCTGCGCGAGCGCTTCGAGGGGCGGCTCTGCTACCTACCGATCTCCAATAAGATTCGAAGTCTGAACCTAGCGAACGCGGCGACGGCCGTGGTCTACGAGGCGCTGCGGCAGAACGGATTTGCCGGCATCGAACGCGGAACCTGACCGATCGGTCATGGTAATCGTCTGGCCGCTCCCTGCTACGGTCCGCGGCGCGCTCAGAGGATGCCTTGGCTGCTCTGCAGTACGTCGTCGGGATCGAAGGCGCGCGCCAGGGCCGTGAGCAACACCCGGCCGTTCGAGGGGATGCGCTCCCGCAACAGCTCGCGCAGGGCGCCATCGGCCCGGGTAGGGATTGCGCCGGCGTCGAGCAGGTGGCGAACGCCTCGCATCAGGCCGTGGCGCTCGGGTTGCAGCGCCGGCAAGAGAAGTCGCAGGCGAACGCCATCTTGACCGAGCGACCAGCGCCTCTCGACGGGGGAATCGTCGGCGCCGAGGGCGTCGAGGACGTCGACGACCTTGGGCGCGTCGGGCCAAGCGACGCGCAGATCGAGCGGTGAGGCAGGGTGGGCTGGCGCCCAGGGCTCATCAGGCTCCTCGAGGCCAATGCGGGCGCGCGCTGACTCAGGCGCCGCAGGCGTCCAGGTGAGGCCTAGCTGCCTTGCCGCCGACTCGACAAGGGCGAGCGTGGCGGGCAGATCATCTTCGCCGCGAACGGTCGAGACGCGCGCCATCAAGCGCAGTCCGGCGCGGCCCTCTTCGAGGAGGATGGTGTCGCAGAGGCGGCGGCTGGCCAGCGTGCGGCCAAGGGAGAGCGCTGTGAGCAGCGCGCCGCGTTCAGCGGGCAAAGTCGCTTGCAGCCAAGCGATCCAGGGCGCCGGCCACAGGCGCAAGGTGAGGTCGACCAAGACGCCGAGCCTTCCTTCGGCGCCGACCAACAGTGCGCCGGGGTCAGGGACGCCGGCCAGCGCCCAGGGAGGGCCGCCGAGCAGCTCGCTCGGGCCGAGCGCGACGACGCGACCGCTGCCGGTGACGACCGTGGCCGAGACGAGATCGACCCCGAGCTCGCCGGGACCAAGGCCGAGCTCGCCGCCAGCGCCGGCCCCGAGCCAGGCGGCGACGCACTCGTCGGCGCCGAGCGCAGGCAAAGTGCGTAGGGCCAAGCGGGCGCGGCGGGCGGCGCGGTCGATCTGCCGCAGCGACACCGCAGCGCCCACGGTCACGAGGCGGCGGCTGGTGTCGATGGCCGGCGGACGGTCGAGGCCGCTGGCGAGCAGCACGATGCAACCGCGCAGGGCGGCGGGTCGCTGGCTGGGGAGCCGAGCGCGAACCTGCACGGGCACATGACGGGCGCGGGCGACCCGCAAGATCTGCGCGACCTCGCTGGCGTCGCGCGGTCGCACGACCGCGACCGGATCGTCGCCCTCACCGCCGCCAATGGCGCGGCGCGCAGCGTCACCGGTCTGAATCGCGGCGGCGCCGAGGCGGTCGATCAAGTCCGCGCAGGCGGCCTGGACGAGCGCTGCGGACCGGCGATCCATCATGTCGCGAGTCTACGCCAGGGCAGGGACGACGACAAGGCGCCGCGGCGGCAGCGGCTGGATACTCGGTCCGCTGCGACGCAGCGCCCGCTACTTGGAGCCGAGGATCTTGAGGTCGTCGACGAACCAGCCGGCGCCACCGTTATTCTGGATGTCGCCGGAGCTGAAGCGGAAGCGGAGGTTGAACTTCTTGCCGGCGAACTTGGTGAGGTCGACGGTGATCAGCTTCCAGGCCTTGAGATCGCTCTCGGCGCCGCTCGGCACCAGCACCGTGCCGGTGTTGTCGGTGTTGCAGGTGTTCGGCAGGTTATTGCAATTGATGGTCGCGGCGCAGCAGCCGGCGAAATTGTCGGTGGTCGCTTGCAGCCAGGCGCGGTCGTACTGGGTCGACACCTCGGTGTCCTTGTAGCTCCAGTATTGAGCGTAGACCTTGGTGTATCCGGAGGCGTCGATCTGCTCGCCGAGGCTGGCCGTACCAGCCGAAGCGTTGCTCCCGCCGTTGCTCGAGCAGCTGGCGCCGCTGCCACAGAAGTTTGTGCCGTTGTTGAAGTTTAAGGTGCACGAGCCGACGTGTGCCTTGACAGCGGCGGGCGTCGCGTCGAAGGCCCAGGCGACGGTCGGCGTCATTTGGGCAAAGGTCCAGCCAGTGGTGCCACACTCAAACGCTTGGCTCCAGATGGTCGCCGTCGTGCAGGCGAGGGCCTGGGCGCAGTCGCTGTCCTTGCAGTCGATGGCGTCGTCAGAGTCGTTGTCTTTGCCATCGTCGCAGACCTCGGCGCAGGCGCCCTTGCCCTTGCAGGTGATGTCGGCGCAGTCGATCTGGCCGTTGCCGTCGTTGTCGATGCCGTCGGTGCAGACCTCTGGGCCGACCTGGTCGTCGACAATGAGGTTGTCGACGAAATAGCCCTTGCCAATGTTGCCGCAGGTGCCGCTGGGGCTAAAGAGGCTGAAGCGGATGCGGAACTTGACCCCCTTGATCTCGTTGACGATCCGCGTCTCAAGGCGCCACTGCTGGGAGAAGTTCGTCTTCTGCATGATCCAGGAGTGCAAGACGGTCGCCCCGGTCTCGGCCAAGATCTGCACCTGCGGCCGGTCCGAGGCGGCGTTCTGGCACATGTCGAGGTCGTAGTAGACGTTGAAGCGGATACGGCCGGCGCTCTTGAGCTTGGAGCCGTCGATGACCGGTGACGTGGCGTTGCCGGTCGGGCTCTGGCAGTTCTGGCCGCCCGGGCCACCGCCGCCCTCTGGGTCGCAGTAGTCGGTGCCGTCGTTGAAGTTCAGGTTGCAGCCGAACTGCGCGGTGCCGATGCCGGCTGGGGTCTGGTCGACGGCCCAGGTCACCTTCTTCTTGCCCTCGGGCGCGTCGAGGACCCAGCTCTTGCCGGCGTCAGCGCACTCAAAGGTGTCGCTATAGGCGACGCACAGGCTGCTGTCGCCAGCGACGCACTTGCCGTCGGTGCAGGCCTCCTTGGTCGTGCACTCGATGCCGTCGGTGCAGGCGGTGGCGTTGGCGACGGCCTTGAAGGTGCAGGCGCCGGTGTCGGCGTTGCAGCTATCGACCGTGCAGCCGTTGCCGTCGTGGCAGGTCTTGGAGTCGCCGGCGACGCACTTGCCGTTCTTGCAGGCGTCGCCAAAGCTGCACTTGTCGCCCGTGTCGCAGCCGGCCGTGTTCGGCGCGAAGCCGCAATCGCCGGTGGCAGGGTCGCAGCTGTCGGTGGTGCAAGCGTTGCCGTCGTTGCAGGGAGATGCGGCGGCGCCGACGCATGTGCCGGCCTTACAGGCGTCGCCGGTCGTGCACTTGCTGCCGTCGTCGCACAGCGTCGGCGTGCCGGTCGCGACAGGCGCGAAGGCGCAGGCGCCGGTGGCCTTGGTGCAGCTGTCGGTGGTGCAGACGTTCTTGTCGTCGCAGACCTTGGCGTTGCCGGCGCACTTGCCCTGGGCGCAGGTGTCCTTCTCGGTGCAGGCGTCCGCGTCGTCGCACGCGCCAGTGTTGGCGGACCAGTTGCAGGCTCCCGTCTTGGGATCACAGAGGTCGTTGGTGCACGGCTTGCCGTCGTCGCAAGCTTTGGCGCCGCCGCCAGCGCACTTGCCGTCCTTGCAGGCGTCGTTCTCGGTGCAGATGTTGGCGTCGTCGCAGGGCTTGGTCGTCGGATTGCTCAGGCAGCCCTTGGCGGCGTCGCACACCTCGTCGGTGCAGGGGTTCTTGTCGTCGCAGGTCTTGGCGACGTCGAGCGGCGTGCCCTTGGCGCAGGCGCCGTTCTTGCAAATGTCGCCGGCGGTGCACTTGTCAGCGTCGTCGCAGGGCGCGCTGTTGCCGACCCACTTGCAGCCTGCCGTGGCGTCACAGCTGTCGTTGGTGCATGGGTTGCCGTCATCGCAGTCGACCTTGGCGCCGGCCTCGCACTTGCCGCTCTGGCAGACGGACTTCTCGGTGCAGGGCCCGGCGACACCGCAGGTGCTGCCGTTGGCGGCGGCGGTGTAGGTGCACTTGTTGGCCACCGTGTCGCAGGCGTCCTTGGTGCAGGGGTTGCCGTCGTCGCAGCCGACCTTGTCGCCGAGCTTGCAGGCGCTGTCGGCGCAGGTGCCAAGCTTGCAGCTGCCGTCGCTGCAGGGGGCCTTGTTCGCCGTCTTGGTGCAGCCCGCCTTTGGATCGCAGCCATCATCGGTGCACGGGTTGCCGTCGTTGCAGGTGATCGCGTCGCCGCCCTTGCAGGCGCCGCCCTTGCAGGCGTCCTTCTCGCTGCAGGCGTTGCCATCGTCGCAGGTGACACCATCGACCTTGGCCTTGGCGACACACTGACCGTTGCTCGGGTCGCAGGAGTCGTCGGTGCACGCGTTGTTGTCGTTGCAGGTCGTGGTGTTGGCCGCCTTGCAGGCGCCGGCCGTGCAGACATCGCCGGTGGTGCACTTGTCGCCGTCCTCGCAGGGTGCGGAGTTCGGCGTGTAGGCGCACTTGCCGGTGTTCTTGTCGCAGGTGTCGTCGGTGCACGGCTTGCCATCATCGCAGGCGATGTTGCTGCCGCCGGTACAGGCGCCAGCCTTGCAGGTGCTGCCGGCAAAGCACTTGTCGCTGTCTCCGCAAGGCTTGTCGTTATTCTGGAACACGCAGCCGCTCGACGGCTGGCAGCCGTCGTCTGTGCACGGGTTGCCGTCGTCGCAGCTTGGCTCACCACCTTGGCCCTTCAGCACACCGAGACACTTGCCCTCCTTGCAGCCGTCCTTGGCGGTGCAGGCGTCTCCGTCGGTACAAGAGGAGCCGTCCGCCGATGGCAGCGATGTGCACTTGCCGCCGGCGTCCTCGCACGCGTCGTCGGTGCAGGGATTGCCGTCGTCACAGCTCTTGGCGGCGCCGACGCAGGCAGCGCCCTGGCAGGCGTCTTTCTCAGTGCAGGCGCTGCCGTCGTCGCAGGCGGTGCCGTCAGCGACCGGTATCGCTTGGCACGTGCCGGCGACACAGGCCGCGACGTTGCAGGCGCTGAGCTTCATGAAGTCTTTGCAGTCGGCGTCGGCCTTGCAACCTGGCGATACGGTGCCATCGGCGGCGTCGATGGGCTCCGACACGTCGCTGTTGCTGCTGCCGCCGTCGACCTCCTCAACCGTGGTAACGTCGCTGCCACCGCCGCCGTCGATCTCCTCTGGGGAGACGGTGTCGCTGTCGCCACCACCGCCGCCGTCGATTTCCTCGTCTGTAGTCGCGTCACTGTCGCCACCGCCGCCGTCGATGTCTTCGCCCGCAATGGCGTCGCCGATGCCGTCTTCGCCGACGCTGCCGCCATCGACCTCGTCCGTGGTCCCGCCGGCATCGGCGGTCTCGGCGCCGCCACCGCTGTCCTCGTCCGTACTGGCGCCATCGACCGAGCCGCTGTCGCCATCACCTTGACCGGCAGAGATCGAGGGTCCGGTGACGGCGGCGTCTGTGCCGCAAGCGGCGAGGATCGCGACCAAGCTCGGGACGAACCAACGCTGGAGGGAGTGTCGAAACATCGGGGCGCTCCATTTCCGCCCATTGGGCGGCTGGGCAAGGGCTCGGTGCGTCGTTCGCTAGAATCCCGACGCGCGGCTGCTTCCGCAAGCGAGGCATTGCTTGCTTCGGTAATCTGTCACTTTCGGTTGGGCAATGCCAGACCGGCATCTGAGGAGGTGTATGAAGGGCAGGCAGGGTCAGGCGGCGCTGAGACAACGCTGAATGGCAGCCAACGCCACGTTCGAGAGGGCGTGGCAAGCGATCGCAGCGCCGACGTGGCCGCCGCGCTCGCGCACCCAGGCGAAGAGCAGACCGGGAAAGAATACGGCGAGCCGGTGGGCAGAGGGCACCGCGAAAAGATGAATTGCGGCGAAGAGCAGGGCCGACACCACGTGAGCGGCGCCAAAGGGCACGCCGAACAGCTGACGGGCCGGCGGCCAGCGCAGGCGGAGGCGCTCGAGCATCCAACCGCGAAAGAACGCCTCCTCGGGCAGCGCGACTACGATCCACTGGTCGAGCAGCAGCCAGAGCAGCCACAGCAGGCTGTACGGAGCCTCAACGCGCGCCGCGCCATCGGTCGCCGACGCCGCTGGTGGTCGGTCGCCAGCGCCGACGCGCACCAGCTCTGCCGGCACCGGCCTCCCCTCGGCGTCGCGAAGCTCGAAGCCAGCCGCCACTTGCGGCGTCAAAATAGCCGTCGCACCGGGTCGGAGCTGTAGAGGCTCGCAGGCTGGGTCGGCGCACGCCGGCGTAAGGACGATGGCGGTTGTCCGACCGTTGTCGACGCGCAGCCCGGTCTTTGCCTCGCCGATCGACACCTGGCCGAGTCGCCGGGGCGGTAGGCCCTGAGCTTCTAGCGGCGGCGCAAAGAGCGCCGCGATAGGCCGCAGCGGCTGGCGCCATACGTGCTTGGCGACGAGGGCATACCCGACCGCGAAGAGCGGCAACACGACGGCGCAGACCAGGAGCCCCGTGGCGAGCGCCCGCGGCCAGGGTCCGGGGCCGAAGCCATGGGGATCGGCGGCCGGCGGGGCGTCGGAGCGCTCCTGAGCGTCATCGCCACTTGGCAGGCTGACCGACGCGCGTTGGACGGCGGGGCGCAAAAAGGGCAGGAGCGGCAGCCCGAGGAAGAGCGCGGCGACTGCCAGAGAGCCGAGGCCTGACGCCAGCACGCCCGCCCCGACCAGTCGCTCGATCGCGGCGATGGCCGCGCCAATCGCCAGGGTGGCGAGGAGGGCGTCGCGGAGCGGCCGGTCTGGGTGCGCCGTGGCGCTCGGCGAGGTGACTTGGCTCAGGGACCAGCCTCAGCCTGGACGTCTCGCAGCATGCGAGCATAGGCGCCGGCGTGGCTGCCCTCCTGGAGCCTCTCGATGGCGACGATCATCGCCTGGGCGCCGTCCTCACGCAGCGCCAAGTTCTTAAGCATCTTCCCGTGGATCGATACCGTGCGCCAGCAGCCCTTGACCTCGACCGGAAGGTTGACAACCATCCTCTCATCGAGGCTTGGCATGGTGTCGCGGGTCGAGATCTCGACGGCGTGGCTCGCCGCCGAGATGAGGCGGCCTGGGACCAGCCTGCCGTCGTACTCATAGGTCACTGGCAGGTCGAAAATCACCGGGGCTTGCTGGCTGCCTTGGTTGGAGCGCGAGTCGATGCCGAAATTCGAGGTCAGCTGCCCGGCGCGACCGAAGATCTGCGACCGTTCGAGGAAGGGGGAGATCCCGGTATCGCTGCCGCGGCGGCTGTTCTCGGCGGGCGGCGCGCCCTGAAACCTGCCGCTCTGCGTGCGGAGGGAGTTAGACGCGCCGCCGACGGCCGCCGACGGGCGCGGCACAGACTGTGAAGCGTCGCTGCGCGGCCGCGGCGCGGGACCGATCTCTTCACGCTGGGGCGCGACCGAGGTTCGGTTGCTCTTCGGCACGGCGTCGAAAACCGCGGAGGGCTGGCGGGCGATGCTGCTCTCGTCGAGGAACACGCCCGGCTCGGCGCCAGAGCGTCGCGAGCGTTGCGCGGCGTCGTTCCCTGGCTGCCCGAGCTGGTCAGCGCGGACTTGCGAGGGGCGGCGGCCAACAGGGCGGAGATCATCGCTGACGCTGATGTCGCTGGACCGCCGAGACTCATCGTAGTCGCTGGTCCGGCGCCAGGTGGACCAGCCGCCGCTCCGCACCTGGGCTCCGCTGGAGTCTGGCTGCGCCTTGGTGGCGGCGACGCCGTCACCTGCTCGAACCGTGCCTCCGATGATGTCGAAGTCGACGCCGTTGGGCGGCGTCTTGTCTTGCGCTTCTGCGGCGGCGAACTCCATGTCAGTACCGAACTCGACGCTCGCCTTCGCCGCGTGCCCAACGTTTGCGCCGCGGGTAGTTGGTGCTGCCAACGAGGAGGCCGGCACGGACGTGACCGGCTTGGGTATCGCGGCGCCCGACGAACCAGAGGGCTCGCCGGGCCGCGGCCACGGCCGCAGGGTCCGTGCTTGGTGCACGCGCGTGCCAGAGGAGACGACCTCCTCACGAAACTCGCTGCCGCGCAACGAGGCCGACGGCAGCTCGGCTGCAGAGCTCGGCGCGGTGACGTTGCGAAACTCGAAGCGCGCGCCGACGGCTGGAAAGTCAAAGCGCACTCGGCGCCCGGGTTGAAGGAACTCCTCGCGGACGCCTGGGACATGCAGGACCTTGTACAGCACCTGGAAGATGGGCTCGGCGCCGGCCTCCGACAGAGCCCAGATCCATCGCACCGCGAAGCCAGGCGGCAAGGAGCCGCCGGTCTGGACCACGCGCACCACCTCGCTATGCAGCCGGACGGGCGCGATCTTGAGCCCCGCTGGACGGACCAGCACGTCGATGAGCGCGCCGGGCTCAAGCCTCCGGACGCCGACAAAGAATGCGCCGATTGGTGAGATGTCGCTGGTGACCAACGAGACCTCGCCCTCCGGGAGCGTCACCCGCATGGTGACGGACCCCTTCTGTCGAGGATAGGCGCGGCGGTCTTTGAACAAGCGCGCTCCCACTTCGGTGCAGACAAGAGTGAGGGGCAGCTGCCTTTAGCAATACTAACATACGGCGTGGTGGCCCTGCGGCGCAACCGGCAAGACGCAGATCTTGTGGTGAACGGGGGGTGAAGGTTGGAACCTCGGTCGCAGTAGGCGGCGCCTTACAGGCCGCAGATGGCAGGCGGAGAGGCTCATCTGCCCGTGCGGCTTGCCTCGGCTCTTGCGCTGCGCTCCGTCGGCTTGCCCATCGGGCGAGGGCTGACAGGTGCCCACCGCCCGTAGCTTGTCGATCTCAGGCGACTCGCTCGAAGAGTCCCGCGGCGCCCATTCCGCCACCGACGCACCTGGTGACGACGCCGAAGCGCTTGCCATTGCGACCGAGGGCGTGGAGGAGCGTCGCCGTCAGCT
>SXNM01000128.1 GCA_005777155.1 Pseudomonadota bacterium | reverse complement strand
GCCGCGGCTGCGGGACGGGCGCCGGGCGGGGCTCGTACGTCGGCGCTGGGCGCGGCTCGTAGGTCGGCGCAGGCCGCGGCTGCGGGACGGGCGCCGGGCGGGGCTCGTACGTCGGCGCCGGCCGCGTCTCAGGCGGTGGCGCTGGGCGTTCCTCATAGCGGGGCGCTGGGCGTTCCTCATAGCGCGGAGCCGGGCGTTCCTCCACCTGCGGCTGGGCCGGCCGCTCCTCGTACCGCGGCTGGGCCGGACGCTCCTCGTACCGCGGCTGGGCCGGACGCTCCTCGTACCGCGGCTGGACGGGGTCGCGCGGCGCTGGTCGGTTGCCGATCGCGCCGCCGCCACCCGCTGCCGAGCCCATCTGCGCCCGCGGCGTGGCGCTCGGCACCGTCGAGATCTGGCGCGGCTGCACCGCCTGCCCGGTCCACGTCTGGGCATCGCGCGCCGACGGACCCGCGTTGTAGACGACTGTGCGGCCACTGCCATCTTGGACGCGGCCCTGGGTACCGACCACCACCGAGGTCTGAAAGACGGACTGGGCCTGCTGCGGTACCACCACGACAGTCTGGACGTTGCGGATGTGGATGTGCTGCGACTGCACGAACACCCAGTAGTTTGAGCTGTTGTACGCCACGCCGCCGGGCCCGAGCGGTGCCCAACCGACGCAACCGCCACCCGAGCGCCAGATCACCCACGCGGGCGCCCAGTCGGTGCCGGGCACCCATGCCCAACCGCCAAGGGCGGTGTCCCAGCCCCAGCGGCCATAGTGGTAGGTCGACGATCCCCACGCCTCGTTGGAATTCCAGGTCCAGCCGTAGTCGGTGTAGACCCAGCCGCCCACGGTGTAGGGTCGCCATCCTGGCGTGCGGTTGGCGTAGGGGATCCAGACGCGTCCCCACGACGCCGACCAGGACCATGTGCCGTAGGCCGAGAGCTCGCCGTAGACGTCGCCAGACTGCTGGACCTGCGCCGAGCCGCCGCCATAGTAGGTGACACCTCGATCTTGCTGGTAATACATCGGGCCGCAGGCACCCAGGGCGAGGCCGAGGCTGACGATCGCGATGGCACTGGCGGCGCGTGTGAAGGCCCCGGCCTTGATGCGGGTTGGCGCTCGGTTGGGTCGACTCATGGCATCCTCCTCAATCGGCGTGGCCGCCGCCTCTCCGGAACGCGCGAGGTCGCCGGATGCTTCAGCGGCGCGGAGATGCTGGCAGCGGCGGGCGATCAGGGCAAGCCGTTTCACGTTCGCGCATCAGCAGATCGCGGCCCTGCGCTTGTCGGCAGGCCCGCCCTGGCGATAGGCTAGCTCCTACGCTGCTCGCCGCGGCGGACCCGCAGGTGGTGATGGCCTACGTAATCAGTCGATTGTGTCAAAATTGCTTGGACTTGGCCTGCGTCGATGTGTGCCCGGTCGAGTGCATCTACGAGCTCGTAGGCCCGACTGACGCCGAGCACCCGCGCCAACTCTATATCCACCCCACCGAGTGCATCAATTGCAGCGCCTGCGAGCCGGAGTGCCCCTGGGGCGCGATCTACGAAGACCAAGAGCTCCCACCGTCTCTTGCTGAGGACGCGGTGATCAACGCCGCAGCTGAGCGGGAGGTGTCGCGCTTCCAGGTCGCCAAAATCGCCCGCGACGAGCTTGGCCGCATCGTCCACAAAACGCGGCCGACTGCAGACCAAGTGGCGGCCAACAAGAAGCGGTGGGGCCTCTGATCGCGCGACGAAGCCAGGCTTGGCGGTGCGCGCTTGCGCTCTGTGGCCTGGTGTCGGCGCTGGGCTGCGGCGGGGCCCAGGTCCGCGAGGTGACACTGACGCCGCTGCAGCGGGCGCGACAGGCACTTGACCAGGGGCGGCTCGGCGACGCGGAGGCGGCGATCGGGGCCGACGCTGAGGCCGGCCAGCGCGACGCGGTGCTGCTGTGGGCGGAGATCGCCATGCGCGGTGGCCGTCACGACGCCGCCATCGCGCGCCTGCGACCGCTGTACCAGCAGGCGCCAAACGACCTCGAGGTCGTCGGGGCGCTGGCGCGTGCCTTCGACGGCGCGGGCGAGATCGACGACGCCATCGCGCGGTACGCCGACGTGCTGCGACAATGGCCGGACGACGCCCCGGCGGCTCTGCGCTTTGCCGAGCTGCTGCTGGGGCGCGGCGACGACGCCTTGGCGAGCGCAGCCGCCAACGCCGCCCTACGCACGCATCCGAAGGACGCCGCGCTGTTGGCGGTGGCGGCCCGCGCCTGGCTTGCCCGGGGTCGCCTGGCCCAGGCCCGCGAGGCGGCGACGTTGGCGACCCAGGCGGCGCCGTCAGCCCCGGCCGGCTGGCTGGAGCTGGCGCGTGTCGAGGTCGTGGCGGGCGAGCGCGTGCCGGCGCTGTCAGCGCTGATGAAGGTGCTGGCGCTCGACGGCAACCACATCCATGCGCTGGTGATGCTCGGAACGCTGCACCTCGACGCCAAACGCCCGGTCGAGGCTGTCGCGGCGCTGCGCCGTGCCGCGGCGATCGCTGCAGACGACGTGGCAATCTTGAATCTGCTGGCGGTGGCGCTGGACGCCGCGGGCCAGTCGGGCGAGGCCGTTTCAACCCTCGAACGCGCCGTGCAGTTGGCACCTGCCCTGCCGGGCCTGCGGCGCAACCTCGCCGAGGTGCTGCTGACCGCCGGCCAGCTGCCGCGGGCGCTGGCGGAGGGTGTGCAGAGCGTCGAATTGGCCCGGCGGCAGGCGGACGAGTCGAGCCGCATGCGCACCGACGCCGAAGAGACGCTGGCGCGCTGCGTCATCGCGCATGGGCTCTGGCGCGCCGCCTGCGAGGGTGTCGGCGACGCCAGCACGGTCCGAGTGGCCCTCGTCGCCGCCCTGGCGACGCACCAATTGCAGTTGGCTGAGGCTGATATCGACCGGCTGGCGACGGAGCTGGCGCCGATCATCGGCCCCGCGGTGGCCGCATGCCGCAAGCCGCCTGCGCTGCCAGGGGCGGTGCCGCCCCGAGGAGCCAAGACTCCATGAACCAGCCGGTCGCCGCGATTTCTCTGCCTCCCCCCGTGGCCCAGTCGACGAGCCGCGGCGAGAGCGGCGCGCCGCACCAGGCGTTGTCGCCCCTCGAAGCGGCGCAGCAGGCCCGGGCGGTGATCGACGCCGTGGCGACCGTCTTTCGCGGCAAGCGCCCGGTGGTGGAGTTGGTGATGGCGGCCGTGTTGGCGCGCGGCCACGTGCTTCTGGAGGACGTGCCGGGCGTCGGCAAGACCACCCTGGCGCGCGCCTTTGCACATGTCCTCGGGCTGACCCAACAACGCATTCAGTTCGCCAGCGACCTGATGCCGGCGGACATCACAGGCGTCGGCGTCTGGAATCAGCAGGCCGGCCGATTTGAGTTTCAGCCTGGGCCAATCTTCTGCCATGTCCTGCTGGCAGACGAGATCAACCGCACGACGCCACGCACGCAGTCGGCGTTGCTGGAGTCAATGGCCGAGGGTCACGTCACCGTCGACGGCCAGACCCACGCGCTGCCCTCGCCGTTCGTCGTGCTGGCGACCCAGAACCCGCGCGAGCACCACGGCACCTACCCGTTGCCCGAGTCGCAGCTCGATCGCTTCCTGTTCCGGCTGTCGATCGGCTACCCCGAGGCCGCCACCGAGCGCTCGCTGGTGCGCGAACATGGCGCGCCGATGGGCCTTCACCACTTGCCGCGCCTGGGCGACGAGCGCCTCGTGCAGGCCCTCGTGGCGACCGCGGCCGAGGTGCGGGTCGCCGACGCTGTGCTCGACTATATGATGGCGCTGGTCGAGCGAACCCGCGAGCCGGCCCGCTTTGAGCTTGGCCTGTCGACGCGGGCCGCCATCGGGCTGTACCGGGCGGTGCAGGCGATCGCGCTGGTGCAGGGCCGCGACTTCGCGACGCCCGACGACGTGCAGCGGGTGTGTGTCGCGGTCGCCGGCCACCGCGTCATCCCTGCCGGACTGGGCGCAACCAGCGCGGACCGCTCACAGGTGGAGTCCTGGCTGCTGGGCCTGCTGGAGTCGGTGCTGCCGCCGAGCTGAAGGCGACAACGCGGCGGCCAGTCGGTCTCTCGGCTCGCCGGGTCGCTGCGCGAAGCCGCCTCCTCAGCCTCGGAAATGGCGACGCCGCCGCCGTCGCCCGCCGCAGCGGACGCCCTGGGGCGCCTGCTTGGGCCGGCGAGGGAGCGATCGTGCCCGCCGCGCGGCCGCCCGATTCGGCTGGCGGCCGCACCTCGCGAAGGCGCGTCTACGCGCCCATGACGCGCAGGCGCCGCTGGATGCTCTCGGCCTGGGCGGTCAGGCCGCCTTGGCTGGCCAGCGCCTGCGCCTCTTCAAGCAGCGCGTCGACGCTCTGCCCGGAGGTCAAGACCTCCGCCTCGATCAGGTCGGCCAGCGTGACCAAGCAGTCGACACGCTCGGCCACCCAAGCGGCGTCTGTGACCAGCCCAAAGGCCGTCTCCAGGGCGCGATGGGCCTGCTGGGCATCGCCTGCGGCGGCGGCGGCGCGAGCGCCGAGCAAGAGCGCGCGCGCCTGCGAGGCGATGTCGGCGCAGAGCACAGCTTGGCGCGCGGCCTCTTCAGCGAAGGCGAGCGCGCGCGGCCAGGCGCCCTGGCTCATCTGCACCTCGCCGCGCTTGCGGAGGGCGTCGGCGAGGCCGCTCACATCGGTCAAGGCAGCGAAGGCGCGGCAGGCCTTGGCCAGCGCCGCGTCAGCCTCGTCGGCGGCGCCGCGGCCTATCAGCACCTCAGACAGCAGCACGGAGATCTCGGCCGAGAGCGCCGGCCGGTCGACGCGACCGAGGGCGTTGAGCGCCTCGCCGAGCTGGGCCTCTGCGTCGTCGTGCTCGCCTAGATTGCGCAGCGCCAAGGCGAGGGCACGCAGCGCCTCGGCCTCGCGGACCAGGTCGCGGGCGTTGCGAGCCGCCGCCAGCGCCTTGCGGGCGTGCACCACGGCCTTGTCGCCGACGGCTTGGCCGCGGTAGGCCTCAGAGAGCCGCATGGAGAGGTCGGCGGAGAGCGCGAAGTCGGGCTCAACGGGCAGCTCGCGTATCGCCGCCAGCCAGCAGTTCAGCGCCGGCTCGCTTTGGCCGGTGCTGGCGAGGGCCTCGCCGAGCGCTAGGCGCAGGTTCGGCAGGCGCGCCATCGCCATCTGCAGCCCGCTGGCCTCGATGGCCTGCACCTGCTTCTCCAGAGGCTCAATGACGGTTCGGCCCATGCCGGCGCGAATCTCCGCCGTGGCCCACGCCGACAACAGCGGAGCGCCAAGGCGGAACCACAGCTCCTCGTCCAACATCTCGAGCGAGCGCAACGCCTCAATCGCGTCACGGGCACGCTCGGCGGCGTCGTCCCACGCGCCGCGATCGATGAGGCCGCGCACAAGGCCGAGCGACGCCTCGGCGACCGCGGTGGCTACGGCGTCGCGGCTGCCGAGCTGCTGGGCATCCACCACCAGGCGCCGGGCGGCGTCGAAGGCCTCGATGGCCTCCTCAAGCGCGCCGAGCGAATAGCAGAGCTCTGCCGCCTGCCGGACGTGGCGCGAGGCGATGACTGGCCTGCCCGCCGCGGCCTCTAGTTGACCGAGCCGGCGCGCCCAGAGGTGGGGTCGCTCACGACCGTGTGCGTACGCCCAGCCCAGACAGCGCTCCAGGTCGATCGTCGGCTCTTGGGCCTCATCGACGATGTGCGCTGGGAAGTCGCCGAGCAAGTACTCGGCCTCGTCGCTGATGCGGCTACCGTGCTGCAGACGGAGCGCGCCGCAGCCGACAAGCCGGTCGAGATCGGCGGCGACCCGCCTGCCGATCGCCGCGGCGAGCATTCCGGGCCAGATCGGGGTGCCAAGGCGGACGATGGCGGCGAGCAGCGAACGCAGCGACGGGTCGCTGAGCGACTCGGGGGTAGGCAGCTCGGGGGGGGCGATGCGTAGCGTCGATCCAGGCGGCAGCAGCTCGGCGAGGCCGTGCGGCGCCTCGTCCTGAATTCCGACCCAGGCGAAGATCACCAGCACCGGGGTCGCGCCGAGCTGCCGCACGAGGCGGCGTAGGAACTGGCGCTCGCTGACCGTCAGGAACTCCACGCGCTCGAGGATGAGGACGAGGCTGCCGCGGCCAGCCACCGCGCGCAGGGCATCGCCCAGGGCCGAGCCGGCAGCGACGCGGGCGACCTCGGGCACGGCGCGCGCATGCGACAGGTGCGGCGAGTCGGGGAAGTCCACGCCGAGGAACATGCCCAACAGGTGCGCGACCTGGCTCGCGCGGCCAGGCTGATCGGCCAGTACCGACTGGCTCCAGGCCAAGAGCTTGCGGCGGGCGAGCGGGGGCGGATCGTCGTCGAAGATGCCCGATCGCGCCCGGACGTCCTCCATAAGCCCGGTGAGCGGCACGCGATCGTCCGGCGGCGGCAGTCGGATGCGCACGATTTCCGGCGGTTCGGCGCGAACGATGCTGGAGTGAGCGAAGGCGTCGAGGGCCTCATAGAGCGCGCCGCGGTTGCGGGAAGCGACGCCGCACAGCTCAAGCCGCACCCGCTCTCGCGCCCGCTCGAGTCGCTCATCAAGGCTGTCGAGGAGCGAGCCGACGTGGCTGGGCCGTCGCGCCTGCACGCCGCGCGCCTCGGGGTGGCTGCGTGTGGCCCGACGTTCAGCCGTCGTGTGCTCGAACCGCTCAATCTCACGCAGAAACGCGCGGGCGTCTTCGGGCCGGTGTTCCGGCGACTTCGAGAGGAGGCGCTGGATGAAGTCTTCGAGCTCGGTCGGAAAGACCAGATCGGGCCGCCGCGTCCGCAGGGGCACCGGCGGTTGGAGTTGGTGCGCTCGCAGAAAGTCCTGCGGCGTCTCCCCGTCGACCGGCAGAAACCCCGTCATCATCTCGTAGAAAATGGCGCCGAGAGCGTAGAGGTCGCTGCGTGGGCCGACGTCGTGGCCGGCCGCCTGTTCAGGGCTCATGTAGGCGGGCGTACCCAAGACCAGGCGCGTTTGGGTCAGACGGGGGCTCGACGACCCGGCCGACGACTGGATGTGCTTGGCGAGCCCGAGGTCGACGACTTTGACGTAGTCCTCGATTGAGCCAATGCGGGTCAGCAGCACGTTGTCTGGTTTGAGATCGCGGTGAACGATGTTGGCGTCATGGGCCTCGACCAGCGCCTCGCACACGCGCTTGGCGATGAGCACGGCGCGGCGCACAGGCAGCCAGCGCTCGCGGTCGAGGAGATCGCCAAGCGACTCGCCGTCGATGAACTCCATGGCGATGTAGGTCTTGCCAAGCTCCGTAGCGCCGATCGAGTAGACCGTAGCGACGAATGGCGAGCGGAGGCGGGCGAGGATGCGCGCCTCCTGCAAGAACCGCTCGTCGGCCTGGAGTTGCCGGGCTAGGTCGGAGCGCAGGACCTTGAGCGCCACGGAGCGTCCGAGGCGAATGTCCTCGGCCTCATAGACCTCGCCCATTCCGCCACGTCCGACCAAGCGGACGATGCGATACAAGGTGTCGACGAGCGCGCCGGCAGGGAGCTCATCGTCCAGCGGGGCAAAGGGATCGAAGCCCATCAGTCTGCTCCAAGCGGCGGCCTAGCGGCAGCTAAGCGCGTTTCGGGACCGGCGGCAAGCGAGCGCCCGGGCGGCCGCAGATTTACGTCCGCGCCGGCTGACTCCGCGCGCCGTCCGGCGCATCAAGCGCGGGAACCGCCGGGGCGCCAGGTGGGGCGCGCAGGGCGATCGCCAGGGCCTCGACCAGCGCCGCCTCAACGTCGACGCGTGCCGCAGCGATCTCCACCACCTTGTCGCGGCTCGACTGGCCGTGCGCGAGGCGAACCGCCCGCCCGGGCACTCGGCAGAGGGCCGCGGCGAGCTCAAGGACGGCGATGTTGGCCTTGCCATCGACCGGAGGCGCCGCGACGGTGACACGCAGGCGCTGCGGCCAAGCCCCGAGCAGAGCGCTGCGACGGGCGCCAGGCTGTACCCGCAGTCGCAGCTGCAGCGCGCCATCCCGGCCCTCCAGCGCCGCGGCGACGGCGTCGGCCGGCGCGGCGCCATCGGTCGGCGGTGCGGCCGGCGTCACGTCTCGAAGAGCCCGGATTGCCCGCCGTGGCCGCTCGCACCGCCCGCGGCGCCGGCAGGCTTTGGCAGGCCGAGGTGACGAAACGCGGCGTCCAAGGCGATGCGACCGCGGGCCGTGCGGGCGATGTAGCCCTGCTGGATGAGGTACGGCTCGTAGACGTCTTCAAGGGCGTCACGCGGCTCCGAGAGCGCCGCGGCTAGCGTCTCAACGCCGGCCGGGCCGCCGCCAAAGGTCTCGCACAGCGCCCGCAGGTAGGCGAGATCCATGGGCCCAAAGCCCGCAGCGTCGACAGCCAACGCGTTGAGGGCGTGGCTCGCCAGCGCGGCGCCGATGGTCGGGCTGCGCTCGACGTCGGCGAAGTCGCGGACTCGGCGCAACAAGCGGTTGGCGATGCGTGGCGTGCCCCGAGAGCGGCGCGCGATCTCGCGGGCGCCGTCCGGCTCGATCGTCACGCCGAGTGCGGCGGCCGACCGCCGGACGACGATCTCCAGCTCCTCGACGCTGTAGAATTCGAGGCGAGCGACGTAGCCGAAGCGGTCGCGCAGGGGTCCAGTGAGCAGCCCGGTGCGAGTCGTCGCGCCGAGCAGGGTAAAGGGCGCCAGGGGGAGCTTGACCGTCCGGGCGTGCGGACCATCGCCGACGACAATGTCGAAGCGGTAGTCCTCCATCGCGGGGTAGAGGTTCTCCTCGACGACCGCGCTCAGGCGGTGGAT
>SXNM01000127.1 GCA_005777155.1 Pseudomonadota bacterium | reverse complement strand
GCGAGGATCAGGGGGTGCGGCGCGCCGTCGGCGCTTTGGCCCGCGACGCCGCGCTGCGGCGGGCTAAAGACCAAGACCTCCTCGCAGCCTGCGATCCGGGCGGGGGTCACGGTCATCAGCACCGTCGACGGCAGCGGGTGACGTCCAGCGGGGACGTAGCAGGCGACGCGGCGCACCGGCAGCAGCGCCTGGCCGATGTGCAGGCCCGGCTCGACCTCGATCTCAAAGGCAGAGAGCGCCGCGCGCTGGGCATGGGCGACGCGGGCGATGTTGGCGTGAGCGCGGCAGAGCGCCTCGCGGTCTTCGGTAGGGAGCGCGGCGTAGGCGGCGGCCAACTCGGCCTTGGCGATGACGAGCTTGGCCGGCGCGACGCCGTCGAAGCGCTCGGACATCGCCCGCAGCGCAGCGTCACCGCCGGCGCGCGCTTCTGTCAGCAGGGCTGTGACCCGCGTGGGTAGCGCTGGCTCCGCCGCCGGAAGGGTGGTCAGAGCCGCTCGCGCCTTGGTGGCGTCGGGGTCGCTGCCGCTCGGCGGGCGCCGTCGCCCCTGCCGGCCATCGAGCTCACGCAGCACCTCCTGCCAAGCGATGCCCTCGCGCGCCAGCTTGGCGAGGGTAAAGAAGACGACGTCGGCCGCCTCCCAGATGACCTCACGCCGCGAAGTCGCTTCGCAGAGCTCTTCGGCCTCTTCGAGGATCTTCTGCTCGCACAGGCCGGGCTCTCGCATCAGCCGCGCGCTGTAGCTGGCCGGATCGGCGCTGGCGTCTGCGGCGCGCGACCGCAGCGTGGCCATCAGGTGCTCGACGTCGAAGCGCTGCGGCCCAAAGCAGCCGTGGCGGCTCGGCTCGTGGCACGCCTTGCCCTCCTGTGCGACCCGGTAGAGCAGCGTGTCGCCGTCGCAGTCGGCGCGCACGGCGACGACGCGCTGGGTGTGGCCGCTGGTGGCGCCCTTGTGCCAGAGGGCCTGTCGGCTGCGCGAGAAGTACCAGCCCTCGCCGCGCGTCAGCGTCCGCGACACGGCCTCGCGGTCGGCGAAGGCGTGCATCACCACCTCGCGCGCCTCGTCCTGCACCACCACCGGGATCAGCCCGTCGTGCTTCTTGAAGTCGAGCCCGTCGAGGACCGCGTCGGCCAGCTCGAAGGCGCCGGTGTAGATGGCCATGCCGAGCTGGCAGGAGGCTCCCATCGCCCGCAGCGTCGCAACCTCCTCACGGGTAGCGATGCCGCCGGCGGCGACGACGCGGTTGGTCGTGGCCTCGACGAGGGCGCGCACGGCGGGCAGGTCGATGCCGCGCAGCGAGCCCTCGCGATCGACCAAGGTGTAGAGGAATTCCGAGCAGTAGGGCTCCAGGCTGCGCGCGCGTTCGAGGACGTCGACGCCGGTGGCGCGGGTCCAGCCGTGATCGACCACTTTACCGCCGCGAGCGTCGAGGGCCACGATCAGGCGATCGCGCGGATAGCAGCGGAGAAACTCGGGATCGGCGCGGGTGCCGATGATGAGCTTGCGGGCGCCAGCGCGTAGCAGGGCGTCGGCGCGGCCATGATCCCGGATACCGCCGCCGACCCGGCAGTCAAAACGCGCACAGAGCGCCTCGATGAGCGCCAGGTTGTCGCCACGGCCGAGCGCGGCGTCGAGGTCGATGACGGCCAGCTCGCCACAGCGGTGCATGCGCTCGGCGACGCCAAAGACGTCATCGAGGGCGACCCGGCACTGGTTGGGATCGCCGCCGCGGAGCTGGACGACCTTGCCTCCGAGCAGATCGAGGCTGGGGTGGATCATGGCGCCGCTCCTGTCGTCGAGTGGGGCCACCGCACGGGCAGCCCGTGGGCCGCGATCGCCTGCTTGACGTCCGTGATGGTCAGCTGTCGGCGGTGAAAGACGCTGGCGGCGAGCACGGCGTCGGCGCCGCCCTCGGCGATGGCGCGGGCGAAGTCCTCTGCCTTGCCGGCGCCGCCCGAGGCGATGACGGCGATCGGCACGGCGCTGCTCACCGCCCGCAGCAGGTCGAGGCCAAAGCCGTCGCCGGTGCCGTCGCGGTCCATGTCGTTGAGCAGCAGCTCACCAGCGCCGGCGTCCGACATGCGGCGGGCGAATTCGACGGCGTCGACGTCGGTGCGCTGGCGCCCGCCATGGGTGGTCACGCACCAGCGGCCCTCTCCGTCGGGCGCGGCGTCGAGGCTCACCACCAGGAACTGGCTGCCGAACTCCCTGGCCGCCGCGGCGATGAGGCCGTTGTCCCGCAGGGCGGCCGTGCCCACCGAGACCTTGTCGGCGCCAGCCTCCAGCAGGGCCCGCATGTCGTCGAGGCTGCGCACGCCGCCGCCGACGGTGAACGGGATGCACAAAGCCCGGCTGACCCGCTGCACCAGCTCGACGAGCGTGCCGCGGTTGTCGGCGGAGGCGCCGATGTCGAGGAAGCAGAGCTCGTCTGCGCCCTCCTGGTCATAGCGCGCGGCCAGCTCAACCGGGTCACCCTCGTCGCGCAAGTCCTGGAAACGCACGCCCTTGACGACCCGACCGCCTTGCACGTCGCGGCAGGGGATGACGCGGTGGCTCAGCACGGCCGCCCCCACCACACGCGGTCTACCAGGGCGGACCAGAGCTGCAGACCGGCAGCGCCGGACTTCTCCGGGTGGAACTGGGCGGCGAACAGGTTTTCGCGTTGGACAGCGGCGACGAAGTCCAGGCCGTGGTCGGCGGTGGCGATGACGTCGCGTGGGTCGCTCGGCACGGCGTGATAGCTGTGGACGAAGTACATCGAGGCGCCCTCGCCGACCACCTGCAGCGGCGAGTCCGGGCGACAGAGGTGGAGCTGGTTCCAACCGATCTGCGGGACCTTGACGCGCGCGCCGCCTGGGCCCTCCGGCTGAAAGCGCCGGCAGTGGCCGCCGAGCAGGCCGAGCCCCGCCACGCCGGGCGCCTCATCGCTGCCCTCGAAGAGCAGCTGCAGGCCGAGGCAGATGCCGACAAAAGGCCGACCCGATGCGACGTGCCGGTGCAGCACAGCGTCGAGCCCACGCTGCCGCAGCCGCGCCATCGCCTGACCGAAGTGGCCCTGGCCTGGGAAGATCAACATCTCTGCCGCCGCGAGCTGGGCCGGGTCGTCGGTAAGGACGGCGCCGACGCCGACGTGGGCGAGCGCGCTGCGGACGCTGGCGACGTTGCCGGCGCCGTAGTCGACGATGGCGACGTGCATCGGCTAGCGCACCTCGTCGAGCTCGTCGAGGCTGAAGCCACCCGACTCGGTCTGGGCGCGCTTGCCGCTGGTAGGCCTCATCGCGCCCACCGGCACCGCGGCCTGTTGCGCAGGTGACGCCGCCGGTGTGCCCGTGGCCGCTGCGCCATCGAGGGCCCCCTTGGTGCTCGGGATCTCGGCGACGGCGCGTGGATGCTGGGCGGCGGCCAGCTCGAAGGCGCGCGCAAAGGCCTTGAAGAGCGCCTCGATCTTGTGGTGGTCGTTGGCGCCACAGCAGAGGCGGAGGTGCACGTTGGCGGCGAGGGCGTTGGTCAGCGCGGCGAAGAATTCGACGACGAGATCCGTCGCCATCTCGCCCACATGGCTGCGACTGAACGCCGCCTCGAACTGCAAGTACGGCCGCCCCGAGAGGTCGATAGCGCAGGCAGCGCGGGTCTCGTCCATGGGGAACTCGCAGCTCGCCGTGCGCCAGATGCCGCGACGCTCGCCGAGCGCCCGCCGCAGCGCCTCGCCGACGACGAGGCCGGTGTCCTCGACCGTGTGGTGCTGATCGACCTGCAGGTCGCCGGCGATCGCGATGTGCAGGTCGATGTGGCTGTGCCTCGCCAGGGCTTCCAGCATGTGGCCCAAGAAGCCGATCGGCGCTGAAACCTCCGCCCGGCCGACGCCGTCGAGGTCGAGGTGGCAGTGGATCTTCGTCTCGCGCGTCTCGCGGACGACGGTGGCGCTGCGCGGACCGGGCGCCGGCAGAGGCTGAAAAGCACTCAGGTTACCAACCATTGCAGCGCCTCCTTGATGTCACGGCAGACGACGCTCGCCCCAGCCAGCGCCAAGCGCTCGGCGGTCCCGTCGTTCCAGGCGGCGCCTGGCGCCAGCACCCCGACCGCCAAACAGCCTGCCCCAACGGCGGCCCTCATGTCATCGACGGAGTCGCCGACATAGGCAGCAGCGCTGGGAGCGACGCCCAGCGCGGCGCAGGCCTGCAGCAAGCCGTCAGGCGCCGGCTTCTGCCGCGTCATGTCCTCCAGGCCCACGACGACGCCGAGCGAGACGCATGGTTCCGCATAGCGATCATTACCATAACCGTAGCCCGCCACATCATTTTTCCCGTCGATTCGCAAGGGGGAGTCGGCGCGCGCGAGGGTGTAGAGCGCCTCGGCGCGCGGGCGGCCGGTGCAGAGGCCGAGGGAGAGGCCAGCGGCCACGACCCCGTCGAGGTCGCCGCGATCGAGCAGCCATGGCTCGCCGTCGATGGCCTCGGCATAGAGCGCCTGGTGCCTCGCCACGATGGCGTCCTGCGGCGGGGTGACGCCAAACGACGCCAACATCGCGCGCTCGCAGTCCCAGTCGTTGTTGAGGCCGCCCTGCGCCTTCCAGGCGTCAACCGCGGCAGCGTCGATCGCGGCCGCATCGTCGTGCCTGCCCGCCTCGCGCAGCAGGGCGCGCACGGTCTCGGCGATGGCCCACAAGCAGGAGCCGCGGACGTCGACGAGGGTGCCATCCATGTCGAAGACCACCGCCCGTAGCGTCTGCGGTGCCGCAATCGCGCGCCGAATCGCGCACAGCGTGCGGGCGACTTGCCCGCGGTCGCCGACGCCGATGCGGACGCAGCCAGCGAGCAGCGGGTGCCGCCCGTCGCGGTCGCGGATCCAGATGCCGTCCTTTCGCAGCGCAGCGGTGAGCGTCGCGTGGCGGGCGCCGACGTCGACCAACAGGAAATTGCTGTCCTCTGCGCCGACCGCGAGGCCGAGCGCCCGCAGCCCAGCGGCGAGCAGGTCGCGGCACTCCAGCGTCTCGCCGACCCGCGCTCGCCACCAATCGGGGAGCGTGGCGGGCGGCGGACGACCACCGTCGACGTCGAAACAGGCGCGCAGGCCGACGGCAAGCGCCAGTCGGTTGATGCGAAAGGGCTCGGCCGCTCGCAGCAGGCGCGCGATCTCGGCCGCGGGGCCGAGGACGTACCCGAGGCGCACCCCGGCGAGCGCGGCCGACTTCGACAGGGAGCGCTGCACGAAGAGGAAAGACAGCGTGCCGATGAGATCGGCGACCGTCTCGCCGCCGAAGTCGATGTAGGTCTCATCGACGACGAGCGGCACCGGCGGCAGGGTGCAGGCGCGCTCCTGCAGCCGCTCGGCGACCGCCAGCACGTCTGCGCGGGAGATGGCATGCCCGGTCGGATTGTTCGGCGTCACCAGCGCCACCGCGCCAAGCGCCGGCCCCAGATCGTCGATCGCGGCGAGGAAGGCCACAAGGTCAAATTCAAAGCGCGCTGGCGCCGACAGGCGCAGCGGCAGCGCCAGCGTCGGGCAGCCGCGCAGCCCAGCCCAGAGCGGGAACATGTCGAAGCCAGGCGCGTGGGTGAGCAGCGTGGCGCCAGGTTGCAAGTAGGCCCGCAGCAACAGCTCAAGGCCCTGGTCGCCACCATTACAGAGCAAAACCTCTTCCGGCGCCCGGCCGCTGAGGTGCGCCAGCGCGGCCTGCAGCGCCTGCGGCGGCGGGTACGTAGCGAGGCCATGGGCCGTCAGCGACTGCCTCGCCGCCTCGAGGAGGTGGGCCGGGGCGCCACGCGGGTCTTCGTTGACGTCGAGGCGCAAAATCTGCGTACGATCAAAGGCATCGACGCCGTAACCGCCGACGTCATCCAGCCGGAGCGCGGTAGGCAGCAGCCGCGACAGGGCCGTCGCTGTGTGGACAGCCTGTGACGCAGACGACGCAGACGACGCAGACGACGCAGACGACGCAGACGACGCCATCAGGAGATCACCTTGCGGATGCTGGTCTCCAGGATGTCTGTGGCGCCCAACCGGCGCAGCTCCGGCAACAGCCTGGCGACATCCTCGCGCGGAACCGCCGCCTTGACCGCAAAGCCACTGTCGCCATAAAGCCTCGCCACGGTGGGCGATTTCATCGCCGGCAGCTTGCCGATGAGCGCCTCTAGCCCCTCGGCAGAGATGTTCATCTCAAGCAGCACCCGACCGCGGCCCTCTAGGACGGCCCGCATCAGCAGCAAGACCTCGTCGATGAGGGCGCGGCGCTCCGGGTCGGCTGTCGCCTCGCGGCTGGCGACGACACGGGTCGACGAGCGCAACAGCGTGTCGAGGATCTGCAAGCCATTCTCGCGCAGCGTCGTGCCGGTCGCGGTGTTGTCGACGATGAGGTCGGCGTCCTCGGGCGGAAAAACTTCGGTGGCGCCGTGGCTGCGGAGGATGCGCGCCCGCAAGCCCTGCGCCTGCAGCCAGCGCTCGGTCAGCCGCTCGTACTCGGTGGCGACCCGCAGCGGCCGCTCCTTGGCCAGGGCGTGGACGTCGACGCCTACTGGCGCCGCGGCGACGATGCGGACGGGGTCAAAACCGAGGTCCAGCAGCGTCTCGACGTCGGCGCCGGTCTCTTGCACCCAGTCGGCGCCGGTGATGCCGAGGTCGTGGCTTCCCATCTCGATAAGTGTTGGTATGTTCTGCGCTTTCATGATCTTGACCTGCAGCCTCGGGTCGCGGCAGGTCGGCCGGTACGCCCGATCGGGCACCACGATGTCAAGGCCGCAGTCAGCGAGGAGCGTGCGGATCCGTTCGAACATTCGACCCTTGGGCAGGACAAATTTCAGCGTTGTGGTCATGGCCTAGGTCTCCTTTGGGGTCTCACCCCAGCGACGACGTCGCAGCGGGCTGTCCGTCGGCGGGGCGGGCGCCGCAGCTGCGGCAGGGGCTCCGTGAGGCGTTGGAGCGCGGCGTCGGCGCTCAAGACGTCACGGTGGGGCGGGACGCTGGTTGGGACCAGCTGGGTAGTGACACTTGCTCCGGCTTGGGGGCACCGAGCCGCAAGAACTCCATCGACCGAAGGCGCGGTCAGTCCACAGGGGTCCATTTTCTAGGGTTTGCAGACCCCCGCCGCGCACGCCTTGCCGAGCCCGCAGCCGACGCCGTCCGCCACCTGCGGGTGACTGCAGCCCTTGCCGCTGTCGCAGAGGTCGAGGGTGCAGGCGTTGCCGTCATCGCAGCCGACGGGGGCAGCGTGGCAGAGCCCAGCCTCTTGGCAAGAGGCGTGGCCGAAGCCGTCGACGCGCAGCAAGCGACCGCCGACCTCCGGGCCGGGATGATCTCCTGCCAACCAAATCGAGGGGTTTTGCCCCGGCGTGGCCGCCACCCCCGCCACTCCGGCGAGGCCAGGCAGCGCCCGGAGCCACTGCACAGCGCCGTGGGGGCCCACCCGCGCGAGCGCCCCGACGCGCTTTGGCAGGGCGCTGGCCCCGTGATCGATGTGGAAGTCGCCGGCGACGACGATGTCGGTGACGCCGAGCACCTGGAGCTGCGTCAGCCGCCAGCCCGCGAGCGCACCGCCACTTGGCACCTTCAAGCCCGGGATGGCGGCGAGGTCCGCCGGAAGCGCCAGCGCCACGTTGGCCAACGGTTGCAGGCCGCCATCATAGAGCAGCAGGCGCCCTCCCAAGGCGGCGTCGGCGCCGCTGGCCGCCTCGCGGCTGACCAAGAGCGCGATGGTGCCGTCGAGGCGGCGAGCGCAGCCTAGGCCGCGGCCCTTCAGCGACGGCTGCGCCAAGGACGCGATGGCTCCGTCGCTGCCAGCCAAAATCAGCAGCGTGCGATCAGAGACACCGTCTGCGGCGCGCTGCCAGCCGGCCAGCAGCGAGGCCGTGCCATGGGCTTGGACGTCAAGCAAGCCCATGGGCGTCGGGCCCGCATAGAAGAAATCGAGCTTCTGCGAGCCCTTGGCATCGATGGTCGCCAACCAACCCTCTTGCGTCGCCCCGCCTCCCAGCTTGCGGCTGCCCACCACCACATAGAGGCCGTCGCCGCGCAGGGCGAGAGATTGCAATGCGCCGCCACCGATGGGGGCCAGGGTCGCCGTCGCCAGCGTCGCCCCGTCGGCGCCGACGCGCCGAAAGACGCCACGGGGCGCCGAGGGCGATCCACCAGACGGGCCGAGATCGACGCCGCAGAGCGCGAATCCGGCGCCATCGGCCACGGCGTCGTGGAGTCTGGTGGCGCCTTCAGCGAGGCCAATCGGCTGGCCCCCGACGGTCGCGACCACGTCGCCGTCGAGGCGGGCGACGACGAGCCGCTGCGACTTCGATGGCGCAGCGTCTGGGCTTGCCGCCTCAAGCCAGAGCATGTGGGAGGGACCGCGAACCACCTGCAGCGGCGCCGGCCCAAAGGCGACCTCGGCCAGCGCTGGCGTGCCCTTGCAGGCGGCCTCGCGGCAGACGCCAAGCTGGCAGGGCTCGCCGGTCTCACAGCCACCCTCCGTGGCGGTCACGGCGCAGGCCCCGGTGGCGGCGACGCACTTGTCGGCGGTGCAGGGGTTGTCGTCGTCGCAGCTGCGGCCAAGCCCAGGCTGGCAGGTGCCGCCCAGGCAGCTGTCTTCCTCGGTGCAAACGTCACCATCGTCACAGGGTTCGCCGTCCAACTTCGGCTTGGCGAAGCACTTGCCGGCGAGGCAGCGGGCGGACTCGCAGGGGCCGATCGTGGTGCTGGCGGCGCAGTCGGCGTTCTGCGTGCACTTGAAGGTCGGGGTCGGCGCGCTCGTGTCGAAACCGCCGCCGCCCTGCACGTCTGCCGCCGAGAGCACGGTATCGGCGCTTGCCCTGAATTCGCCGTCATCAGAGCCGCAGCCATGGAGAGACGCAAGGTACATCAGCGCGAGCCCTGCCTGGCGGCCGGGTGCCCACCAACGAGGCGTAGACGCGCGAGTCGACGGTCCGAAGTGACCTCGCAACTGGCCGCTCGGGCTCGTCATGGGCGCGGATCGCGCGCCTCCACGCTGCGCTGCATCGTTGACCGCCATGAGGCTCCTATGCACGGTCGCCGACGGCTCCGCGACGCGTCACAGTCTATCAGCCTTAGGACGCCTCCGCCAAATGATGACCCGTCAGCGTGACCCGCAGCGGCCGCGGGTTGACGGCCAGCGAGACCGGGCCCACGCTCCGAGCGAGGGCGCAGCTGCGCGGCGGGAGTCGTGGCCGCGTCTTCGGAGCGGGGGCAGCGATGGCGCGGCTGACCGAGGTGGCGATGCGGCGCGCGACCCTGGTGGCGCGGCTTGAGTCGCTGGCAGAGAGCGCACAGCTCACAGAGCTCCGGGAGCTGGGCCACGCGCTGCGTGAACTCGACGACCCTGCCCGCGGCGACGCGATCGCCGACGCGGTCCGCGCCACCGCCCTGCGCTTGGCTGCGCTGCTGCCGGTCTCGGAACGCAACCAAGCCATCGCCTTCGCCCGCCACCAGAGCACGGAGGAGGTGGCGCTCGTGCTGCCCGAGTGGGTGGCGCGGGTCGGCCAGGCGTCCGCGCGGGTGGCTTCGCCGGGCGCGCCGCCGCCAGAGCGCCCTCGGCAAGGCCCGTCCTTTGCGCTGGGCTCATCGCACCTTCTGGAGCAGATCGCGCAGGAGCTGGAGGCGCCGACCGGGGCCCTCGTCGAGGCGGTCCAGCGCCTGCATCGCTTGGACCTCGACCTCGACGCCGAGCGGGCCGCCGAATCGGTAGCCGCCGCCGCCGAGTCGCAGAGGCTCTTGGTGAATGACCTGCTCGACCTCGCCAGCCTGGGCGATGGCCGCTTCGTCTCCGCTCGCATTGAATTCGACGTTCGCGCCAGCTTGGTGGCGGCGCTCGACGGACTCCGGCCGCGGGCAGAGAGACGCAACACGCTGATTGTGATGAACATCGAAGATGCCGTGCCTGAGCTGGCCCTAGGCGATCCTGGGCGCCTGCGCCAGGTGCTGCACACCTTGGCTGGCAACGCGGTCGAGGCTGGCCGGGGGGGCGAGGTCCGCGTCCGCGTCACCGCGACCCGGCGAGAGGGCGGGGTCGTGCTGCAAGTCGTCGTGCGAGCCCGCGACGGTGGTCAAGGCGGCGACGGCGCGGCGGGCTCACGGAGATACCCCGGAGGCGCGCCGTCATGGGCCCCGACGGACCATGGCAGCGGGCGCCGCGACAGCGGGGCCTGGGTATGGCGGGGGGGCGCGCGGACCGGCTTGGGCCTCGCCATCGCGCGGCAGTTGGTTGAGCAGATGCGTGGCCGCACCTGGGTCGGCTCTGGCGACGACGGCAGCAGCGAGATCCACTTCGAGGTCGTGCTCGACGACGCTGAGCCACGCCGCATGACCAGCGGCCTGCGGAGCGGTCCACTCGACCTGCGGCTGCTGGTTCTGGAGCCGGCCGAAGAGCCCATCGACGGCCTGCTCGAGCAACTTCAGGCGCTGGGTGCCCTGGTTGTGCCTTGCGCGTCGCTCGCGACCGCCAACGCGCGACTCCGCGAGGCAGAGATCGACGCCGTCGTCATCGTCGGTAGCTTCGCCTCGCATCACGCTGCGCGCTTTGTCGAGGACGCCGCCCGGCTCGGTGGCGAGACGCAGCTCGCCAAGATGCTCCTGACCCGCGCCGGTCACCGCGGCGACGCCGCCCGCTGCCGTGCCCTCGGCATCGGCGCCTACTTGTCTTTTCCAGCCGCGGCTCGCGACCTGGGCGACAGCCTGCGGGTGCTCTGCAGCCGCGCTACGACGCGGCGGGCGGTATACTCGCAGCTACTGACCCAGACCGACCGCGCCGCCTTGGTGACACGCCACTTCTTGCGCGAGTCCCGACGCCAGCTCCGCGTCGCCGTGGTCAGTCACGCGCCAAGCGATCTGGCGTCCCGCCTGCTCCGACTCGGCCACGAGATCACCGAGCTTGGCGGGCTCCATGAGGTCGATCTGCTGCTGATAGACGCCAGCGGGCTCGGCGTCGACGGCGTCAGCTTCGCCGCGAATGCGCTGGGCGCGGTGCCTGCGGCGCACCGGCCTGGCGTGCTCGTCGTCTTCGATGAGGAGGCGGGCGCAGTCGGCCTGCCGCAGGGTCTGCCCGCCGACGAGATCGTGACGTCGCCAGTCAGCGACGAGGTGTTGATGCGCGCAATGCCGCGGCTGCGCGCCGGCCCGATCGACATCGACGCGCCGACGCCGGCGAACTTGGACCTGCGTCAGCTGGCGGAGCGGCTGGGCGCCGACAGCATGGTCGCGCGCGAGGCGCTGCGCGCCGCCTACTCGGGGCTGCCGGAGGCGCTGGCGCGGGTTGCCAACGCGATCGGCAGCGGCGACTTGTCTGCCGGAGCGCGAGAGGGCCGGATCTTGGCCTCGACGTTGACCCAGCTCGGCGCCAGGGCGGCGGCGGCGGTCTGCGGGGCCCTGGTAACCATCTGCCGTTCCGGTGACTACAGCCTCGCCACCGACCACCTGCGCGCGCTTGAACCACGGGTCGCGGCCGTCGTCGCCGGCGTGCTGCGGACCCTCGACAGCGATGAGGCGGTGCGTCAGCATGCGGATCGGAGGCGAGCGACGCCGCTCTAGGGACGCGCCCAATTTTGCACAGTGGGCACCGAATTGGACGCCGCTTTGCCTTGGGGAGAGCCGAATTGCCACTTTTTTCGGCCTGGGGGCGCCAAACCCCCGCAAAATCAGCCGTCTGGGGGCGCGGCGAGTCATCGCTGGCCGCGTTACGCCCCGAGCTCGCAGCGCCGGGTGGCGCAGGAGCCCGAGGCGTATCGACTGTGGCTGCCGCACGACGCGGTGAGCACGCTCGGAGAGATCGCCCTTGAGCCCGCCGCAGACCGAGAGCGCCCCGCCCGAGCTGGAGCTGCCAAGCTTGCTCGAGCGCATTCACGGCAACCGACAGGCGATGGCGCGGCTGCTGGTGCTGCTGCGCGACCTCTTGCCAGGGCGAATCGAAGCGCTGCAGCAGGCCCTCGCCGCCGGCAACCTCCAAGAGGCCGGGCGGGCGGCCCACGCCCTCCGAGGGTCGCTGTCGACGTTTACGACGGGCCCGGCGCTGCAGTTCGCCGGCGATGTCGAGCGGGCCTGCCTCGCCCTTGACGCCGCCGCAGCCAACGCCGGGGTCAACGCCCTGATGCCGCGCCTGTTGCGAATCGACGGTGAGGTCGAGGCTTGGCTGCAGCGCGAGTCGTCGTGAGCCAATCGCCGCTGCGGGGCTTGGGGGCGTGCCGGGCCGGCGCGGCCGAACTGAGGCGGCGGCGAGGAGCGTGCTTGGCGGCACAGCGAGCGCTGGCGCGGAGGGAGCGGAGATGCGGGCCGTAATCGCCGACGCCGAGCCCATCAGCCGCGCCCTGCTCGGTGAGGCGCTCGCGCGCGCTGGCCACCTGACGGAGGTTGCGCGCGACGGCCTGGAGGCTTGGCGCTTGGTCGCCGGCGACGATCCGCCCGATCTGCTCATCGCGGACTGGCGAGTGGCTGGCCTAGATGGTCTCGAATTGTGCCGGCGCGTCCGCGGTCTCGGCCCCAAGGCGCCCTTCGTCGTATTGCTGGCGGCCGCAGATGAGGCGCAGGCCATGGCCGAGGGGATCGCGGCCGGCGTCGACGATGTGCTGCAGAAGCCCTTGCGGCTCGATGTATTGGAGCTCCGCCTCCGCCTCGCCGCCCGCACCCAGACCGCCCGCCTTGAGCTGGCGCGGATGCGTGCCGAGGCGGCGAGCAGGAGCCGCGTCGACCAGCTCACCGGCGTCGACGATCGCCTCGCGATCTCCAGTCGGTTGGAGGCTGAGCTGTCGCGCGCCGCCCGCACCAAATCCGCGCTGACCGTCTTGCTCCTCGACGTCGACCGGTTCCGCGACATCAACGACGCCTTCGGCCATGAGGCCGGCGACACCGTGCTGGTCACCATCGCGGCGCGCTGCCGCAAGGCGCTGCGACGCTACGACGTGGTGGGGCGCTGGGGTGGTGAGGAATTCCTTTTGCTGCTGCCAGGCTGCACCGCAGACCATGCCCAGCAGCTGGCAGACCGCCTCCTGCAGGCGATACGAGTCGACACCATCCCGACAAGCCAAGGTCGCGTGGCGATCACATGTTCACTCGGCGGCATCTGCCTCGACGTCGGCGCTGACGAGTCGAATAACCCCGAGCAGGTCGTCAAAGCCGTCGAGCGCGCCACCGAAGAGGCCGCGGCGGCAGGCGGCGATCGCGCCGCGATCTTCCGCGTCGAGGCGTCGTGACGCGGTTGGCGATGTGCGGACGCGGCGCGTCGCTGCTCATGCTTGCATGCGCTTGCACGCCGAGCGCGCCAGCGCCCGCGCCCGCGCCTTCTGCCACGCCCGCGCCGCTTCAAGGGCAGCCGCAGGTCGACGGCACAGGCGTTCAAGCAGGGCGCGAGGCGACCATCGCCAACAGCGACCAGCGCCTCGCCGGGCCGCTCGTCGGGGTGCGGCTGCCGCGGGCGCTGCCCGAAGAGATCCGTTGGCAACCCGCTCAGCCGGCCGAGCTGCGTCAAGCGGAGGCTGTCGAGCTCGATGTCATCGCCGCCGAGGGCCGGAGCGTGACGCTCTCCGCGCCGTTCGCCGGCAAGCTTGGCCGCGCTAAGCTCGGCTGGCCGCGTGCCGGCGCCGCGCTCGGCCCAACGGACGTCGCGCTGCTGCTGTGGGCCGAAGCGCCGGTGCCCCGCCACGCGGTGTTGGCGCCCTGGCGACCGCAGCCGATCGAGGGCGGAGGGGCCGACCTGCGCGTCCTCGAGCTGGTGCCCGGCGACCGCTGGGTCGAGGCGGTTTTGGCAGCGCCCGGCGCGCGCGTGGTGGTGGGGACGCCGCTGCTGCGCGTGCTCGCGGACGGCGACCTAGAGGTCCGCTTGCGGCTCTCGGCCGGCGACCTGAGGCGCCTCGGCGATCTGAACGGGGCCGACCTGTTGCTGCCGGAATCTGAACGCGGCCCGCTGGTGCTGACGCCTCGGCAAGATCGCATGGCCGGGGGCGCGACGCTCCGGGCGGCCTTGCCACTGGGCGCTGCCGGGCCGAGGGGAGGCTGGCCGGGTGACCGCCGCGCTGCGTTCTTGCGCTACGGCCAGGCGGAGCGGGTGCTGGCGATCCCGCGTGAGGCATGCGTCAGTCGGGGGGTCGAGTCGTTCATCTGGCGGCGCGACCGCAGCGGCGCATATTGGCGCACCGAGGTCGTCTTCGGCCGCGACGGTGGCGATCGCGTGGCCGTCGAGCGTGGGCTCGACGCCGGCGACGCCGTGGTGACCGAGGGCCACGCCTTGGTCGAGGCCGCCTGGGCCCGGCACCGCCGTGACGGCGCGCTCGAGGGCCCGCAGCCTTGACGGACCACCATGGGCGCTGCGATCGTCCTGCTCGCGTCGGCCGGCGCAGAGGACCCTTCGCGACCCGCCGCCCCGCGCCGCTTCCACGCCGCCAGGAGGCTGCATTGATTCTCGTCAACGTCACCAATTCAAGGCCGGCGCTGTCGGCGCGGGGGCCGGCCTCGACGGCTCGGCGCGCTTCAAGTGCGGCGGCGCCCGCGCTGCCGAGGTTGGCAGCGCTGC
>SXNM01000126.1 GCA_005777155.1 Pseudomonadota bacterium | reverse complement strand
GCAGTCGCTCACGGCGTGAACGCCCTCCGCTCGCCGCAGCGCGCGATGCTGCTGATTACCCACTACCAACGCCTGCTGGAGTCGATCATCCCAGACCGGGTCCACGTCTTGGTCGAGGGCCGCATCGCGCGCAGCGGCGGGCCGGAGTTGGCCCTTGAGCTGGAGGCCCGCGGGTACGAGTGGGTCCGCGACGACAGCGCAGGCGCCCCAGCGATGCCCGCCGCCGTCGGCGTCGCAGCCGCGAGGTGGCCGTAATGTCGACGCCGCTCCCGGCCCGCATCGACGCCCTGGCAGCGGACGCCCGCGCAGCGTTTCTGCGCCACGGCTGGCCGCGTCAGCGCGAGGAATCTTGGCGTTACACGAGCTTGCGCCACCTGCGCGGCGATGAGCTCGCGGCCCCACGCCGCGCGCTCACGGCCACGACCGACGGCTCCGCTGCCGCCGCCGTGGGCGATGGTGCTGCGCAGCCGCGCCCCGAAGTCGCGGCCTTGCCTGCCAGCTTCGCGGGCCTCGGCGTCGGCCCAGGCCAGGCGCTGGCACTCGACGCAGCGCTGGTGGAGGGGCGCCTGCAGCAGCTCGGCGCCGATTCAGGCGCTTGGCGCGGCCTCGGGAGCGCGCTCGCCGACGCCGACGCCGACGCCGCCACAGACGGCGCTGGCCTGCCCGTGGGCCTCGCCGGCACGACGGCGAGTGACCAGGGCGCCGTCGCGCGAAACACCGCGCTGTTCTTCGACGCTTGCACCGCCGATCGCGGGGCCGCCGTGCGCGTCCGCGGTCGGCTTGAGGCGCCGCTGAGGCTAGGTGTCGGCGCCGCCGCCGACGCCCGGGTGGCGATCACGCTCGATGCCGGCGCTGAGGCTGTCATCGTAGAGCTCCACGCCGTCGGTGAGGGCGACTCAACCCTCCATGTGCCGGTGACCGAGGTCCGTCTGGGCGTCGGTGCTCGGCTGCGCCACGTCGTCGTGCTATGCGGCGCCCCGGCGACGACGCAGCTGCACACCGCCGCGGTCGAGGTGGGGCCGTCGGCGCGCTACGAGCTGCATGCGCTGTTGCTCGGCGGTCACACCACGCGCCTGCACAGCGACGTCCAGCTGGTAGGCGACGGCGCCGAGTGCGCCATCAACGGCCTCATCGCCGCCAAAGGTCATGACCACGCCGATCTACACGCCGAGATCACGCACCGGGGTCGGCACACCGAGAGCCGCCAGCTGGTCAAGTGCCTCTGCGATGACGCCGCGACCAGCGTCGTCCGCGGGCTGGTCCGCATCGAGAAGGGGGCTCGCCACGCCGCCGCCCGCCAGCTCTTGCGCAACCTGTTGCTGGCGCCCAAGGCCAAGGCCTTCAGCAAGCCGCACCTCGAGATCGAGAACGAAGAGGTGCGGGCTCAACACGGTGCCACGACCGGTGAGCTCGACGCCGGCCAGCTTTTCTATTTGACGGCGCGGGGCCTTACACCGGACGCGGCGCGCGCGCTGCTCATCGGCGCCTTCGCCCAAGAGGTGCTGGCCGCCCTGCCCGACCCTGCGCTCGCCGCCTGGGTGCGGGCGCTGTTCGCCAGCCGCCTCGGCGCGCAGGCGATGGCGACGGACGCCCAATGAGCCACGCTGTCGCTCTGGGCGCTGCCGCCCATCGTCCGGGCGGTCGACGCGCGGCTGCCTTCGACGTGGCCGCTGTGCGCGCCACTGTGCCGGCGCTGCACCAACAGGTGAATGGTCACCCCCTGGTCTATCTGGACAATGGCGCGACCTCGCTCAAGCCACAGGCGATGCTCGACGCCCTGCTCGGCTACTACGGCGGCTACTGCGCCAATGTCCACCGCGGCGTGCACGCCCTCTCGGTGCAGGCGACCCTGGCGTGTGAAGACGCCCGGTTGGCGGTGGCAGACCACTTGCATGTGGCGGGCCCAGACGCCGAGGCCGAGATCGTATTCGTCCGCGGCACCACAGAGGCGATCAACCTCGTGGCCTCGACCTACGGCGAGCGCGTCTTGGCGCCCGGCGACGAGATCGTCATCAGCGCCCTCGAGCACCACAGCAACCTCGTACCCTACCAGATGCTGGCGGCGCGCCGTGGCGTGGTGTTGCGGTTCATCCCTTTCGACGCCAAAGGCGTGCTCGATCTCGCGGCGTATCGCGGCCTACTCGGTCCAAAAACCCGACTGGTCGCCATCGCCGAGGTCAGCAACGCGCTTGGCACGCGCCACCCTGTCGCAGAGATGGCGGCGATGGCTCACGCCGTGGGCGCGGTCGTTCTGGTCGACGGCGCACAGGCGGTGCCACATGGGCGGGTCGATGTGCGCGCGCTGGGCGCTGACTTCTACGCCTTCTCTGGGCACAAGTGCTTCGGCCCGACCGGAGTCGGCGTGCTCTGGGGCCGCCGGGCGCTGCTCGAGGCGGCCGGTCCATGGCACGGCGGCGGCGACATGATCCGCAGCGCCGCGCTGGAGGGCTCCACCTGGGCCGATCTGCCGGCGCGCCTCGAGGCAGGCACGCCGCACATCGCCGGCATCATCGGCCTCGGCGCGGCGCTGCGATGGCTACAGTCTTTTGATGCCGCAGAGATCGCGAGCCACGAAGCCCACCTGTTGGCGGCGCTCACCGCCGCGGTCGAGGCGGTGCCTGGCGCTCGCGTGGTCGGCACCGCCCCGGACAAGGCCGCTGTCGTCTCGTTCGTCGTCGACGGCACGCACCCAGCCGACGTCGGCACATTGCTTGACCAACAAGGGGTCGCAGTCCGCACGGGCCACCACTGCGCCGAGCCGGCCATGCGGGCGCTCGGTCTCACCGGCACAGTTCGCGCCAGCCTCGCGCTGTACAACAATGACGACGACGTGGCGCGCTTCGCCGAGGCGCTGCGGCGAGCGGCGCGGCTGCTCAGATAGCTGTGGCGATCGAAGTCGATCTCGCAGCGGCCGGGCCCACTATGGCCGCGATGGTGGAGCGCGCTGAGCGCTGGGCGGCGATGGTCACCGACCCAGGCGCAGAATCGGCGGCGGTCTTCGCCTGCGAACGCGAGCTGGAGGCCGCGGGCGACGCTCCGTGGATCGCTGGCGCCCTGACCTGGGCCGGCACCCACTTCGGCGCCTTCACCCTGCCCTCGCTGGAGCGCCCGGCGTCTGCCGCGCAGCTCCCGCCGCGACGCCCTGGACCATGGCCTTGGTTGGCGCCACTGCTGGCGAAGCACGCGCGCCAGGGCGACCAGGCGCTGCTGCTGGGTGGCGCCTGCGGTGGCGCCAGCCTCGCGATCGCCGAGCGATTTACCTCGGCGACGGTCCTCGACGCGGCGCCCCATGCCCTCGCCCTTGGCGACGCGCTCGCCACCAAGCTGCGAATCGGCGCGCCGGTGCAGCTGCGGCTTCAGCGTGAGCCCTGGCGGCGCGAGTCGCTGCCCCTCGTCTTGCCCGCGACCGTCGGCGCGCGCCTCGCGCGTTGCCGGTGGCTGCTGGCCGACGCGGTGGCGCCGCCGCTCGCTGCGGGCGCCTTCGACCTCGTGCTCGCCTTGGGTCTGCTCGACTCGGTGCGCGATCCGTGGTTCGTCTTGCAGCAGGCGGCGGCCCTGACGGCCCCGGGCGGGCTGCTCGTGGTCGCGGCGCCGTGGTGCGATCGCCCCGACATTACGCCGCAAGCGCTGTCCCTGACGACGATCGCCCTCGCCAAAGGGCACCGCAGCCCTATGGACGCGCTGGTCGCCGGCGCGTTCTGGCCTGACGACGGCCGCGGGCGCAGCGGCGCGCTCGACCCAGCCGAATGGCCGATCTGCCTGGGTCGCCGAGGCGGCGTGCCATGGCGCGTCCGCAGCCACGATCGCTTGAGCACGCGCTGGGCCATGGACGTCGCGTGGTTTCGAGCGCCGAACGCGTCCTGACGCGCCAAGTGTCGCGGCGCCTGGCCGTTCAAGCCGCCGAGTCGCCGGGCCGGCGTTCGCTCAGAGGCCCGACAAGACCGCCCGGCAGACGTCGGCGCGCGAGACCGTGCCGACCAGCTTGCCGGCGGCATCCACGACTGGCAGCCGCCGGATCTGCTTACTGATCATGAAGGACGCCGCCTTCAGGATCTTGTCGTCGGGCCGCATCACGAGTGGCGACCGAATGACAAGGTCGTCGATCGTCTGCACCGCCAGCGTCTTGCCCTTGTCGACGAAGACCTCGAGCGCCTCTCCGAGCGTGCCCGAGGTCGACATGATCTCTTCGAAACGGGGCAGGACGGCCCGGATCAGATCGCCTTCGGACAGCACGCCGACGAAGCTGTTCTGGTCGTCGACGACCATCAGGTCGCTAGCGCCGGTCAAGCTGACGATCTCGGCCGCGCGTTGCATGTTTGAGCCAATCGCGACGCGCGTCGAGTTCAAGCTCATGATATCGCGAATTAACATCCCACGACCTCCCATGGTCGGTCACAAGACCGGCGGCCAGAGCCTAGCACGGCGCGGCGCAGCCTGCACAGACCCGGCGCGACCCAGTGGTCGACGCGCTGACGTAGCCGTGGGGTCGGGCGGCGGGGCTGCAGCGGCGCTTGTACCTGCCGCGCCTGCCAGTTAGCCTTACGGGCGCCGATGGCGGAGCGCTCATCGGCCCCTCGGTGAATCGATTGGAACAGTACTTATGACCATCAACAAGAAGCGCTTTTTCACCCGGCACCCGATCGTCCTGCGCGTCCGCGTCCGCTCTGCGACCGGCTGGGTCGATATGGAGTCGCTCGACATCTCGCGCCGGGGCGTCTTCATCCGCACCGACCATCCGATCGCCTTGGGCCGAATTGCGCAGCTGCGTCTCACGATGCCAGGCGGGATCGAGCTCGACGCCATGGGTCACGTGCGGCGAGTCGTCGCGGACGGCCCGCCCCAGCTGCGCGGCATGGGCGTCGAGTTCTTCGTGATGTCCAAAGAGGCCGAGGACGCTTGGGATCACTTCGTCCTCGACGAGAGTCGCCGGATGGTCAGCGACACGTCCGAAGTGGTCGTTGAGGAAGACCAGCCACCGGTTCGCCGCTCGACCGGGGACATCCCGCACGATCTGATCCTCGACCTCCCCTTGGTCCGCGAGACGATCGACGCACCTCTGCCGCTCGGCGGTGAGCGCTCCCAAGTCGTCAACGAGCCGACGCAGATCGCCGACATCGGCGTTGGGCGTGGTGCGCGCGGCGTCGCGCCTGTGCCGGGGGTATCGGCGCCGGCTTTCTCGCCGATGGCGCCGCTCATCCCGGTCGAATCGGCGGCGGGCAAGTCCTCAGAGCTTGAGCGAATTCTCGTTGGCGCGGCCTCCCCATCGCCCGCGCGCCCCAAGCTCGACGAGCGCTCGCTTTTCGTCTCCGACGTGATGGCCGAGACGCTGACAGCGACGCCCAGCGATCCGCAGCCACAGGCGCGGGCGACCAGCGTCGCCGCTGACGCAGGGCTGGACTCCGCCGGAAATGAGGACCTGCCCTGGGCGCCTGTGGCCTCGCCGCCGCCCCTACCGGTCGATGATCTCGGGCCCTTCGATGGCGTCGGTGGAGCCCTCGACGATCACGGCGCCGCGCTGCCAGATCTGGCCGCCGGCCCGCCGGCGCTGCCGGACGACGGCCTCGCTCCTGCCGGCGACCTCGACTCCGATGGCTGTGACGACGGGGGACAGGAAGCGATGGTGATGGGCCGTGGCGCGATGGCCAACACCGTCGACGCGGGTCGCCGACGGCCGAGCGACCTGCAGCGAGAGCCTCCTGCGTTGGTCATTCGCCGCATCGACAGCGGCGGCGTCGAGCAGGTGACCGCCGCGTCCTCTGGGCGACCCGTGGCCGTGCAGGGCGCCGCTGCGGCGGTAGTCGCCGCGCCGTGGGCCGCAAGCGTGGATGGGGCGAAGTCGGCAGGCCCGCTGCCAGCGCCCGGACCCCACGCCGCGCCGGATCACACGGCTCATGCGGCGGGCGCCAAGGCTGACCAAGCGGCTGTAGCCGCTGCCTTCACGTCTGGCGCGCCAGCCGCGGG
>SXNM01000125.1 GCA_005777155.1 Pseudomonadota bacterium | reverse complement strand
GGCGCCGATCGGCCGCCTGCGCCGCGGCCGGCGCGCGCTCTGGCCCTGCCAGCGCCGTCTCCCCTTCGTGCGTCATCGCTGCCACCACAACCTCCATCGCCCGCTGGTTCTAGCGCCGGGAAGCCGGCGGCGCAACCATGGCGCTCGGGCTGGCTGGGTCAGTGTCGCTGCCGTCGGCGGGCGTCTGACCGCCAGCGGGCAGCGCCCCTTGAGACGCACTGCCGCGTCCCTTACCTTACCGGCGCTGGCCACGCGCAGGGCGGACGTCTCGCGCAGGAGCGACCTTGACCCCCAGGCTGCATCGTAACGCTGACCGCACGCGCCAGCACAGGCGCCGAGCGGCCTCGCGTCTGCGTCGCGGGCCCTCGCAGGGGACGCCTGGGCCGCGCCGGTCGCCGCGACGAGAACGCAGGACGGCTGCTGCGGCGCTCCGCGATGGCTGAGGGCCAGAAGCCGGCGCCGCCGCCCTTCCTCGCCGGACATGTCCCGCTGGAGCGCGCCCTCTCCAAGCTCGGCATCTGTAGCCGCACAGAGGCGGCGCGCTGGATCGCTGCCGGCCGCGTCAGCGTAGACGGCGCGCTGTGTCGTGACGCGAGTCGGGCCGTCGTGCCAGAGCGCATGGTCATCGCCATCGACGGGCGCCCCTTTGCGCAGGCAGAGAAGGTCCTGATCGCGCTCCACAAGCCCCGTGGCGTCGTCACCACCCGCAGCGATCCCCGCGGCGCGCCCACCGTCTACGACCTGCTCATGGACCTCGCGACCTGGGTGGTGCCGGTCGGACGGCTCGACCAGGCGACCAGCGGCTTGCTGTTGCTCACCAACGACACAAAGCTCGCCAACGCCCTCACGGACCCGGCCTCTGGCGTCGAGCGCGCCTACGTCGCGACGGTGCGCGGCCGCGCCGGTGACGATCTGCCGGGCCGTCTCTGCGCGGGCCTCGTCGAGGGGGGCGAGCTGCTGTGGGCGAGCACCGCCGCGGTCGGCAAGGCCAGCGGGCGCGAGAGCCGCCTTCACCTCATCTTGCAGCAAGGGCGCAACCGCGAGGTACGGCGCCTCTGCCAGGCCGCGGGCCACCCGGTCACGCGGCTGCTGCGCGTCCGCTATGGTCCCTTTGAACTCGGCGCGCTGTCGCCCGGCCAGTGGCGCGTGGAGCCGATCGCTGAAGCGTGGGCGTTCCTGCGTCGCGCCACCGGGCGCCCGCAGGCGCCGTCGCGCCAGGACCTACAGGACGCCAAGGCCGCGCCACGCTGAGCCGCCGCCGTCGGTCATGGCGCTCGACACCGCGGACGTGTGCGCGCCGCGACAGCCTACGGGCATGCGCTGCGGTCTGCGGCAGCGGCGTCGCCCTGGCGGCGTAGTCACGCGGGTTCGAGCCCGCCGGATCGACCATAACGCTACGGATCTATGCGCCTAGCCGCGCGTCGCGGAGCCTCTCCAGCTGCTCACGATCGCCAGCGGAGAGCTTGGTCGGGATCTTGACCTTGACGTGGGCATAGAGGTCGCCACGCCCGCCGCCATGGAGATGCGGTACGCCTTTGGCCCGCAGGCGCACGCGCTCGCCTGGCTGCACGCCGGCAGGCAGGCGGACGATCTCATCGCCGCCCTCGACCAGCGGCACCTTCGCGTCGGCGCCCAAGATCGCGTCGAGAACGTCGACGTCGATCGAGCAATGCAGATCATCGCCTTCGCGCTCGAAGCGCTCGTCAGGCTGGACCTCGATCACCACGTAGAGGTCGCCGTTGGGGCCGCCGCGCTCGCCTGGGCCGCCTTCGCCCTGGACACGAATCCGCGTGCCGTTGTCGACGCCCGGCGGTACTCGGATCGTGACCCGGCGCTCCGTGCGCGTCTTGCCGCTGCCTTGGCAGGTCGCACAGCGATCGGCGTCGGTCACCACGCGGCCCGAGCCCTGACAGTGCGGGCAGGTCATGGCGAACATGAACGGCCCCTGCTGGCGAGAGACTTGGCCGCTAGCGCCGCACTGGCCGCAGCCCGCGGGCTTGGCCCCGGCGCGCTGGCCGCTGCCCTGGCACGTGGCGCAGGCCGCCTCGCGTGGGATCACGAGCTCAGGTCGCAGGCCCTGGATGGTGTCGGCGAGGGTCACGCCGAGGTCGTAGCGCAGGTCTTGGCCCTTCGCCGGACGGTTGCGGTTGCGACGCCCGCCGCCTCCGAAGAGATCTCCAAAGATGTCGCCGAAATGGCTGAACAGATCTTCGTTGCTGGCCGCGGCCGCGGCCGCGCCGCCGCCGAACGCCCCATGGCCGAAGCGATTGTACCGAGAGCGCTTCTCGTCGTCGCCAAGGACGTCGTAGGCCTCGGCTGCCTCCTTGAACTTCTCTTCCGCCTCGGCGTTGCCGGGGTTGCGATCTGGGTGGAACTGCATCGCCAAGGTCCGAAAAGCCTTCTTGATATCTGCAGCTCCGGCGTCTCGACCGACGCCGAGCACCTCATAGTAGTCCCGCTTGGCCATCGTCGCGTCCGCTCCACGTCCGTCAGGCGGCGCCTGACAGGCCCGCGCCTGCGCCCCAACCCCCTGCGCTGGCGGCAAAGAATGGCGACCCAGGGCGGCTGTCAAGCACAGAGGGCCGACGCCGTGGCATTGACCCCAAGTTTTCGCTGTCACTCCGATGCGGTGCGGCCGACGCAGGGGCTGGGCGGCGCCCGGTCCGATCTGTCGATGCGGTCGCGGACGGCGATCTGGCTCCCCCGACGTGCGCTGACGATCAAAGCTGGTGCAGGGCGGCGGCCTCGGCGCATCTGCCCGCCTTGTGGCCTGAGAGGGGCCGGGCTAGACTGTGCATGCACAGCTCGGACCAACGGGCTCGTCAGCGAAAAATACGCCAATCCCGGCGATGGGTTGGGTTCATGGCCGGGCAAGGCGCGCGCTGCTCCAGCGCCGCAGGTGGGCGATGGAGTTCAAACAGGGCCTGCACTTAGGGACACGCCTCGAGCAGCGGCTGGTCATGACCCAGCAGCTCCAGCAGGCGATCCGTCTCTTGCAGCTGTCCCGCACCGAACTCGTCGAGACGATCGCAGAGACGCTGAACGAAAACCCAATGTTGGAGGAGGCGCCGAACCGCTCCGACCAGTCAGGGTCGACCGCCGTCACCGGCGGCGAGGGGCAGGTCACGACCCTCGACGCCTCGGAGAGCCGCGAAAAGACGAGCCACGAGATCGACTGGCAAGAGTTCTTTGCCGACATGGCGCGCGGCCCGACGGCTGGGCCCACGGGCTATGCCTCGCGCGATGAGGAGCTGCCCCCGCTCTCGGCGACGCTGACCCGCGAGGCGACGCTGGCCGAAGAGCTGTCTGAGCAGCTTGGGGTGATGGGACTCGACGAGCGCCAGCGGGCGATGGCTGAAGAGATCATCGGCAACCTCGACGACGACGGCTATTTTCGCCCAGCCCGGCTCGAGCTGCGCGGCGGGACCGACGCCGGCCGACGTCTCCTGCGTCGCAAGGCGGAGCTCGCGGGCATCGAGGTGGCCGACGTGGAGGGCGGCCTCAACCTGCTCTGGCTGACCGACGCCGAGATGGCGGAGTGGAGCCGCGAGGCAGAGGGCCGCGGCTTGCGCGCCACCTTGCAGCCTGGGGCGTCCCTGCGGGCGTTAGCGCTGCGATTTCGAGTCGCTCCGGCGGCGGCGATGGCGCTGCTGGAGGCCGTGCAGCGCTGCGAACCGGCGGGCGTGGCGGCCCGTGACACCCGCGAGTGCTTGCTGCTGCAGGCGTGGGCGCGCTTTCCCGAAGAGCTTGGCCTGCATCGCCTCATCGATCGTCACCTCGAGAACCTGGAGGCCCGCAAGCAAGGCCCGATCTTGCGCGATCTGCGCGTCGACGAGGCCGAGGTGCGACGCTTGCTCGGCCTGCTGAGGACCCTCGAGCCGCGGCCGGGTCGGCGCTATGGTGGCGAGAGCGCCGCCTACATCACACCGGACGTCTACGTTCACAAGGTCGGCGAGGACTACAAGGTCTCGGTCAACGACGACGGCCTGCCCCGTCTGCGCGTCTCGGACTTTTACCGTCGGGCGCTCGAGCTAGCGTCGGCCGAACGAGGCCAGAAGGGCGACCCGCGCGCCGACAGCGATCGCGAGGCCAAGGCCTACATGCAGGAGAAGCTGCGCCAGGCCGAATGGATGATCCGCAGCATCTACCAGCGGCAGAGCACGATCCAGCGCGTCACAGACTCCATCATGCGCTTTCAGCGGCCCTTCCTCGAACGCGGCGTCTCCGCCCTGCGTCCGCTGGTCCTGCGCGAGGTCGCTGAGGACGTCGGCTTGCACGAGTCGACCATCTCGCGCGTGACCACCAGCAAATACGTCGACACGCCGCAGGGCATCTTCGAGCTGAAGTACTTCTTCAACAGCCGCATCAGCGCTGGCGGCCACGCCGGCCACGGCCACGGCCACAGCGGCCACGGCGGTCGCGGTGGCCTGACCAGCAGCGCGGCCAGCAGCGGCGACATGGCCAGTGAGGCGGTCAAGCACGCGATCAAGCGCCTGATTGACCGAGAGCCGAGCAGGTCGCCGCTCTCCGATCAGGAGATCGTCGAGATCTTGCAAGGCACTTGGGACCGCGCCCAGCTGCTGTCGCGCTTGGACTGTGACGAGGCAGAGGCAGCGTCGCTGCTGCCGGAGAAGTCGATGTCGATCGCCAGGCGGACCGTGGCGAAGTACCGAGAGGCTATGCACATTCCATCGTCGACGGGGCGCAGGGCCCTGATCTGAGCGGCGCTTGCGACGTAGGGAGAGGGTCCCGACGTCGCCTCGCTCTACCGCGACCGAACCTTCACCCTCCCAAGGCAAGGTGCGAGCCACGATGCCCTCGGCCTCTCCCGTTCAGCTGACGACGTACCTGCGCCCTGACAGCGTCTGGCTCGACGTCGAGGCCGCTGACAAGGCCTCGCTGCTGCGGAGGGTCGCCGACTGCCTCGCCGCCGCCGGGCCGCCCCTCGAGCCGCAGGCGGTGCTCGACCTGCTGATCGCGCGCGAGCGACTGGCGTCGACGGGCGTCGGCCACGGCGTCGCCATCCCTCACGCCTGTGTCGCCGTCATCGACACGCCGCGACTCTGCCTGCTGCGGACCCGAGCGCCCATCGACTTCGACGCCATCGACGCTTCGCCCGTCAGGCTGGTGGTCGGGGTCTTGGCGCCGCCAAACGCCCAGGCGCTACACCTGCGGCTGCTGGCGCGAGTCGCTCGCCTGGTGAAGTCGCCGCTGACGCGCGACGCGCTGCTTGCCGCCTACAGCGCCGCAGATGCATACTCGCAGATCGAATCCGCCGACTCTGGCCGAGCCCTAGAGGTAGCACAAGGTGCATGAGGCAGCCCGCCCCGGTGGGCCCACGGATGGCAAGCGATGAGTGGCGCCGCGGGACGTGACCGGTGGCTTGTGGTGACCGGGATCAGCGGCTCCGGGCGCACAACCGCCCTGCATGCGCTTGAAGATCTCGGCTGGTATTGCATCGACAACCTGCCGCCCTCGCTGCTGCCACACCTGCACGACACCCTCCGCGCCAGCCCCTATCACGGCGTCGCTATCGGGCTCGACGTCCGCACCGCCGACACGCACGGCAGCTTCGAACAGGCCTTCGACGATCTGCGGGCCCGCGGCGTCGACCTCACGCTGCTCTACCTCGACTGCTCCGATGAGGTCCTGGTGCGGCGCTTTGGCGAGACCCGCCGCCGCCACCCCTTGCTCGCCGCTGGCAGCATCCCCGCCGCGATCGCCGCCGAGCGCCGCCAGATGATGACCATGCGCGAGCGGACGACGCTTGTGGTCGACACGTCTGCGCTGAACATCCACCAGCTCAAGGCCCACATCGCCGACTTGTTCGGTACGGCGCAGACCGACCGCACGCAGCTCCGCGTCAACCTGGTCAGCTTTGGCTTCAAGCACGGCTCACCGCGCGACGCCGATTGGATGTTCGACGTCCGCGGCCTGCTCAACCCGCACTTCGTACCCGAGCTCCGGCCGCGCTCGGGCAGCGACGCCGACGTGGCGAGCTATGTCCTCGAGAGCGACGACGGCGCCGCGCTGTTGAGCCAGCTGCTCGCGACCTTGCGTTTGGTGCTGCCATTGCACCGGCGCGAGGGTCGCGTGCTGGTGACGGTCGCGATCGGCTGCACCGGCGGACGTCACCGCTCCGTGGCGATCGCCGAGGCGCTGGCGGCGGCCCTCAGCGCCGACGGCGAGGACCTCGTATCGGTGCAGCACCGCGACCGCGACCGCCTGCGTGTCTCCGTATGACGACGGCGAAGGCAGGGCGCGCGAGGGCGCCGGCGTGAGCGCGACGACGGCCCAGCGACGTGTACAGGTCCGCAACCCGATGGGCATGCACGCCCGGCCCGCCGGTCGCTTCGTCGAGTTGGCGCGCACCTTTGACGCCCGCGTCCGGGTGCGCTGCCGCGGCGAGGAGGTGGATGGCGGCAGCATCCTCTCGCTGCTGATGCTCGAGGCCACCTCCGGCACCGAACTAGAGCTGGTCGCCCAAGGCAACGACGCCGTAGCCGCAGTCGACGCCCTGGCGGCCCTGGTGGCGAGCGGGTTCGACGAGGCGCAGTCCTACGATGGCAGAGGGGCGCGTGGCTGAGATCGGCGTCGGAGCGCCCGGGACCGACGCGGACGGACAGACGCTGCAGGGCGTCGGCGCCGGGCCTGGACTCGGCTGCGGGCCAGCCCATCTGCTGCTGCGGCGGCCCCTCAACCTGCGCCGGCGCAGCCTTGCTCCGGAGGCGCGGGGGCACGAGGTGGTGCGCCTGCGCGGCGCGGCCGCGGCGTTTGAGGCCGAGTTGTTGGCCGTTGCGGGCGAATTGGAGGCCGCTGACGAGCCGGGCGCGGCGCTTGCGGTCTCGCTAATCACCAGCCAGCGAGCGATGTTGCGGGATGACGAGCTGATATCACGCGCCGAGGCGGCGATCGTCGGCCAGGGCGCCACCGCCGAACAGGCTGTGCTGACGGCGCTGCAGGCCCTGGAGGCGCGTTTTGGCGCGCTGAAGGCCCCGACGATTCGAGCCATCTGGCGCGATATCGAGGATGTCGGACACGCGCTCATCGGCCGCCTCGGCGGTGATATGGGGCGGCTGACCATCGATCCGGGCGACGTCGTCATCGCCCACGACCTCACGGTCGGCGAGCTGATCTCGGTCATCAAGGCCGGCGCCGCTGGCCTGGTGCTCGAGAGCGGCTCGATGACCTCACACGTCGCGGTCCTCTGCCGCTCAGCTGGGTTGCCGGCGGTGCTCGGCGTGACCGGGGCTTTGCGCAGCGTCCAGGATGAGGTGCGGGTCTGCGTCGACGGCGAGAGCGGCCGCGTCGGGCTCGGCGGCGCCGCCGAGGCTGTCGCCGACTGGTCACCGCGCGCCGTGGCCGCGGGCTCGTCGCCCCCAGGCGCGCTCTTCGGCCCCGGTGGCGACGACGGCAGCGACAGCGACGGGCTGATCTGGCGCGCCAACCTCGACCTGGACTGGCGCTCGGATCAGGTGGGGCGCTATGGCGCCAAGGGCGTCGGCCTCTGGCGCACCCTCTACCTCTACCTCGGGCGAGACGAGCTGCCGAGCGAGGACGAGCTGGCGCTGGCATTCTCTGCCGTCGCCGAGCGCTGCGCGCCCGCGCCTGTGACCGTCCGCTTGCTCGATCTCTCTGGCCCCAGCGACGACGCTGACCTGCCCCTAGCGCTGCGCGGGCTCGGTGACTGCCGCGGCGTTCGGCTCCTGCGCCACCGGCCAGACGTCATCGACACCCAGCTCCGCGCCCTCCTCCGCGCCGGTCGACACGGCAATCTCCGGCTGCTGCTGCCTTTTGTCAGCGACGTCGCAGAGGTCCACGCCATCCGCGCGAGGCTGGAGCGGCTCCGCGCCGAGGTCGACGGCCCACAACTGCCGCTTGGCGCCATGGTCGAGGTGCCGGCGCTGCTCCTTTCGCTGCCCGAGCTGGCAGAGGCCTGCGACTTCTTAGCGATCGGCAGTAACGACCTCGGGGCGCTGCTGCTCGGTACCGGCCGCGAGCGTGGCGGCTTTGAGCGCCCGACCCTGCCGCCGGCGCTGGCGACGGCCATGCGCTGGACCGTCGAGGCCGGCCGTGCGGCGGGCGTCCCGGTTAGCCTCTGCGGAGAGCTGGCGGCTGAGCCATCGCTGATGGGCGCGCTGCTCGATCTCGGCCTGCGCGAGTTCTCCCTGGCCCCCCGCTTGCTGCCGCGGGTGCGGGCGGCGGCCAAGGCCTGGGCGGCCACCGCCGCGGCCAAGGGCGCCGCGGACGCTGACGCCGCAGCGGACGACGGCGCCGCCGCTTCGCCCGTCCCGACGTCGGTGGGCCCGTGAACGATCGCCGGCGTCGTGGCCGTCGGCACTACCGCCGTGGCCTCGCCCTCGGGTTGGCCTGCGCATCGCTCGCGCTCACCGCTTGCGGCGATCCAGTCATCCAGCGGCGCCGCGGCGTCGATCGCATGACCTTCCTCGACGACAGCGCGCTAGAGCCGCCCGATCCCGAGGACATCCCGCCGCCACCGCCGCGTGACCGCCGGCAAGTCCGCGGCGCCGCCCCCCTCGTGGCCCGCTGCGCAAACGAAGGCGGCGAGCACGGGCGCTCGGTCGGTCGCGCCACCGACGGCGAGCTGGTGCAGGGCTGCGAGCTCCCCGAGCGCGGACCGGGCTACGTCTGCCGGCACCCAGCGCGCTTTGGCACGCCATTTGTGGTCGCGGCGCTGCAAGCGGCGGCGGCGCAGGTCGTGCGGGTCCACGGACAGGGCCCAGAGCTCGTCATTGGCGCGCTCTCTGCCGACGGCGGCGGCCCCCTTCGGCCGCACCGCAGCCACCAATCGGGCCGCGACGCCGACGTCGGCCTCTTCGCGCTCGAGGGCGGCGGCAAGGTGTTTCGCGCCCTGCGTCCGAGCGAGTTCGACGTCGAGCGCACCTGGACCGCGATCTCAAGCCTGATCCGCACAGGCCGGGTGATCTACGTCTTCCTCGACATGGACCTGCAGGAGCCGCTCTATCGCTATCTCGAGCGCAGCGACGTCGACGAGGCGACCCTGCAGCGGCTCTTCCAGTACCCAGGCGGCCACGACAGCAAGCGCGGCCTGATCCGCCACGCCCGCGGCCACCGCGACCATTTCCACGTCCGCCTCTCCTGCGGCAACGACGACGGTGAAGACTGTCTCGACTGAACGCGCGCCCTGTGAGGACCCACGCGCCGCTGAAGGCCCGGGCGCTGTCGGCCCTGCGCGCCGCAGCCAGGGTCTGGCGAAGTCGCCGCGGAGGCCTCCGAGCGCCTCCGCCGCACCGCGCGCCGCCATCGACGGCGGCATGACGACACCTCGCGCCGTGGCGACGGCTTGACCGCGCGCGCTCGCCGTCCGACGCTGCGCCGCGCAGGAGGGCCGATGGGCAAGGCGAGAGGGGCAGGGCGCGCCCACGGGGACGCCGGGACGACAGAGCGGGCGCCGGTCGACGAGGTGGCGCCTTCGGCGTCATCCCTGGCCGACGCCCAACGCCGACGTGACCGGGCACGGCGCGACCCCGCGACCGCGACCGCGACCGACAGCGCCGCCGGTGCGGCGACCCCTCAAAATAGGGCCGCGTCGCGGTCTGCGGCGGGCAGGACCGTCGCAGCGCCGGCGCCAGCGACTCCGGACGCGCCCGCCGACCGCCCGCGCTCGGGTCAGACAGCGCCCGAGCTCGCAGGGCC
>SXNM01000124.1 GCA_005777155.1 Pseudomonadota bacterium | reverse complement strand
GCCTCGGCCTGCCTGCGCGATCCCGCCCTGCGCGACGCCGCCGTGCTCGGCGAGGGATCGGCGCGCGCCTTCGCCGACGCCATCGCGGCGCTGCGCCCGAGCGACTCCGGCGCCTCCGCCTATGTGGCGGCGGTCGATGCGGAGGCCAATGCGGCGATCACGGCGACGCGACACATCGCCGCGGCTGCGGCGATCGCGGCGGGAGAGGTCGCGCCAGCCGAGGCTTCGGCCGTCAACTCAGCTGCCTCGCCGGGGGCTGATGTCTTGGCCTTGCATGCCGAACGCGTCGAGGACGCCGCCGCTGCGCTCGCGCGCTTTGATCTCGGCGTGGAGGCCGACGCTTGCCTCGCCGCAGCCGCCGCGCTGCTGCGCGCCATCGCCGCCGAGCGCGAGGCGATCGCTTGCCTCGGTGCGGCGCTCAGCGCTACCCCAGCGTCAGTCATCGCCTCCGGGCTGCAGGCTGAAGCCGATGCGGATGCCGGCGCGTAGCGACCAGAGCCAGGGCTCGCCGCCAGCCGGCGCGATGCCCTCGACCATCAGCACGGCGCCGGTCCAGGGCAGCAGACCGCGAACACGCAAGGTCGAGAAGCCGAACAGGACCGCCGCCCGGCCGCCAAAGCGTTGGTGCGGCGAGTAGCCCGGCATGCCGAGCGTGACGAACGCGGCCTCGATATCTGCCAGCCCCAGCCCAAAAGTGCGCCGCAGCGCCACCGGCAGCGCCATCAGGAAGTCGACCTGCACCGCGTGGGCGTTGAGGCTGCGGTCGACGAGCGCCGCCCCGCCGAGCTCAGCGCCGACGCGCAGGTGCCAGAGCGCGTCCAGCGCCGTGCCCACCGAGAGGCGCCCCGCGCCGCCGCCGCCGACGTGAAAACGGCCCTGCCGCTGACCGATCGTGAAGAGGCCGCCGCCCTCGGCGTGCAGCGTCAGGCCAAGGGCGTCGCGCTGACGGCCAGCGAAGTTGGGGCGGGGCTCCAGGTAGAAAGGGCAGTCGGCCTCGGCGGTGGCGGCGGCCCGATCGAGCAGCAGCAGCACACGCTGGAGCTGCAGCGCGGGCGCCAACACCTCCAGGTCTCGCTCGCCCGCGTGGTACCGCGCAGCCGGTGCGCCGCCCGCCTCCGCCAACTGGCGCTCCAGCTCGGCGCGCGCCTCCGCCCTGGCCCCTCGCGGGACACGGCACAGCGTGAGCAGGGCGTCGGGCAGCATCGCCTCGACCTCGGTGCGATCGATCGTCCAGCCGCGCTGCTGGCGCAGGCGCACCGCCTTGTCCAGGTCGAAACGCAGCGCCTCGGCGGCCAGCGAGGGCACGGTCGCGGTCAGCGCCTCAGACAGCGGGCGAGGCTCCGCAGCGGCGTCGATGGGCCATTGCAGCGCCAGCAGCGCCAACAGCAGGCCAGACATATTCAAGCCACCCGAGGCGCGCCGACCTTGCTGGCTGAGCCGAGCGTGCGGGATGAGCCGGCACAGCGCGACGAGCGGACCGAGACTGCGGCGTCGTCCGTGCCGACCAGCCACGTGTGCCCACCTCACGCCGTAGGGCGCAGCGCGTGCCCGCAGCGTGTCGTGCGGACGCAGCGCGGCGGGCGACAGGGGACCCTCTCGCCGCCACGGCAGCGCCAGCCGATCCGCGGCAGCGACACCTTGTCCGGCGGGGCGCAGGGCGGCGTCTCTTCCAAGTGGGCCTAGCGTCGTCCGCGGTTGCTGCAGCGGCGCTGGGCGGTTGCGACCTAACAAGAGGACCTCCGACGCCATCCTGCGCCAGGTCGCCGACGCGCCACAAGCCAGCCGCCATCGCGCGCTGCGGTGGTGTGGCGCGGCGCCGCGAGCCAGCACAGCGCTGGCCGATACCAGCACTGAGGTCGTCTGGGCCTGTCTCTCCGCCATCGCCTCAGCGCCCCCGCAGCGAGGCTTGCAGCCGACGCCGCGCCTTGCGATCCTTCCTGCGCGCTTGGCGGGCTGCCTCGCCGCGGCGGGAGGTAAGATGAACATTATCGGCCGAGGGCGGCTCGGCACGGCCTTCGAGCGTCGGATGGCGGCGCGCGGCATCAGCGGCGAGGCCTTTGGCCGCGACGACGATCTGCTGGCCCTCGTCGAAAGCTCGGGCCCGATCCTGGTCTGTACGCGCAACGACGATCTGGACGGGGTGTGGGCCAGCGTCCCGCCGAGCCGGCGCGGCGACTTGGTGTTCGTACAGAATGGAATGGTGCGGCCCTGGCTGGCGCGACATGAGCTGCAGGGCGCCGGGCGGGGCCTCATCTTCGCCGCCGTGGCACGGGTCGGCGACGACTTCAGGCCTGGCGGCGAGTCGGCGTTTGCCGGCCCGCACGCTGCAGCGGTCGTCGAATTCTGCCGCGCCATCGACCTGCCGGCGATCGCGCTGGACCCCACCCAATTCGCGACGCTTGAACTAGAGAAGCTGGTGTGGAATTGCGCCTTTGGCCTGCTCTGTGACGCGCTCGGCCAGCCTGTTGGCGCCACCCTCAACGATCCGGGCTGTGATGCCTTGCTGCGCGAGCTGATCCGGGCCGGGGCCGGCGCCTTCGACCTCGAACCCGATGTCGACGCCATGATCGGCCGCCTGCGCGCTTACTCCGCCTCCATCGCCAGCTACCGTGGGTCGGTCAAAGAGTGGCGGTGGCGCAACGGCGCGCTGATCGAGGCGGCGCGGGCCATTGGGATGGAGATGCCAAGTCATGACGGATGGTTGCGGCGACTGCCGCCCGCCGTGAGCCGGTCATGAGCCGCGGCCATAATCACAGCGACCCGCTGGGCGGCTTCCAGAGTCGTGAGCTGTGTGTGCATGGCGCCGACAGCAGGTCACAGCGGCGGCCCACGACGGGCGGCGCCAAGGAGGCAGGGATGCGACAGAGCGCGATGCAGCGAGAGACAGACAGCCAGCGATGGGCCCGGCGCGGTGGGCGCGTCGCCGCCTTCGGCGTGGCGTGGCTGGCGGCCATCGGCGCACCGGGTCTGGCCGTGGCTGGAGACGGTCCGCGCCGTGGGCCGGGTCGCGGCGAGGTCGGCGAGGCAGGCGAGGAGGGCGAGGGTAGCGGAGGCGAGCATGGGGAGCACCGGGGCCACATGAAGGCTCACTTCGCGCAGATGCTGTGGCGAGATGTCGGGCTCAAGGAGGCCAAGGCATTGCAGATCGAGGCGATCTTCGAGCGCCAGCACCAGGCCGCGCGGGCCCGCCACGATGTCATGCGCGATCAGCGACACGCCTTGAAGGCGCTGCTCGAGAAGGACTCCAACGACCAGAAGGCCTACCAGCAGGCGATCGACGCGCTGCACGTCGCGCATGAAGAGCTGCACGCCCTGCGGAAGGCAGCGCTGCTGGAGGCGCGCAAGCTGCTGGCACCCAAGGAGCAGGCCAAACTGCTGCGTTCGATGTTTCAAGCCCGGCGCCACATGATGCACAAGCGCTTCGGCCCTCCCGGCGGTGCTGAGCGAGGCCCAAAGGGCGGCCACCGCGGTGAACACGGTCCCGGCCACGACGGCCCCGAACACGGCGCCTACGGTGGTCCTGACGAGGGCGACGGACGCTAGCCGCGACCACAGCTCGCGACACCTGCTTGGGCCATCGGCCTCGGTGACGGCTCGCCAACGCTTGAGCGCGCTGGCGGGCCTTCGGTGTTTTGGGAGGCGACGCCAGCCTCCTGGACGGGGCGGAGCGCTTGGGCGGCAGCGACGGAGTCATCCTGCGGCGAAAGGGCGATGCAGCGGCGACGACGGAGCCCGGCGGTCAGCCGACAGCGCTCCGTCTGTCGCGGTACGGCGCGCGTATCGGCGGTCGATGCGCCGACCGCGCCAGGGACGATCGATGGCGAACCGACGCGGGCGCTGGCCGGATCAGCCTCGCAGGCTCCGGCGAGGCCGCCCGTAGTGGCGAAATGGGGCAGCGTTACTCCACTTCAGGCGATGATTTGCGGACCCTGCTGCAGAACGCCACAGTCAAAGTCAAAAGGTCGACACCCGCGGAGGGCGCGTTATCTTCTGGTGGATGTCGCCGATTTTGGTGATGGAGGATGTGATGCAAAAGTCCTTTCTGGCGTTGACCACGCTCAGCGCATTGGCGCTATTCGCCGCCTGTGGCACTGACGAGGGCGGCGACGGTGCCGCCGACACGTCCAAGGCGGACAGCACAGACACCGCTTCGGGTGGCGACAGCGCCGGCGACAGCGCAGGCGATAGCGCCGGCGATAGCGCAGGCGACGCCGCAGTCGATTCCCAGACGGGCGACAGCCAGGCTGGCGACGCCGTGGCGGACGTCGACGACGGCAAGAAGCACAAGACCTGCGCCGCGGTGGGCGACTGCGTGCTGGCCGCGTGCGCGCCGAAGAAGTTCGAGAAAGACTGTCAAAACGCATGCCTCGCCGACTCGTCCGACGCCGCGTTGGTGCCTGCCGCCGGCCTGCTCTCCTGCGTCCAAGGCACCTGTCTGCCGGCGTGCAAGGACTCGACCGACCCAGGCTGCCTCAGCGACTGCATAACCAAAAAGTGCACTTCGACGTTCGTGGCATGCATCGCCCACGGCACGGAGACCAAGGGCAGCGGCACGTGCATGGAGTCCGCCAACTGCTTCGAAGGCTGCGAGACTGGCAAGACCTCGACTCCCTTAGCTTGTTACGCCGCGTGCCTCGCCAAGACCGACGCCATCGGCGCCAAGGCGCTCTCGGCCATGGCCGAATGCATGGTCAGCAAGGGCGACTCGGCGTGCAGCAAGGAGATGATTGACTGCGTCATCAGCGGCAAGTCTGGGCCGCTCGCCTGCCACGAGATATTCGGCTGCCAAACGGAGTGCGAAGCCAAGGGCGGCAACGGCGACGAGTGTACATCTGCCTGCTTGTCGAAGCTGACCAAAGAGGCCCAAGACAAATTCCTAAAGGCAATGCCGTGCTTTGGCAGCAAGGAGCCGGCTTGCGCTGCTAAGGTCATGGGCTGCATCGACCCGAGCGGCGACCAGACCTGCCTGCAGACCTTCATCTGCGCCGAGGCGTGCACCGCAAATGCGAAGGGCAAGGATCCCGAGTCGTGCATCTTCAGTTGCTTCCACAAGGCCAAGAAGACGGCAGCCCCTGCCTTCAGCGCGGCGATGGCCGCCTGCGACGACGGGACAGGCGATGCCAAGCCGATGCCAGGCGATCCGACGCCCACCGGCGATGAGCCGCTGACCAAGGCCTGTATGACGGCGCTCGTCACCTGCATCGATCCGCCTGTCCAGGGCATGAAGTGCCCGGAGATCATGGCCTGCAATGAGCAGTGCCAGAAGTCGGGCTCCAACGAGAAGGGCATGGGCTGCAGCGTGAACTGCGCCGCCAAGGGCGCCAAGGCCGAGGTGGAGGCGATGATTGACTTCATCGACTGCAACACCACCTGCACCGCGAAGTGCAAGACCGGCGCCTCCGACTGCCAGCCGAAGTGCGTGCAGTCCACCTGCGCCGCTGCCCTCGCCAAGTGCATGCTGCCCAAGTAGGGCACAGCGGTCCGTAGGCCGACACGGCCGCCGGTCTGCGAGCTAGGGCGACGCCCCGTCCGGGATTCCGGGCGGGGCGTCGTCGCTTTTTTGCCCGCACGTCGCGGCGACAGTGGGCGCCAACCTTGAATTCGCTGCGGCCCCTGCCACCATGCCGACCCCGACGCGCGCCGCCGTGACCGCGCCGACGTCGAGCCACGAGGAGACCATGTCAGCCCAAGACGACGCACAGCTCCAAGACGCCAGCGAGGCCGGCGAGGCCCCACAGGTCGAGAACCCGCTCTCCGTTGGACTCACATTCGCGGTCAACGAAGTGCCGGCGCAAGAGGCGCGCGGCCAACGGCTCCATCGTTTGCGCCACTCGACGGCGCACATCATGGCCGAAGCGGTGGTGCAGCTCTTCCCCGACGCCAAAGTAGCGACCGGCCCTGCCATCGAGCACGGCTTCTACTACGACTTTGACCTGCCGCGGTCGCTGACCCCCGACGACTTGGTCGAGATCGAGCGGCGGATGCGCAAGATCATCAAGCGCGGCTGGCGCTTCGAGACCGTCACCGTGCCCTGGGCAGAGGCCCGTCAGCGCTTTTTGGCCGCCGGTCAGGACTATAAGCTGGAGGTCCTGGACCGCATCGCCGAGACCCAGGGCGAAGCCGCCGCCGTCGTTTCCCTCTACCGGCAGGGGCACTTCGTCGATCTCTGCGCCGGCCCGCACATCGGCAGCACTCGCATCGCCAAACACTTCAAGCTCTTGCGAACTTCGGGCGCCTATTGGCGCGGCGACGCTACCAGACCGATGCTGCAGCGCGTCTATGGCACCGCCTGGGAGACTGAGGCCGAGCTCGAGGGCTACCTGCACTGGCTCGAAGAGGCAAAGAAGCGCAACCACAAGAAGATCGGCCAGGAGCTCGACTTCTTCACCTTCCACGCCTGGGCGCCTGGAGCGGTGTTCTGGTCGCCGCGCGGCTACACGGTCTATCAGGAGTTCCTCACGTACTGGCGTCAGAGCCACAAGCGCCGGGGCTACAAAGAGATCTTCAACCCGGTCTTGTACAAGAAGGACCTCTACGAGAAGAGCGGTCACTACACGCACTACAAAGACGACATGTTCATCTTGCAGGCGGACGACACGGAGTACTGCCTCAAGCCGATGAATTGCCCGGACACCTTCCTGCACTTCATCAGCCGCCGACGCTCCTTCCGCGAGCTGCCGCTGCGCCTGTCGGAGGGCGGCATCCTGCACCGCAATGAGCTGACGGGCGCGCTCAACGGCCTGTTCCGCGTCCGGCAATTCACCCAGGATGACGCGCACATCTTCGTCGCGGAGGAGCAAGTCCAGGACGAGATCGCCGAGATCTTGGACATCGTCCGCGACGTCTACGCCCTGTTCGAGTTGAAGTACGACTTCACGTTGTCGACAAGGCCCGAGAAGTTCATGGGCGATCCCGCGGTGTGGACCGAGGCGGAGGCCGGTCTGCGCGCCGCCCTCGACCGCTGCGTCGGCGTCGGCAGCTACCGCGTCGCTGATGGTGATGGCGCGTTCTACGGTCCAAAGATCGACATCCAGGTCACGGACTGCCTCGGCCGCAAGTGGCAGTGCGCGACGATCCAGCTCGACTTCCAGCAGCCGATCAACTTCGACATGAAGTACACGGCGAGCGACAACAGCCAGAAGCGCCCGATCGTCATCCACCGCGCGGTCTTTGGTTCATTCGAGCGCTTCTTCGGCATCCTGCTGGAGCACACCGCCGGCGCCTTGCCGACCTGGCTCTCGCCGGTGCAGGCCGTGGTGGTGCCAATCTCGGACAAGGTGCTCGACTACGCGAGCGAGGTGCTGCGCGTCCTGGAGGCGCGGGGAATTCGGGCCGAAGTCGACAACCGTAACGAGAAGATGAACTACAAAATTCGGCAGGCCGAGGTGATGAAGGTCCCCTACATGCTGGTGGTCGGCGCCCGCGAGGCCGAAACAGGCGTCGCGAACGTCCGCACGTGGCAGCAGGGGGCCCGCGGCGAGCTACCGCTGGCGGCCATCGCCGACGAGATCGCCCAGGTCATCGCTGACCGGCGCTTCGACGTCGTCGTCGAGCCGTTGATGGACTTCGCCGACGCCGACTCCGACGCTGCCGCGGGCGACGAGAGCGACGAGTATTGAGCGTGCCGGTCCGGCCAGCGCCGCGCTGCCAAGGCCGCCTGTCGAGCGCGCCGTCTCAGCGCACCATGAGCCAGCCGTTGATCTCGGCGTCGGCGCAGCCTACGCCGCCGATGACGATCGCTTTGCCGTCACTGGCGCCGGCCCGCGCCTGCAGCGAAAGGCAGTCGGCGCCGATGGGCAGGGCGAAAGCGGTCCAGCCGGCCTTGCCGCTCTGCTGCCCTGGGTCGTCGCGGTGGATGAGCAGCGTCGCGACCCGGCTGCCAGCGGTCTTGCCCGGACGCTCACCGACGACGGCGACGCCGCCAGGCACCGCGAAGATGCGCCGCGCCGTCAGGGTCGGTTGGTCAGCCGCGAGCGCATCGACCGGCAGATAGCCCTTGCTGCCCACGACCTGGGTGGCGATTGTGCCGCCTGGCCCGACCGCCCAAAGCGAGCTGGTGCCTGGCGTCGCGATGCCGGTTTGGGTGGGCCGCAGCAGGCTGCCGTCTACGGCGGTGGTCACCGGCAATGAGAGCGCCGGCAATCCCAGCATGGCCTCTCCGACGAAGGTCGGCACCGTGGCGTCCCAGCGCAGGCGCTGCAACGCGTCGAAGGGTGCGCCAGGCGACTTGGCGACGAGCGCCAGCATGTCGTACGTCGGCGTGGCCTCGGCTGTCGCGCTCGCCTTGAGGAAGGAGGCGGCCGCCGCGATCGGTCGCACGGTCGAGGCGTACTTGCTGGCCGTGCAGGTGAAGCTCCCCGCGCCGCTGATGGCGCCGCTGCAGTGAGCCAGGATGCCGCTGGCCGGGCTGGCGGCTGGGTTCCAGCCAGCGAAGGCATGGTGGCCAAGGTTGCCGGTGGCGACGCTGCCGACTCCCACCCACTGGACGTCGCCGGCGCCGGCGCCCACGGTCTTGTTGAGCTGGGTAGCGAGGTTGTTGCCCCCGCTGGTGGTCCACTTCCACTGGCCCGCCGACTGATAGGCCAGCCAGATGCGGCCCTTGGCGCCGCCGGCGACCAGCGCGCTGAGGCTGCGCAGCGGCGGGCCGCTCTCGTTGTTGCCGCCGGTGAGCGACGAGAGCTTGGCGCCGGAGGCGTTCGGCTGGGCGTGCCAGACCCGCCAGTCGCCGCCGGCGTCGAGGCTGGCGACGGGCTTGGCGGCGGCGGCGACGAGCAGGGTCTTGGCCTGTGGCGAGAAGGCGGCATCGACCACAGGCCCCGCGACGGCGATGGTGTGGAAACCCGCGCAGATCTTGGCGATGCACATGTCTGCAGCGGTCGTCGCGGCGCCGTCATCGCAGGGGCTGTAGTCGGGCAGGGCGCCCCCGGCCTGGCAGGCGCCCGTGGCGTTGCAGGCGTCGCCCGCCGTGCAGGTGTCGCCGTCATTGCATGGCGCGCCCGCGGGCGCCGGAGCGGACTCGCAGAGACCCGTCGCCGCGTCGCAGGTCGCCACGCTGCATGGCTTGTCCTGCGCGCAGACCTTCGGTTGGCCGGTGCATGTCGACTTGCCGTCGCATGCGTCGGTAATGGTGCACGGGTTGCCGTCGTCGCAGGCCGTGCCGCTCGCCTTTGCGATGGGCTTGCAGATCGCCTTGCCGCCGATGGCCTCGCAGATCGCGAGGGCGCAGGCGCTGCCGGCCGCGCCGCAGTCTACGCCCGTCTGCGCGACACAGGCGCCGCTGGCGTCGCAGAGGCTCGCCGTCGTGCAGGGATTGGCGTCTTCGCACGGCGCGCCACCTTGCACAGCGAAGGTGCAGCTGCCGGCGTTGCAGCTCTCGGTCGTGCACGGGTTGCCGTCGTCGCATTCGGCGCCCTCCTTGCAGGCGCAGGCGCTGTCCCAGCCGCCGCCCGTGCAGTTGCCGGCGCCATTGCAGGTGTCTTTGATGGTGCAGGCCTTGCCGTCGTCGCATTGGGCGCTGATCTGCAGCGGCAGCAGCTTGCACAGGCCCGTCGCTGCCTCGCAAGCCGCGGCGTTGCAGGCGTCACCGGCGCAGACCTTGGGCTTGGCGCCTCCGCAGGTGCCTGTGGCGCCGCAGGCCTCGCCCACCTTACAGGGATCGCCGTCGTCGCAGGGCGTTGACGTCTGGGCCAGCGCAATCCCGCAGGCCGCGGCGGCCTCCTCGCAGAAGCCGACCTTGCAGCTTCCGGGGGCACCGCCAGGGCAGTCGCGCAGCTGGACCGTCGCGCAGATGCCCTTGTCGTCGCAAGCCTCCGTCTCGGTGCAGAACTTGCCGTCGTTGCAGGGGACGCCGGCGGCCTTGGCGGTGGCAGTGCAGACGTCGGCGACGTCATCACAGCCGGCGGTGGCGCACGGACCGCTCACCTCAGCGCAGCTGCGTGGGCCGCCGCCCTGGCATGCGCCGCCGGCGTCGCAGGTCGTGTCGATGGTGCAGAAGAGCCCATCTTCACAAGGCGATCCGCCGGGCAGGGCGATGACGGTGCAGCTGGCCTTGCCATCGACCGGGGCACAAGATGCGAGCTGGCAGGGACCCGCGTCGGCGCTGCAGTCCGTCTGCTGGCCAGGCTGGCAGACCCCAGCATCGCAGGAATCGTCGACGGTACAGGGGCTGCCATCGGCGTCGCAGGGCGTCGCGTTGGGGGAGATCGTGGTCTGGCAAGCACCCTGACCGTCGCAGACGCCGCTCGTGCAGCGCGGATCGGCGCCGTCGCCGACGCAGGTCGCGACGGCCGGGAGCGCCACCGCGACGCAGACCCCGCCTTGACAGGCCCCGACGAGGCAGCCACCGCTGGCACGCAGGGCGCCGCAGCCCTCGTCGCCGGTGCAGGTGACGCCGCCGCTGCCATCGACCGCCCCGTCGGGCTCGCCGTCGGGGTCCGTGCCGCCGTCGTTCGCGCCGCCGTCGACACCGCCGTCCGTCGTGGCGGCGTCACTGCCGAGCAGGTTGATGTAGGGATCCTCGATGCGGACGGTGCCACAGCCGGCGAGGGCGCAAAGCAGCCACAGCGCGCCGACCGCCGGAGTGAGGCCGCGCCGTGGGCCCAAAGGGAGCATCCGGTAGGCGCGGTTGGACATCCGTCATCCCTCGGTCGCGGGTCCGTCGCGCACGTCGGCGACGCCGAGATCGCTACGAGATGCGCTAGGAAACCTCAACCTTGCCCTCGCCATCCGTCCCGCTCGCTGTCGCCGCACGAGCCCGTCGCGCCTCGCGCTCGGTCGCTGCGATGCGGTGATGCCGGGCAGCGCGCAGGTTGAGGGCCTCGACCAACAGGGAGAAGGCCATCGCGAAGTATAGGTAGCCGCGCGAGATGTGCTGTCCGGCCGCCTCGCCGACCAACATGGCGCCGACGAGGAGCAAGAAGGAGAGGGCGAGCATCTTGGTGGTGGGGTTGCGCTCGATGAAGGCCGAGATGGGCCGAGAGAAGCCGAGCATCACGATCACCGCGACGATGATGGCGGTGATCATCACGATGACCTCATCGCTCATGCCGACCGCGGTCACGACCGAGTCGAGCGAGAAGATGATGTCGATGACCGTGATCTGCAGCACCGCCGCGGTCCAAGTCGCCGCTGGGCGGGCGTCAATGTCGTCGTCGCCTGGCACCATGGCCTCTCGGATCTCAGTCGTCGCCTTGGCGAGCAGGAAGAGGCCGCCGCCGCCGAGCGCGATGTCCCGACCGCTGATGGCCCGCTCGAGGACGTGGAAGAGCGGTTCGGTCAGGTGCATGACCCATGACAGCCCGAGCAGCAGGCCGATGCGGCTGAGCATGGCGCCGATCAGGCCGAGGCGTCGGGCGCGGTCCCGCTCTTCGGGCTTGAGGCGCCCGGTGACGATGGCGAGGAACACGAGGTTGTCGATGCCGAGGACGATCTCCAGCGCGGAGAGGCTCAACAGCGCCATCAGGTTTTCGAGGGTGAGCAGGTCCGCCATCGGTGGCTCCGGGGTCGAGGTCGTGCGTCGCGGAGGTGCACAGACGCGGCGCTCGCGCGGCTCGCCGGCGACGGCAGCAAGGCGTGCCGCGCGCGGCAGGCAGCGAGTGTCGCCGATGGTTCTCAGCTTGCAAGGGGCGTCGCTGATGAGTTGGTCGAGCGCGACCCTGGGGCGCTCGCCGTCCGTATGCCGAGCGCGCAGGCCACCGCCCGAGCGCGCGCGACGTCGCGGCGCAAGCGGCCTCGACCGGCGACCGTCGTGGCAGCGGCAAACCCCGGCCCTCAGCGCGCCGGCCCGTTGCAGCCGCTTTCGATTGACACCGGAGGCGTGGCGGCGACACTGCCGGCGTCGCGGCCCGGCGTGCGCCGCAGCCTGGAGTCATCATGACGATCCTCGTCGATCGCCGCGACGCGATGCGGTCCTTGGCCGCCCTCGGCGCGGCTAGCGCCCTGCCGTTGCTTGGCGCGTGTGAGAGCGAAGCGGAAGGCGGCGCCGACGCCAAGTCGCAGGACGCGACGCCGACACCGCCCCCAGACTACAGCTACACCGGAGAGCTCGGGCCGGCGACGCTCTTTGTCCATGGCGTGGCGAGCGGCGATCCACTGGCCGACCGTGTCATTTTGTGGACCCGCCTCTCGCTGCCCGCCGCGGAGCTGAGCGGCCCAGCCGTACAGGTGTTCTATGAGGTGGCGCGTGACGAGGCGTTCGCCGACCGCGTCGCCGCGGGTGAGGTCGCCGCAGACGCCGAGCACGACTGGACCTGCAAGGTCGACGTCGTCGGCCTAGGGTCGGCGAGCACCTACTGGTATCGCTTTCGCTTCCGCGGCCGCAGCAGCGTCGTTGGCCGCACCCGCACGGCCGCCGCCGCCGGCGCAGAGCGGCTGCAGCTCGGCGTCTCGTCTTGTGCCAGCTTCAGCTCCGGCTACTTCACAGGGTACGCATACCTCGCGAAGCGGCTCGACCTCGACGCCGTGCTCCACCTGGGCGACTACAT
>SXNM01000123.1 GCA_005777155.1 Pseudomonadota bacterium | reverse complement strand
TTCCGGGACCCCACTCAGAAGTCAACGGCCGCTGGCGACCCCAGTGGCCGTTGTCGTTTTTGTCGCCTGTCCGCGTCGCTCACGCCGACTACAGGCCCGGTGTACGCCCGGGACCGCCCTGGCGCGGGGCCCACAGCGACCGCAGTCATCCTCGGCTCGCCTGCGCGCCCGCCGCGGGCCTGCGTCCGCAACCGACACGCCCTCCGCTGCGGTCGGAATCACGCCGGCTCCCCGTGCGTTGACCTCTCGCGTCGTCTTCTGTTTCGGCGCAGGATGCCGCCATGCCCGCGCCTGACCCCTGCCATCGCTGCCGGCCAGCTTGCCCCCGCGTCGAGCCGATCCCAGCCGCGCGCCGCCGTCCGCTGGCCGCCTTGGCCAAGAGGCGCTTGGCAGGGGCGCTGCTTGTCGTCTCGATCGCCGCTGGCTGCGGAGGCTCGCTGCAGGCGCGCGGCGGCAGGCCACTGAGAGAGCTCGGCCTCCATCACGTCGAAGCCAGCATCGCAGCTGGGGATCCCGCCGCCGCCCTGCGTCACGGAGCTGCCCTCGAGGCCACCGGTGCCACCTCCGCCCGCCTCGACGCCCTCTTGGCCTGGGCCGCGAGCATGCCGTTGGCGACGCAGCCGACGCCTGGCCTCATGGCTGCCCGTGGGGCGCTACCGGGCAGGCTGCAGGCGCTGGCGGCTAGGGTACGAGCGGGCGAGCCCGGCGCGCACTTGGCGGCCGAGCAGCTTCTGGCCGCCTTTGTGGCGGTGTCGCGGCCCAAAGAGGCGCTGGCGCTGTACGACGCGCTCTTCCGCGAAGGGTGCAGCGAGCGCCGCGCCGACTGCGATCTCGCGCTGCGTGCCCTGCTGGCATTGCCGCTCGACGCGCCGGCCCTGGTGGCGAGAGCGATCGCCCTGGTCGACGCCACAACGCCCCGCTCCGGGATCCACGGCAACACGGGCACCGCCAGCGCCACGGCCACTCACATCGCCCGCACCGACGCAGGCACCAGCAACAGCGGGGCCATGCAGCGCTGGATCTGCGGCCTCGCCAACGCCGCCGGCCTGCGGGGCCGTTTCGACGCCCAAGCGGCGCTCTACGACGCCGCGATCGGGCGGTGGCCGGCCGCGGTTGAGGTCTGGGCCTCTGGGCTGAGAGCGACCGCCCGGATCCCTGGCCCGGCGGCCCGTGCGCGATGGTTGGAGCGAATGCAGGCGGTAGCGTTGTCGGTCGAGGCGCTGCGGCAGCTGGTCGTGCATCGCGACGTCGCCGCCGACGGGCTGGCCCAGGTCCAGATCGCCGAGCTGCTCTGCCGGCGGCCCGGAGCGAATCGCGTCGATTGGCTGCAGTGGATTACGGTCGGCGGTCAGGCCGCTCGGCGTCGCTTGTCTGCCGGTTTACCGGCGCTCCTCGAGCGGCTGGCGATCGAGGCCTTGCCGCAGCTGACGTCCAGCGATCGCCCGATTTTGATCGCGACGTTGCTCGACGCCGGCTTGCACGTGCGCGCCGCTGGCCTGTTGGCGCCGCTGCTCGCCGAACGTCCCGATGACCCGCGATTGCTCGCCCTGCACGCCGAGTGTCTGCGCCAGACGGGGGACGCTGGCGGCGCCGTAGCGGCCGCCCAACGCGCGTTCGCCGCCATCACCGCGGCACCAGGAGCAACCGCCGCGGTCACCGACGTCGCGGCCGTCGATGCCCTCCAGGCCCTGGTCGAGCGCTGGTCGAGCGCCTGGCCCGAAGGCGCCGCGCCCCTGCGCCCGCGCCTCTCAGCGGCCCGCGACCCGCGCCGGGCGTTGCCACGTCAAGAGGTCCTGGCCCTGCTTGAGGCCTCCGCCCCGCCGCCCGCCGCCAGCGCCCACCTGCAGCGCTACCTGACCGAGGCCGCCGCCCGCGCCGATGCTGGAGATGGTGGCGCTGCCGCCGAGCTTGAGCGGCTCGGCGTCGCGATGGCGCGGCGCGCGCTGCAAGGCGCCTGGCAGCGACCGATCGCCGAGGCCATGGGGCGGCTCTGCCAGGTCGTCGACTCCGATGCGGAGGTCTGTGCCCACGCCGCCTGGCTCATCCTCCGCCAGCAGCGCCTTGGCGAGGCCACCGCCCAGTGGCACCGCGCCGTGCAGATCGCGCGCCGTACGGGGCAACCGCTGCCGAACCCGCTGGCGATGATCGCTGAGGGCGACGCGCTCGACGGCCGTGACATCGGCGCCTGGCTGCAGCTCACCGACCTGCAGAGCGCCAGCAACCAGCGCGACGCCCTGCGCATCGCCAACGCCCTGCTGCGGGCGGGGCGCTTGCTCGCCGCGCGCGGCTGGACCGAGCAGGCGCTGGCGCTCGCCAGCGGTCGCGCCGTACTCACAGCCGTCCTGCCAGCCGCTGGACAGGACGCCGTCGCCGCGGCCGACGCCCAGATTGGCGACCCCGCGCTGCTCCACCTCGCCCGCGCTGGCGCCTCAGACGTGGTCTTGCGTCACCTGCCCGCGCTCGCCAGCGGCGCAGAGGCCCGCCGTGAAGCCCAGGTCGCGTTTCGTTATGGCCGGGTTGAGCTGGTCGCCCTCGCCCAGCTGGGTCGCCAAGATGAGGCCGTGCGCAAGCTCGACTGGCTGCTGACGCGCCCTGGCGTCGAGCCGCCGCGTCGGGCTGAGCTGCTCGCCACCGCCGCCCAGCTCGGGCTGTGTGCCCCGCTGCTGGACGCCGCGATTGAGGAGGCCGCTGGCCGCTGGCTCCAAGTGCGCCCGACGGTGCAGGCGGCCGTCGCTTGCGCCCAACAGGCGGGCGATGGCGTCCGCTTGACGGTGCTCGCCGATCGCATCCAGCGCTCCCACATTGAGGTCCAGGTGCAGCTCGAGTTCGCCCAGCTCTTGGGCCGTCACGGCGCCGATGGCCTCGCCGCCGCTTGGTATCAGCGTCTACTCGGCCCAAAGGGCAGCCACGCCGCGCCGACATTCCTGATCGGCTGGGCCGAGTCGCTGCTGCGCTTGAAGCGACCTGACGACGCCGACGAGGTGCTGGCGCAGATGGCTGAGCGCTCGCGCGGTCACGCACTCGCTGTCGTCACGATGATGGCTAGCAAGGTCCTCATCGCCTATGAGCGCCACGAGGCCGCGCTGCGGCTGGTAGATCGCGCGCTGCAGCAGGTCGATCTGCCCGATCTTCACCATCAGCGGCTGGAGGCCCTGGTCCGCCTCGGTGACGCCGCGCGGCTCAGCGACGGCCTCGAGCGCGCCGCGCGCGTCGGGCTCGATGGCGGCAGCCTAGCTCAGCTCCTAGACATTGCGCGCGCGGTGGGAACATTGCCGGCGCTTTACCAGGCCCTCGCCGGCCTCCGCGACCCCGATCGCGACCTTGAGCGCCTGCGCATCCGTGCGGCCGCCGCGGTCGGCGATGTCACCGCGCTGGAGGCCGCGGTGCGTCAGCTTCGCAGCAGAGGCGGTCAGACCCCGGTGGTGGCTGTGCGCGCCCTCGCCGACGCCGGACGCCATCGCGATGCCCGCGCGTTGGCGGAGCAGCTGGTCGCGGGCGAAGACGGCGCTCTGGCCCGCTCCGATGACGAGGTCCAAGCGATGGAGGCTGCCATCGCCGTCCGCCGCGACCCCACCTCGGTGGCCGAGGCCCTGGCGATCGCCCGGCTGGCGCTCGCCCGTAGCAACGCCCCAGCGGCCGTCGCGCTCCACGTCGCCGACTCGCTGCGCCTCGCGGGGGCCGGCGCGCCGGCGGTGGCGTTGGCTGGCTTCGCGGTCGATCGCCACGGCGACGACCCGAGGGTGCTGGCACGCGCCGCCGCCATCGCGGAGCTGGCTGGGATGCCTGCTGCGGCGGCGCCGTGGTGGCGACGGGCGGCGACCGCAACCTGGACCGACCCAGATCGCACCGGCAGCCACGGCGCCGCCGGCTTGCCAGAGGCGCTGGTCGAGCTCCTGACCCACCTCGGCGACGCTGGCGCCTCGGAGGCCCTACGCCGCTGGCTGCCGCGCTGGCTCGACCGCCTGCCGGCGTCGTCGGTCTTGTGGGGCGAGTGGCTGCGAAGCGAAGCCCACGCCAACCGCCCGGCGCGCTGCCTGCGCGTGCTAGGGCTCGCCGACGCCGCCCTCGAGCGCTGGCCAGCCAAAGATCTGCGAGACGCACTCGCCGTGGCGCTGCGCAGCGGGCTCGGGCCGCTTCTGGTCGAGGCATACGTCGCCGGTCGGGCCCCGCAACGCAGCGAGGCTTGGTGGCTGGCGGCCGTGCTCGGCGCGCTCTGGGACCACGGACAGGGCCTTGATCGCGTCGTCGCCGCTCGCCATGAGCACGAGCTGACGACCGCGCTGCAGGCCTCGCCGCTGGGCCGCGCCGCTCTCGCCCAGGCGCTCGCCGCCCGCGGTCGTGCGCTCCAGGCGGCTCAGGCGCTCGGTCCCTCACCGTTTGCTGGCGTCGGCCACGGCGTCGGGCCAGGGAGCGCCG
>SXNM01000122.1 GCA_005777155.1 Pseudomonadota bacterium | reverse complement strand
GGCCGGCCGTCACGGCGACCGGCATGGCCACCGGCTTCAGGGCCGGCGCCTCGCGCAGCTTGGCCTGGGCCAGCGCGCGCCACTTGCCGTCTTGCCCCTGCACCTCCACGTGCGACGCCTCGGCGAAGAACTCGCCGCTCGGCATCGGCGCCCCCTTGCGCTGGAGCAGGATGCCAACATCCTTGAATAGTGTCGGTTTTCCACCAACAGCCGCGGGCTGCACGAGCACCTCACGCTCGCTCGGGCCTGGCTCCTCTAGAATCGCCGCTGGCGCGCCATCGAGCAGTACCACCAGGCGCAGCGCGGCCAGCGGCAGGTGCTGGCGGAGGCGGAAGCGCAGGGCGCGGTGAGGCGCCAGCAGCTCGCGCAGCACCATGCGCGCACCGACCACGGCGGTCGGTCCCTGCTGGGCCACCAGCCTCACCGCGCCGCCGTCCAGCCGGGTGTCGAAGAGGCCGCTCGCGTCGGCGCTCGGCAGGCTCCACCAGCCGGCGCGGCGCAGCGCGACGCCCTCGAGACGCACGCTGGCCGGCGAGGGTCGCCACTGGCCTTCGATCCAAGACAGCTCGACGCCCAGCCGGTCGCCGGCGAGCGCGAGCTCTACGGTGTCCTGACCGGTGATGGGCAGCGCCACGGCTTGTACCGTCTCTTGTCCGCCGGAGTCGGTGGCGTCGACCTTATCGTGCAGCATCCCGATGGCGCGCAACGCCAGCCCGGCGGTGACGCCGGCGCTGCGCAGCGAGAGCCGGGCTCGCTCGTAGCGCCCTTCGCCATCACGCAGGGCGGCGCGCAGGGTCCCCGTCGTCCACCAGCCGGGGTCGCTGGCGACCAGCACGACGCTGCGACCAAATGCCGGCAGGCCCTGCGCGGCCGCCTCTGCCCCTGGCTGCTTGGCGCCCTCGGTCGCCTTGTCGATGCCGCCGCTGGGCGCCTGCAGGCCAGCCGCCGTCGCCGCCGCCACGGTGAGCGCGCGCAGGCCGAAGCTGGCGATTGCGGTGACGTCGAACGCTCCGACCGACCAGTCGCCGTGGCGCGCGAGGCGCAGGTCCTGGATCGCCAGCAGCGGCCCAGCGACCAGCGCGCCACCACCGTCTGGGCCCGTCGGGCGTCCGAGGCGCAGGCACAGCGTGCTGCGCGGCGGCAAGCGGCTGAGCTCAAAGGTGCCAAGTAGCGGCGGCCCCTCGTCGGCCTCGGCGTGGGCCAACAACCGCGCCTCGGCCCGGACGTCGCCGCTCTCTACCCTGCCCCGCACGAGGTCGAACGGTTCCTCCAGCACCCGCCACAGCCGCACGGCGCCACTGGCGCCGACGACGCCCGGCAGCCCCTCGGGCGGCTCCGCGATAAGGTTGGCGCCTTCGGCGGCGCGCAGCTGCAGCCGCAAGCCGTGGCCGGTCGCCTCGACGCCGTGCCACCATCCATCGGTGTGAAAACGCACGCTGCGCAAGGCGATCTCCACCTCTCCGGCGCCCTGCACTTCACTCTTCACCGCCGACTGCAGGCAGAGTTGGTGGCCCGAACGGTCGAGCATCACCGTCTGGCCGGGCTCCTTGGGTCCGATCGCGCGGGAGAGGGCGCCATCGACGCGCAGCGTGACCGCCAGCGGCAGCTCGGCCGTGCCGCCGACGAGGTCGATCAGCGCGCCGTCGAAGGGTTGGGTTCCCGGCCGCAGGCAGCTTGTGAGCTCACCGGACAGCGCGTAGGGATCGGCGCCGTCGCGTCGATGGTCGAGCCCACAGAGGCGGGAGACGCCCGCAGCGGCACCGTCGACCGGGCTGCCGACGCCGCGCACCCTGGCCTCGACGCCAGAGATCGGGCTCGCCACCGTGCGCCACGGCCCATCGGCACGCGCCCCCTGCCGGCACCGCAGCGGCAGCTCGCCGATCGTCGCCTCGTCTTTGCCGCTGTCGTCCTCGGCGAGGGCGGTGACGTCATGGTGGAGGTCGTCAAGCAGCGACGCCGGAGTCGCCGCCGAGAATGCGTGCTTGCCGTGGCTCGGGTGATCGCCGCTGGCCGCGACCTTATCGAATTCCTTGCCGTCGGCGCGCAGCCGCACGATCAACGCCTTGCCGGGATCGTTGTCGTCACTGGCCCAGCCGCGGGTGGCACCGCAGGCGGCGAGCTCCAGTCCACCCTTGGGCGGGCACGCGCAGTCTTTGCCGCAGCTCCCACAGGTCTCGCCGTGGTCGCAGGCGCCGTTGCCGCAGCAGGCGCCGCAGTCCTTGCTGCAGCTGGCGCAGTGCTCTCCGTTGTCGCACTTGCCGTTTCCACAGCAGCTCCCGCAGTCTTGCGGACAGTTGCTGCAATTCTCTCCGCCTTCGCAGCCACCTTGGCCGCAGACCGGGCCCTTCTGCTTGGGAACGATGAAGCCGGAATTGAAGTAAGAGGTCGGGTGGGTGCGCGTGATCATGCCGTAAGAGCAGGTGCCGCAGCAGTTCATCTCCCGCACCGAGACGGTGCCGTTGCCGACGCCGACTACCCAGGCCACATGGCCGTATTGGCCCTTGGTTGAGGTGGCGATGCTGCCGACCTCAGGGGTGCTCAGTACCGAGAAATTGGGGTTTTGCTTGGCGTAGCTGTGCCAAGTGTTGGCGTTGCCCCAGCCGGGCAGGCCGATTCCCCAATTGCAACACGCCTCGTGCCAAGCCCACCAGGTGCAGTTGCTGCCGTTGTCACAACACAGATAAGGGTTGCTCTTTCCACACTTGCATGTGTCTTTCTGGTTGCCGCATTGGCCAATCGCCAGCGACGACCCGGGCTGGACGGCCACCTCCAGGACGAGCAACGACGCCGCTAGCCAAGCCCCCGTCAGCCAGGCGCGACGCTGCGCGCGGCGCGGCCAAGGCCTCGTCTGCCCGCCGCTCATGGCCTCGTCTCGGCCAGCGCGCGCAGGCGCAACGCCGCCCGCACTGCTGCGAATGTGGCGCCGGCGCGGGCGTGCTGGCTGTCTTCGCACGTCAGGCGCAGCCGCAGGTGCGGCGTTGACAACAGCAAGATCTGCCGCGCAGGTGCCTGGCTGCTGCGGTTGAAGCCGAGCAGGACCGCCGCCGCTGGCTGGGGCGAGGCCGAGGGCGGCGCCACGTGCGCCACTTCATTGGCTTGCACCGCCAGTGCCCGCTGCTCACCGTCGAGCCAAGCCTGAAGCGGCTCGCGGCGATGGTTGGCGAAGATCTCAAGCCGTACCAGGACATCGCCGCCCTGAGTCCACTCGAGGGCCTCGTGGTGCTGCCCGGGGCTGGCGTCGGGGTGGAGCTCGTGGTGGCGGGCAATGCTGGCGGCGCGCGCCTTTGGCAGCGCAACCAGGGCGAGCCCGCCGCCAACCGACCGGAATGGCGAGGCGGCGTCGGCCTGCCGCGAAGTGCGGCCAGTTGGCGCAGCCTCGGCGGGGATCGGCCAGGGCGCCAATACCGACGCCAACGCCAACCCCAACGCCAACGCCCGCACCGCACCTTGCGCGATCGCCGCCACTCGTTGCGTCGCGTTGGGCAATTCCCTGCTCCCCGGGGCGCGTCGGCGATTCGGCCTGCCAACCCCCCTGGACCCTAGCTGGCGGCTCCTTCAGCGGCAAGTGAAACCGGCGCCAACCGGTTCTGCCGCGAGGCGACGACCGTTAGACGCGCCGTCTCCGAGGTCGGGACGCGTTGTCAGACCCCGGGGCACGGGCGCTCGTGCTTCCCTGCCTCGCGCCAAGCGGCCGGCAGCCTCGCGACCGCCCGATTTGAGACCCTGCCGATTCGTCAACGAGGGGCCTTCCAACCGGCCCACCCATACATTACACTCAAATTCGCCACACGAGCGCACACGTCAACGCCTGTGACTGGGTGTGAAGATAAGGGGGCATCATGTTGAAATTGCTGGGTGCGGTTCGTAGCGCTGCGGCGCTGGTGGCCGCGGGCGCTTGCCTGCTCTTGACGTCGGCCGCGTTCGCCGCGCCGACCCTGCAGGTCGAGGGCGTGCTCTTGTCCACCGGCGGCGCGCCGGCGGTCGACGGTGACCACGACCTCACGTTCTCGCTCTACACGGCCAAGGACGCCCAGACTGCGGCTTGGGCCGAGGGCCCGGTCAAGGTCAAGGTCCTGGGCGGCCGCTTCGGTCACGTCCTCGGCACCCAGAAGCCCATCGACGCCACCTTCTTCACCGGCGCTGAGGCGTGGCTCGGCGTCAAGGTCGGCAGCGACCCGGAGCTGCCGCGGCAGATGATGCGGTCCGTCGGCCACGCGGCGGTCGCCGACCTCGCCAAGGCAGTCGCCTGCACGGGCTGCATCAGCGCTGATCAGATCGCCAACGGCAGCGTGCCGGCGGCGAAGGTGGGCTTCAACTACGCCGGCAGCGCCACCAAGGGCGGCGCCGCCATCGACCTCGCGTGCTCGGGCTGCGTCTCAGTGTCCGAGCTGGTCTTCGATGCCGACGTCGATATCGGCGGCAACAGCCTCAAGGCCAAGAACGGCACCTTCGCCGGCGACCTTGTCGCCAAGAACGTCACCGCGGCGTCCCTGGCCGGTGACGGCAGCAAGCTGACGGGGATCAAGATGCCCGCCGGCGACTGCAAGGTCGGCGAGACCATGATCGGAATCGCGGCCGACGGCACCGTCAAGTGCGCTCCTGGCGCCACGGGCAACAAGGTGCTCGATGGCGCCTTGTCGACTGAGTACAACGAGGCCGCGGTGGTCTCCGCCCTGCCGCTCGCCATTCCGGACAATACCGGCTCGGACGCCGTCGCGACCGCGACCTACGGCAAGGTCGGGCTGGCCAACTCCATCAGCGTGGACATCGAGATCGCCAACACCGACCTCGCGGTGGTCTCCATCAAGCTGCTGCCGCCGGACGACAAGGCCAAGGGCCTGACCATCTGCGATCCCTGCGGCAAGAAGGACGAGAAGAGCTTCAAGCTCACGCTGACCGAGAAGTCGACGCTGAAGGACGGCTCGCTCGCCACCTACATCGGCAAGGCCGTGGATGGCGTCTGGACCCTCAAGGTGCAAGACACTGGCTTCTGCATCGTCCAGGCACCCGGCAACGAGACGCTGTGCAAGCCCGGCCCCAAGACCGACGGCGAGATCGCCAAGTTCACGATCAATTCCAAGGTGACGTCGTCCGTCAGCGTCGGCACCGGCGGCAGCTTCAGCGTCGGGTCGCTCGACAAGGCGCCGTTCGCCTGCATCCCGGCCAAGGCAGGGCACCACTACTTCGACGCCGTCAGCCGCCGCATCGCCTATTGCGACGGTGCGGCCTGGCGGCAAGTCGTTGGGCTCTGCGGCAACGGCACCATCGAAGCCGGCGAGGCCTGCGACGACGGCAATTTCGACGACACCGACGGCTGCGCTGCCACTTGCGCCTTGGTCGATGTCAAGACGAGCTGCGCGGCGATCAAGACCGCCAACAGCGCCGCCAAGGACGGCTGGTACACCATCGATCAAGATGGTCAGGGGCCGCGTCCGGCCTGGCGCACCTACTGCGACATGACGACAGACGGCGGCGGCTGGACGCGCTTCATGCATCACGCCGACTGGGATGGCCGGATGGCTATCGCTCAACACGAGTGGGATCGCGGCATTGAGCTCGCGGCCTCCGGCGGGATCAAGCAGTGGCTGATCAAGACCTACCTGGAGCCGACTCAGGCGAGCCACACCAGCGCCAAACCGCACAACGCGTGGGTCCTGGTGCCTGTCAGCTCCGCGCAGGGCTATGGCTTCACCTTCTTCAAGCACCGCCGTCTCGTCGGCGTCAACGCCCACCGGTACAATGGCCCGGATTGGATGGCCAGCGCCAAGCTCATCGCTGGCTCCAACTGCCAGTCCTTCTCGCACAACGAGGGACGCTACCTCTGGGGCGAGCACATCTGGTCGAGCGGCGGCTATGGCGTCGGCTTCATGTGGATGTCGCACTGTGGCAGCCCGAGCTATCACATGCTGATCGTCAACCACGACCACGACTATGGTGCACCCGGTGGCCGCGGCCAGACGCTCGTCGGTACCAACCAGAGCCCAGGTGGTCAGCACGGCAATTACGACGAGGATGGCGGCGGCTTCGAGTACTTCTACAAGTAGGCGCGCCTCTCCCGCGGCGCCGACAAGCGCTGCGCCGCTGCCAGAAGCGGACGTGTCGGCCGGCGGGGCGTGCGTGGCCTCGGCTTGACGGCGCCTGTCCTGATGCGCTCGCCTCGCACCGTCGCCGGTGGCACGCCGACCTCCGCTGGCGCCGGACCGCCGCGTTCGCCTACGCGCTGCCCGTGGTCGACGCGCTGGGCCGGTCATGATGGCCTGGGCGTCTGTGCGCACAGCCCTTCAACGCGGGCTGAGGCGCCCACGCCGCAGCCTAGCCGTCGCCAACCTGCGTCCGAGGCCCACCGGGCTCAGTTCAGCATCTCGCCTTCAAAGGCTTTGATGTTCTCGATCTTGCGTCGTCCGCCGAAGCCGTCGTCGAGGTCGTGAAACCAAGCGATCGTCTCTTCGTCCCAACGCCAGCACAGGTAGACCGTGCGGCCGTGGTAGCGTGAGCGAAAGTCGACCAAGCCGTCGCTGGCCTTGATCTCGATGCCCAGCTCGATCAGCGGCTTCAACACTTGGTTCAGTTGCTGGCCGAGCTCTTCAAGTTCGTGCTGCCAGGCGCTCACCTCGCCGGGCACGAAGCCTCCCGGGCTGGCGGCCGGCTGGTAGCCGCGGGCGCGCATCTCGCTCGCCACCTCGACCATGCGCTGGTGCAGGGGACGCGCCCGCTCGAAGGCTCTCCGGACCCTCGGCAACAGCGCGTTGGCATCTTCGACGCTGAAGTGGCGGTGCAGCTCCATGGGCGGCTCTCTCCTTGGCCCTCGCCTCGTCGTCTCCGCGACGTCCGAGAGTGCGGCGTCCTGTACTCTAGCGAGTCTGCGGCCCGGCGGGAAGGCGCGTCAGCCAAGCGGGGTTCGCAGGAGCCCAGGGGGCGCCGCGCTTGCGTCGGCTCGGCCGCGATGCCACAACGCTGCCGCGCAGGGGCGCCCACTCGCCTGCAGGAGACCGCGACATGCCCGATGACCCGCGCCGACCCCCGACCGCCCGCCAGCACCCAATCGCAGCCTCTTTGGCGCGCGCCTGCGCCGCGGAGACGCTGTGGGAGGCGATGGCCGAGCGCGTGCTGGTCCTCGATGGTGCGATGGGCTCGCTGATCCAGGGCGAGCGTTTGGGTGAAGCCGACTTCCGCAACGCGGCGCTGCGCGACCACCCCACCGCGCTGCTTGGCTGCAACGACATCCTCGGCCTGACCCGGCCGGACGTGCTCGGCGACCTGCACCGCCGCTACCTGGACGCTGGCGCCGACCTCATTGAGACCAACACCTTCGGCGCAAACGCCTTGGCCCTCGGCGAGTACGGCCTCGCCAACCTGAGCCGCGAGGCCAACCTGGCGGCTGCCGCCGTCGCTGTCCAACAAGCGCGCGAGGTCGAGGCCCTCACCGGCCGCCGCCGCTTCGTGCTCGGCGCCATCGGCCCGACGACGCGCTCCGCCAGCCTGTCGCCTCAGGTCGAAGACCCTGGCGCCCGCAGTGTGACCTTCGCCGAGCTGGTCAACGTCTACCGTGAGCAGACCGACGCGCTGCTCGAGGGCGGCGTCGATGGCCTCCTCGTGGAGACCGTCTTTGACACCCTCAACGCCAAGGCCGCGCTCTTCGCCATCGAAGAGTCCTTTGACGCCAGGGCGGCCGCTGGGGCGCCGCGGCTGCCGGTCCTGGTCTCGGGCACCATCACCGACGCTGCCGGCCGAACGCTCTCCGGCCAGACGCCTGCCGCGTTCTGGATCAGCATCAGCCACGCGCCCTTGGCCGCCGTTGGCCTCAACTGCGCCCTCGGGGCGGCGGCGATGCGTCCCTTCCTCGAAGAGCTGGCGGAGTGGTCCCCGCTGCCGGTGTTGGTGTACCCCAACGCCGGGCTGCCGGATGAGCTTGGCGAATACCGCGACGACGCCGAGGCGATGGCGGCCGTCATCGGCGACTTTGCGCGCCGCGGCCTCGTCAACTTGGTCGGTGGCTGCTGCGGGACGACCCCGGCCCACATCCGCGCCATGGCTGACGCCGTCGCCGGGGTGCGCCCGCGTCGCTGCGTCGCTTGGACCACGCCGCCAGGATCGCCGAACTTCGGCAGCGCACAGGATGCACCATCACGCACCGATCATGCACTATCACGCACCGATATCTCGGGT
>SXNM01000121.1 GCA_005777155.1 Pseudomonadota bacterium | reverse complement strand
TACTTCTTACAGCCGCGTTGGTCCTATCCCTAATTGCTAAGCGTTTTAATCTCCCTCCCGCAATTATTTTCATCCTGGGCGGGGCGGCGCTTGCACTTACGCCAAACGCCCCTACGCTTCAAATAGAGCCAGAATTGGTTCTCACACTCTTCCTCGATCAGCACCGCGATCGCCGGCTCGCCGTGGTGCGCCGCCGACTGCAGATGCTGCAGAGCCTCGACCAGCGCTTTGCGGTTGGGCAGTCCGGTCAGCGCGTCCCGCCCGTGCAGAGAGGTGCAGCTCGCGCATGGCGGCGGCGTCACGGCCGAGGCGCAGCGTCCGGGCCTGCAGCTCGGACGGGTCGATGGGGTGCACAAGGTAGTCGTCGACGACCTCGCTGAGGAGCTCGTCGCGCAGACGTCGCTCGCTCTGTGCGGTCAAGACCACGATGCGTACAACGTCCAAGCTCGCGAGGGCGCGCACCGCCAGCGGTAGATCGACGCCGTCGGCGGTGGGGAGACCGACCTCGGTGATGAGGACGTCGAAGTCGCCAGCGTGCAAGTACGCGAGCGCCTTGATGGCGTCGGACGCCTCGGTGCACTGTGCGGCGTCTCCCAGGCAGTGTCGGACCAAGAGGCGATGTTCGGGGTTGCGGTCGACGATCAGGACCCGCGTCAGCGCTCCTGCGAGGCCGGGGCGTGAGACGCGGCGAGCCGAGGGTCCGGCGCCGACGCGGAGGTCGATCGCGATCGACGGTGGGCGACCGCGCGCCGCGCCCTCCAGCCGCTCGATGTCGCTGAGCAGCCGCTCGCAGTAGCGCGCCGAGAGCTCCAACATCGGTCGCGCCGGCGAGTCCTGGTCGAGCTGCTCCAGGGCCAATCGAAGTGGCCCCGCCACCAGCGACGTGCTGGCGCGCGCGGCGATGGCGGCAGAGCGCAAAGCGGCGCGATGATGCGGCGCGACCTCGAACGTTGGCGGCTGCGGGGGGGCGGCGAAATTTTGCACTGTAGCCTCGGCTTGTCCCTTGGGTGAGGGCACCTTCTGGAGTGAACTGCGGAGCCGAATGGTGGTGAGACGCTGTGGCCGGAAGGCGCACAACGTGGCGGTAGCGTCGAGCTGCATTGTCGAGGCGCAGCGCGCGCCGCCGCAGCACGGAGCCGCGCTACGAGCCGGTACTTTCGAGCAGAAGCGAGGGAGTCGCCTGGATCGGCAGCCCCAGTGAAGTCGCGTGGCTGAAAGGGAGATGGGCGGGACAGCGGGAGGAAGACGCGGACGTCTTCAATTCTCAAGACCGTCTCAAATTGATACAGCCGCGGGACCACGTCAAGCTCCGTGACGACGGCCAGCGCAAGGCCTGGGTTGGGCCGCTTGACCAGCGTGGCGCCAACGTTGTTGCCCAGGTAGGGCACGCCAAGACGCCGCGGGGGTCTGTCGACGCGTGTTGACGTCGGCGTCGACCCCAAGGCAGCGTCCCGCATGCCGCCGACGAGCGACCTGAGCTGGGCTGGCGGCAGATAGATCTCAGCGCCGGCGTAGGCGACGGGTGGCGGGCGAGATGATCATGGGAGGCACGGTGGCAGACCAAGGGGCAGACACTCAGCTGATGGCATGGGCGCTTGACTACCTGCGGCGCTTCGACGTGACGAGGCAGCGCCTGCGGCAGCACTTGCTGAAGAAGGCGACGCGGAGCGCTGCGCTTCGGTCACGCTGGGGCCACGTCGAGCCAGACCCAGAATTGGACGAGGACGCGGCTCCTCATGAGCTCCGCGAGCGGGTCGACGCCGTGCTCGGCGAGCTCGAGCGGCGTCGGCTCCTGGACGACCGGCGTCACGCCGAGGCGAGGCTGACCTCGCTGCAGGCGCGCGGTCTGGCGCCGGCGGTGGCTCGCGCGCGGCTGCGCCAGCAAGGCGTGAGCGCGTCGGTGATCGCCGGCGCCGAGGCCAGCGTCCATGACGACGCCGGTGAGACTCCGCGCGAGGCAGCGCTCAGCGCCGCTTGGGCCGCCGCTCGTCGCCGAGGGTTTGGGCCCTTTCGCGCAGACGCCCAGCGCGGCGACGAGCGCGACCGCGACCTCGCCAAGTTGTTACGCGCCGGCCACGCCTTCGAGCACGTGCGGGCCGTGATCGACGCACCCACAGTCGACGGCGTCCACTAACCGGCGACCGCGTGTGGCGACGGTGCGGCGCTGGGCGGTCGGCGGCGGACCGCCATCGTGTTCATAGCGGCGCAACCGGCGCCAAACTGAGATCGCTCCTAGAGGTCGGGCGTCGCGCCGGCCTCGGCCGGGTCGAAGGCATCTGGCCACCGCGTTGCGCCGTCGTAGCGGGCATTGCGCATGGTGCAGCCCTCGAGGGAGGCGCCGCGCAGATCCGTCCCCTCCAGACGGGCGTCTTCGAGCCGCGCGCGCTGTAGCCGGACGCCGTCCAGGGTCGCGCCACGCAGGTCGACCCCGCGCAGGTCGGCGCCACGCAGGTCCAGCGCCGTCAGCCGCAATCGGCGCAGGTCGGCGCCGCGCAGCACCGCGCCAGGGCCGAGGGCGCCGCTGCTCTTGACATCGAAGCCGGCGGGCCAGCGGGTGGCGCCATCGTAGCTGGCGAGACGCAGCGACAGGCCCTGGAGCCGCAACGTCGAGGCGTCGCAGCCGCGCAAATCAGCGCCCTCATAGCCCAGCTGCGGGTGCGGGGCCGGCGGCGGCCGAAGACCCTGCGCCGGCGCGGTGGGCGCGGTCGGGGCGGCGAGCGCCGGCATCGGCGGCGCTGG
>SXNM01000120.1 GCA_005777155.1 Pseudomonadota bacterium | reverse complement strand
TTTGAGAGGCCAGCCCCTCCCTCATCGACACCGGCGCCCCCGATCGCACCGACAAGAGCAGCGGTCGCGCCGGATCGCCGAGGCGGCGGCCCAAGGTCGCCTCCAGCCAGCGCAGCGACTCAACCATCTCGGCGTCGACGTCGTCTGGGCAGCGGCGGCCAGCCTCGAAGTAGGCGAGGCTGCTGGACGTAATCAGCGTGAAGCCCGGCGGTACCGGCAGGCCGGCCCGCGCCATCTCGCAGAGGCCGAGGCCCTTGCCGCCGAGGACAGCGCGGCTCAAAGCAGGCCCGCCGCCTGACTCTTCGAAGCCGTTGGCAAATCTGGAAGCCCAGGTCGACATGCGGCGCCTCGATTCGCGGTGGGAGCTTCGGTGGGGCGGGCGACGCGATGGGCGTCGGACTGTGGCGCCATGGTGGGCGATGGGGCGCATGGCGTGCAAGGGGGCTTGGGGGCGAGGCTGGGGCGTGGCGCCGGTGGTCGGGCGCCGGTGCGGTGCTCCGCCGCCTCCCCAGCCTGAGCGCGCGGGCAGGGCGACGTCGGCATCAGGCCAATCGCCCGCAGGTCGCCAGAAGGTCGCCCGCAAGTCAGCCGCAGACGCCTAGGGCCGCGCCGCAGGCGCACGCTTTGCAGGCCCCGGCGGGGGCTCACGCTCCACCTCGCTGAAGTCGAACACCACGCCCTTGTCGAGGTCGAGGCGCAGCGCAGCGCTGAAGTCCTTGCCCGCTTTGGACTTGAAGCCCTTGACGACCGGCGTGTGGCCATCGACCAGCAGCGCCTTGGCCATGCGGGCGCTGACCTCGCGCTTGGCCACCAGATCGGGGATGCGCAAGCCGCAGCCGCTGCACGACCAGCCGAAGCGCCGGGCGCGCACCTCGGCCTGACAGCGCGGGCATTGGCCGAGCGCAGCGCCGCCCTGATTGACCGCCGCCGCCATCGACCGTGCGGCCTCGGTGGGCGTCGCGCCGAGGATGGCGATGCAGGTCTGCCGAACGAAGGCGCGGACATCGGCGCGAAACGCCTCGACGTCTTCACCGCGCTCGGCGATGGCGAGCAGGCGCGCCTCCCAGCGACCGGTCAGTCGCGGCGAGGCCAGCTCGGGCGCCGGCAGCATGTGCAGCAGCGCCCTGCCCTGCGGCGACGGCGTGAGCTGGTTCTGGTCGCGGACGACGTAGCCGCGGGCGATGAGCGTCTCGACGATGGCGGCGCGGGTGGCCGGGGTGCCGAGGCCGCGCGCCTTCATCGCCCGCGCCAACTCCTGGTCGTCGAGGTCGTCGCCGGCGCGCTCCATGGCGCCGAGCAGCGTCCCTTCGGTGTGCGGAACCGGCGGCCGCGTCTGGCCTTTGACCGCCTTGACCGTCTTGACCTTGGCGACGTCGCCGACCTCGACGGCGGGCAGCAGGCGCTCCTTGGAGGCCGTGGCGGGCGGATCGATGGCGCGCCAGCCCTTCTCAAGCTCGGTTCGGCCGCGGGCATGGAGCCGATCGGCGCCGACCGCGACCACGACCTGGGCGACGGCGAAAACAGCGTCGCCGGCGAAGGCACCCAACAGCCGGCGGGCGACCAGGTCAAAGATGCGCTTCTCGTCTGGGCTGAGGTTGGCGCGCCGCGGGTCGTTGCCGGTGGGCAGGATGGCGTGGTGATCGCCGACCTCGGCGTCGTCGACGAAGCGCTTGCCGAGGACGCCCGGCCCGGCCTGCAGCGCGAAGGCCGCCGCCTCGGCGTAAGGCCCAAAGTGCAGCGCACGCAGCGCCGCCGGCAGCGTCTCGACGACCGCGTTGGACAAGTGCCGCGAGTCGGTGCGCGGGTAGGTCAGGAGCTTGTGCTCTTCGTAGAGGGCCTGCGCCAGCTCCAGCGTCTTGGTCGCGGAGTATTTGAAGCGCTTGTTGGCCTCGCGCTGCAGCGTCGTCAGGTCGTAGAGCAAGGGCGCCCGTTCGCGGCTCTGTTGACGCCTCGCCAGCACCACCTCGCCACTCCGGCCGCGCAGGCGGGCGACCACCGCGTCGGCCTGCTCTTTGCTCGGCAGGCGGTCTCGGCGCTGCGCGTCGCCTTTTCGGGTCGGTCTGTCGGCGTCGTCATCGTCGTCGAGGGCGAGATCAGCGCCCGCCTCGGCCTCCAGGCCGCCGTCGGTCGGCGCGCCACCGCCGCCGGCCGCGACGGAGCCGGGCTGTCCCGCCGCCAGCGCCGCCTGCGCCGCCGCCACCTGCGCCGGAGCGGCGATCCACAGCGCCTCCCAAGCGCCGGCGGCGGCCTCCAGCGTCGCCTTGACCTGGTAATACTCCTCCGCGGCGAAGCGCTCGATCTCCTCGGCCCGTCGCACCAAGATCGCCAGCGTCGGCGTCTGGACACGCCCCACCGACAGCAAGGGCGCGTCCGGCGTCAGCGCCCGCAAGTGCAGCGTCATCGCCCGCGTGGCGTTGAGACCGACCAGCCAATCGGCCTCGCTGCGGGCACGCGCCGCCTGTTCGAGGCCCTTCACCTCTGCGACCGGCCGCAGGGCGCCAAGGCCGTCGCGCAGTGCCGCCTCTGTCATCGCGCTGACCCACAGCCGCGCCGACGGGGCCTTGCAGCCAGCGAGCTCGTAGGCGTAGGCGAAGATCAGCTCGCCCTCGCGTCCGGCGTCGCAGGCGTTGATGACCCTCTGTAGCCCGCGGTCGCGCAGCAGCCGGCGCACGACCTGCCACTGGTCAGCGCCCTCGCGGCGCGGCTCTAGCTGCATCGCCTCGGGCAACATCGGCAGGGTGTCGGCGCGCCATGACTTCCACTCCGGGCGGTAGTGCTCTGGCGCGGCGAGCTGGACCAGGTGACCGACGCACCAGGTGACGCGCACCGGTCGGCCCATCAGCGTGCCGCCGGCGAGGAAGCCGTCTTGCCGCTGGCGGGCGCCGACGACGGCGGCGATGTCTCGCGCGACCGAGGGCTTCTCGGCGACGATGAGGTCGAACGCCTCGTGCGCCTCGGTCGCTGCCTTCACCGTCGGGGCCGCTGGCGGGTCGTCGCGGCCTCTGCCTTGTGCCTTGGTCATGGCGAGGTCGCCTCCACCGCCGCAGCGGACGGGGCGGCCGCCGGGCCCAGCCCCACCGGAAGAGGTCGCGAGATCGCGCCGCTCGGATCGCCGCTGGGGGGCACGCCGAAGAGGGTCGCCTGCTGCGGCGCCCGCCACCGCTCACCGACCACGATGGGCGTCCAGCGCTGCCAGCGGCCCGGCGCCGGGGCGAGGAAGAGCCAGCGCGGGTCTTCGAGCGGCGCCTCGAAATCAAAGCGGACGCGCAGCACCCCCGCGGCGTCGCTGGCCTCGATCGTGGCGCGGATGCCGCTGAATGCGCGCACCTCGCCCACCCGTGGCAGCCGCGCAGGCGCCGCCAGCAGGCCCTCGACGAGCGTGGCAAAGAGCGGTACCTGCGGGCTCTCGGCGACCAGCGTGCTCGGCCCGGTGCGGGTGAGCGAGAGGCCCGGTCGCTGCAGGGTTAGCAGAGCCCAGCTGCGGTGGGGCTCGAGCCCGTGGGCGCGGCGGGCATAGGCCGGATAGAGCCCGACCGCGACGTCGGGCGAGACGACCGCCACGACACGCTTGCCGGCCGCGGCGGCGAACGCTGGGCCATCGTCCCAGGCGTGGACGGCCTGCGCCACAAGCGTGATGACGACGGTCATGGCGAAGGCGCTGGCCGGGGCGAGGTAGAGGTGCAGCGCCCGCAGCGCGCGGGCGAGCCAGCGCCGCGGACCGGGGGAGGCCGCCCAGCCAGCGCCGACGGCGTGCCAGGCCAAGGCGAGGAGCCCAGCGGCGGCCACGCCGGAGACGCCGAGCAGCCGCTGCGACGGCAGGGTCGCCACCGACGGCAGCTGCGCCAAGAGACCGCCGACCGCGAGGCCCAGCGCCGTGGCGCGACGAGGATCGCCAGCGGGCAGCGCGCCCCTCAGCACAGCGAGCAGGCCGAGGCCAGCGCCGGCGCCGAGGGTGGCGAAGAGCAGACGCAGCGGCGGGAGGGTGGCCGTGGCGTCGGGCGGCAGGTTGAGCAACAGCGCGCCGACCAGGGTTGGCAGGCGCCACAGCGACTCCCGCGCGAAATCGATGGGTTGCCGAATGGGATCGATGTAGACCGCCGAGTCGCGGGCGCCATAGTCTCCGGCGACCCAGGCCACCAGCCACAAGAGGCAGATCCCCGCCAGCGGCCAGAGGAAGGCGAGGCGCCGCGCCATCGCGCCGACGCCGTGGGGGGCGGGGCCCTGCTCGATCGGGCCGGCGCGACCGGACGGAGCGCCGACCGCGGTCCAGCCGACGAGCAGCGCGAAGACGCCCACCGCCGCCTCCCCTGCCAGCAGCGCGGCCAAT
>SXNM01000119.1 GCA_005777155.1 Pseudomonadota bacterium | reverse complement strand
GCGCGCACTTTGCCCAGCAGCTGGCGGCGGCTGGGGCGCGCGTCGCGGTGGGCGACGTCGACGAGGCGGCCCTCGCGGCCATCACCGCGGCGACGCCCTCCATCGTCGGCCGACGCTTGGACGTGTCGGACCCGGCGAGCTGCGACGCCTTTGTGGCCTGGGCCGATGGCGCGCTCGGCGGCGTCAACGCCCTCGTCAACAACGCCGGCATCATCCGGGATGGCCTCTTGGTGCGGCTCGAGCGCGAGACCGGCGCTGTGCAGACGCTGGACGATCGCGCCGTCCGCGCCGTCCACGCCGTCAACTTGGAGGGCCCGGTGTGGATGACGCGGGCGACGGTCTCCACCATGGTCCGCGCCGGCACCCGACCCGGAGTCGTCGTCAACATGTCCTCAGTCGCTCGCCACGGCAACCGCGGCCAGACCGCCTACGTCGCCGCCAAGGCCGCGCTCGCCGCCAACGCCGTCTCCTGGGCCCGCGAGTTCGCGCCTTTCGGCGTGCGCGTCGTCGCCATCGCGCCGGGCATGGTCGAGACGCCGATGACCCAGGGCATGAACCAGCGGGCCCGCGACGCGCTGGTGGCCCGCATCCCAGTCGGCCGCATCGGGACGCCAAACGACCTGTGGCAGGCGCTACGATTCTGTATCGAATGCGACTACTTCAATGCGAGGTGCCTCGACGTCGACGGCGGCCTGCAAATGTGAAGCCGCCCGGTCGTCGGGGGCTCGCCCGCGCGTGGACGATGTTGCCGCAGCGCCACGCGATACGGTAGCCTGAGTTGGGCCCTCGACGCGCATTGGCGCGTCTGGTGGCACGGAGGATTCGGCTCCGCGCCCTTCGGCCCTACCGGGCTGCGCGGCGCGGGGTCCAAGGGCGCGCCGGCCAGTGGATCGCGTCGCGCCGGCAAGTCTCGAGGTGCAATGTGAACGCATCGCTCCCAAGCATGACCTCGACACCAGCTTTAGCGCGGCGGCGCCTGTGGAGGCGGCGCGGTGGCCCCCGGCTTGTCGCTCTGCTCTCCCTTTGGCTAGCGCTGCCGGCCTGTGTGGGCGGCACGGCTCCTGCGACGGGCGGCGGCGTCGCCTTCGACATCGGCGCCGGCGACAGCCTCGTGCTGCCAGACAATGTCGGCGGCACCTCGGACGTGCAGGCCGACGCCGTCGCGAGCACCGACTCCGCGGACGATCTCGACGGCGCCGTCGGCAGTGACGACGCTGACGCCGCCGACACAGCGGCCCAGCTCGACGCGCCGGCGGACGTCAACCCAAGCTGCAAGCCGACCGTCCCACCGACAGAGGCCTGCGACGACCTCGACAACGACTGCAACGGCAAGACAGACGACGGCGCTTGCGACGACAACAACCCCTGCACCAACCAGCAATGCGAAGGCAGCCGCGCCGCCCAGGGGCTCGACGGCTGCACCTACGCCTTGAGCGTCGGCGCCCCCTGTGACGACGGCAGCAACTGCACCTCCGGCGACACCTGCGGCGGCGGAGTCTGCCAGTCGGGCAAGGGCAAGGACTGCAACGACAGCAACTCCTGCACCATCGACAAGTGCAAGGCGACGACGGGCGCCTGCGAGAACAGCTACATCGGCGACGGAAAGTTCTGCAACGACGGCCTGGGCTGCACCAACGACGACAAGTGCAGCGCCGGGACCTGCAAGGGCAAGGTCAACACCAGCTGCGACGACGGCATCCCATGCACACAGGATACCTGCGACGCCGTGGGCTCCTGCCAGCACCAGCAGATAAGCGCCGGCCCGTGCGAAGACGGCAGCTCTTGCACCACCGACGACAAGTGCTTCCAGGGCATCTGCACACCCGGCAACCTGACGGTGTGCGACGACGACAAGCCCTGCACCGACGACTACTGCGACGCCGGCAAGGGCGGCTGCATCCACGCCCCGAAGCTGGCCGGCACGGCGTGCAGCCTGGGCCTCTGCGCGACCGGTGGCGGCTGCGACGCCTCAGGCGTCTGCATCGGCCTCAAGGCGCTGTGCGACGATGGCAAGAAGTGCACGGTCGACGACTGCAACACGCAGAACGGGGCGTGCAACAACATCGCTAACCCCGCGGGCACCGCCTGCGACGACGGCGAGGCCTGCACGCTCGGCGAGACCTGCGACGCCGCCGGCGGCTGCAAAGCGCCCGCCGGTCAAAAGGGCTGCAACGACGGCAACCCCTGCACGCAGGACCTCTGCGACCTTGCGACCCAGGCCTGCACCTACAAGCAGGTCATCGGCGCCTGTGACGACGGTAACGGCTGCACGACCGGCGAGGTCTGCGTCGGCGGCAGCTGCAAGGTGGGGCCGAGCCCAGAGGTGATCTCCGTCCTCGGCAACGGCACCGCCAAGTACACGGAGGGCAAGGGCTCCGACGGCCAAGTCGCCGACCCGCGCGGCATGGCGATGACCGTCAACGGCATGATCCTGTTGGCAGACTCGCAGAACCACCGCATCCGGCGAGTGAAAGCCGACGGCTACTCCGACACCTTCTCAGGTATCGGCCTGGCCGGATTTCAGGACGGCAACAGCTTCAGCGTCCGCTTCCAGAACCCCACCGACGTCGCCATCGCGCTGGCGGGCACCACCCTGCCGCCTGGCGTGGTCCTGATCGCCGACAAGGGCAACCACCGCATCCGCCTCGTGCAGGGCGACGGCTCGGCCTCGACGCTGGCCGGCAGCGGCGTCGCCGGATTCCTCGACGGTGCGTCGGCGAATGCGCGCTTCCAGAGCCCGGAGGGCGTCGCGCTCGACACCAAGGATCAGGTCTACGTCGCCGACACCGGCAACCACCGCGTGCGCCGCATCGCCGGCGGCCAGGTCGTCTCGGTCTTTGGCGACGGCACCGCCGCCTTCGCCGATGGGCCAGGCGGCCAAGCGCGCTTGAACCTGCCGACCGATATCGCGGCCGGCCCGCTCGGCGCCTTCTATGTGGCCGACAGCGGCAACCACCGCGTGCGCCGCTTCGTCGGCGACGTCCTCGAGACCTTTGTCGGCTCAGGCAAGGCCGGATGGGCCGACGGCACGCCGCTCAAGGCGGAGCTCAACCAGCCGGTCGCGCTCGTCCACGACGCCCTGGGTCGTCTCTTGATCGTCGAGCACGGCAACCACACGCTGCGGGCGCTGGGCGGTGGCCTCGTGCAGACGTTGGCCGGCGTCGGTCAGGCCGGATTCCTCGACGGCGCGGGGACGCAGGCCCAGCTCTCGAAGCCCTCGGGCGTCGTGGCCGACAAGGAGGGCAAGGTCTACTTCTCGGACGCCGGCAACCACCGGGTCCGCACGGCCGCGCCCTCGCTGAAGACGTGCTTCGACGGCAACCCTTGCACGCTCGACAGCTGCGAAAAGGCCAGCGGCGCCTGCATTTTCGACGCCCTCAAGAACGGAGACGCCTGCGACGACAGCTCGGCGTGCACCGTCGGCGACGCCTGCGACTTCGCCGGCCAATGCAAGGGCAGCGGCAAGAGCTGCGACGACGGCTTCTCCTGCACCGAAGATGGTTGCAACGCCATCACCGGCCTCTGCGAGCAGAAGGCGACCCAGAAGCCGTGCGACGACGGCGACGCCTGCACCACCGGCGACAACTGCGTCGCGGGGACCTGCGTCTCGGGCGTCGGCGACGTCTCGTCCCTGGCCGGCAACGGCAACCCCGGCTCGACCGACGGCGGCGGCGCCAACGCGACGTTCTACGCGCCCGAAGACGTCGCCATCGACCCCGCCGGCACGGCCTACGTCGCCGACACCACGCAGTCGCGCCTGCGCAAGCTGACCACCGACGGCGTCGTCACCACGCTGGTCGGGCTCGCCGGCGCGGGCTACCAGGACGGCGCCGGCAACGCCGCCCGCCTCAACCAGCCGAGCGGCGTCGCGGTCGATGGCAAGGGCACGATCTACGTCGCCGACCGCGCCAACAACCGCATCCGCAAGGTGCTGGCCGACGGCACCACCTCGACCTTGGCCGGCGATGGCAGCGCCGCGTTCGCCGACGGAAAGGGGGTAGCGGCCCGCTTCTCGGCCCCGCAAGGCGTCGCGGTCGATCCGCTTGGCAACGTCTATGTCGCCGACGCCAACAACCACCGCGTCCGCAAGATCGACGCTGACGGCGTGGTGACGACGTTGGCCGGCAGCGGCACGGCGGGCTACCTGGACGGCCCAGGCGCCGCGGCCCGCTTCTATACGCCCTACGACGTCGTCTTCAGCCCCTTGGGCGAGGTGATGGTCGCCGACTACAACAACCACCGCGTCCGCCGCATCGGCCCGAGCGGCGTCGTCGGCACCTTGGCAGGCTCCGGCACCTCGGGCACGACCGACGGCACCGGCGAGAAGGCTCAGCTCTCCGGCCCATCTGGGGTCACTTTCGACGCCAACGGCAACCTGCTGCTCGTCGAGCGCATCAGCCACCGCATTCGCCGCATCAGCGCCGCCGGCGAGGTGGTGACGGTCAGCGGCAGCACGGTGGGCTTCGCCGAGGGCAAGCCCGTGGACGCCAAGTACTCGATGCCGGCAGGCCTCGAGTCAGCCCCAGACGGGTCGGTGCTCATCGCCGATCGCAACAACCACCGCATCCGCAAGCTCGCGACCACCAAGGTCGTCTGCAACGATGGCGTCGCCTGCACCCTCGACGCCTGCGACAAGGGCAGCGGCAAGTGCAGCTTCGCGCCCATCGGCGTCGGCGGCGCCTGCAACGACGGCAACGCCTGCACGGTCGGCGACGCATGCAAGGGGAGCGGCGCTTGCGCTGGTGGCAAGGCCAAGGCGTGCACGGACGGCAACGACTGCAGCGTCGACAGCTGCAACATCTTCTCGGGCCAGTGCGTGTTCACGCCGACCGATGGCCTCTGCAGCGACGGTCTGTTCTGCACGATCAACGACCGCTGCGCGGGCGGCAGCTGCATCGGCGACGCCCGCGACGTCTACACGCTCGCCGGCCAGACCACCGGCGGGCTGGCCGATGGCAAGGGCGTCAACGCCAAGTTCAACGTGCCGCAGGGCCTCGACGTCGACGCTGCCGGCAACGTGTGGTCGACCGACTACAGCGGGCAGACCATCCGCAGGACCTCGGCCAAGGGCGTCGTGACGACGGTAGCGGGCGATTCGACCGCTGGCTTCGCGGACGGCAAGGGCGTCTTGGCGCGCTTCAACACGCCCTCCGGCGTCGCCGCCGACGCCAGCGGCGGCGCCTACGTCGCCGACCGCGGCAACCACACAAAGTGCTCCAGGACAAGCTCTACAGCCTGGCCAAT
>SXNM01000118.1 GCA_005777155.1 Pseudomonadota bacterium | reverse complement strand
CGTGGCCGAACAGCTCGGACTCGAGCAGGCTCTCGGGGATGGCGCCACAGTTGATGGCGAGGAAGGGGCCACCCCGGCGCGGGCTGCTGCTGTGCAGAGCGCGCGCCACCAGCTCCTTGCCTGTGCCCGACTCGCCGTGGACCAAAACCGTCGAGGTGAACCGCGCCACCTTCTCGATTTTGGCGAACAGCTCGCGCATGTTCTCGCTGCGCCCCACCATGCCGGCGAACATCTCGCCTGGCGCCGGGACGAGCGCTGGACGATTGCCAGCCGCCTCGACGCCGCTGCGCCGACGGCCGAGCCGGCCCTGCCTTGCCGTCTCCAGCGCCATCATGACCTTGAGCTCGACCTCCGGCAGCCGAAATGGCTTGGTCAGGAAGTCGATGGCGCCGGCACGCACCGCCGCCAGCGCAGTGTCAAGCTGGCCATAGGCGCTCATGACGATGGTTGGCGGGAGCTGGCCGCTGGCGGCGAGCACAGACAATAGCTCGATGCCCGTCATGCCGGGCATGTGCACGTCGAGCAGCATGAGGTCCGGGCGCTGCCGGCCAAGATACGCCTGCGCCTCTTCTGCGGACCCGGCGGTGCTAACGTGCAGCTCTGCCCGCTGCAGGTGCCCCGCGACCAAGGTGCGGAAGGCAGCCTCGTCGTCGACCACCAGGACGTGGCCCGCCGCGCCGCCACCGCGGCTGCGCGCGTTCTGCCCGCCGGCCGACCCGGTCACGACGCCGCGCGGCGCTGTTCTTCCACCCAGGCCATGCGGGTGTCGTGCAGCAGGCGCGTCAACAGCTGCGCCTCCTCCGCCGTCAGGTTGCCGCGTGTCTTCTCCTCGAGCATGGCCAACAGGTCGATGCTGTGGCGGGCAAGCTCAAGGTTGGCGGCGCCCCCCTGCCCGGTCGGATCTGGAACCCGGCCAAGGTGGACCATGACCGCGCTCGCCAGGGACAGCACGAAGGTGGAGAAATCGCTTCCGCGCGCGCTCATCGTGTCCTCTCTGCCTGGGCTGCCCAAGCGCCTGCGGCCGCCGAGTTCGAGTCGAGCGCGGGCTTGCGCACCCCGTCGCAACAGCTATGGTGACGGCTGAGCGAGCGGCGCCCAGTCCCGACCGCTTTGGGAATGTCCGGGCGTCGACCAGTGTTGTCAAGGTGCGCCTCATCACGGCCAAGGCAGCCGGCCCGCGCACGGAGTCCTCCATGGCCAGGGAGCCAATCCTCGACAACCCGCTGGAGCAGTACCTCCGCGAGGTCAACGCCTACCAACTCCTCACCCGCGACGAGGAGCTGGCGTTGGCGCGCCGCTACCAGCAGACCGGCGACCCGGACGCCGCCCGCGCGTTGGTGACCGCCAACCTGCGCTTTGTGGTCAAAGTGGCGTACCAGTTCAGCAATTACGACATCAAGGTGACGGACCTCATCCAAGAGGGCAACATCGTCCTGATGAAGGCGTTGCAGAAGTTCAAGCCGGACCGCGGCTTCCGCCTCATCAGCTACGCGGTGTGGTGGATCAAGGCCTACATCCAGAACTATATCATCAACACGTGGTCGCTGGTCCGCGTCGGGCCGGTGGCGCAGCAGCGCAAGGTCTTGTTCGGACGGCGGGAGCTGCCGGCGCCCGGCGGCGCGGTGGAAGATCCAGAGGTGCTGGAGGCCGAGGTCGAAGACGGCGGCGATGGTGACGGAGACGGCGAGGCCACCTTCTTGCTAGCGGCCGAGAGCGCCAGCGCGCCGGCACGCCGCAAGGCCCGCAAACCGACAGCGGAGGAGGTCGAGGAGTGGCGCCGCGCCGCCCTGGCAGCCCGCCGTGACCTCGACTTGGACGGCGCGGTCTCGGAAGACGGCCGCTTGACCCTGGGCGAGACGATCGCAGATGAAGTGCCGAGCGCCGACGAGCGCCTCGCCAGCGCGGAGCTGAGCGCGATGGTCGCCGAGCGACTGGCGGAGCTACACAGCGAGCTGAGCGACAAGGAATTGGTCATTCTGGAGCAGCGCTTGCTCGGCGACGAGACGGTGACGCTCCAGGAGGTAGGCGAGCGCTTCGGCATCTCGCGCGAGCGGGTGCGCCAGATCGAGGCGAACCTGAAGAAGAAGATCGCCAAGCGGCTCGAGGGCCTCGCGCCCATAGCCCTTCTAGAGGCGCCGCGCCAGCCAGGCGTGACCGCCAGCCTCTAGAGACGCGAGCCGTGATGACTGGCCGCGCCTCTGGCCGGCTGTTTTGGGGGGCTAGGCGCCCTCTGGCCGGAAAAGGTGTGACTTTCCGACTTTCCCCATCCAGAGCCGCGCCCAGTACAGCGCCCACCGGGCCCGACTGTGATCGTCTGTAGGGACCGCCGGGAGCGGCGTGCGGCTGGGCCAAGCTGCGGCGCCAGAGCGCGCGGCGCGGCGGCGCGGTGACACCAGCGAGCGCGGCGGACCGGCCCATCGACAGCGCCCCGCAGAGCCACGCGCCGGGAGCCATTTTGCCTGGACGCTGCGGGACATCGATCCGAGGACGCCGCGTCCGATCGCTTGGGCTCGTCTGCCTGAGCGCCGGTTTCGGCGTCGCCTGCGCCGGCCTCGGTCACAAGGTCGAGTCGGACAAGGCGTCACCTGTGGCCGTGCCGGAGCGCTTCCTCTTCGACGGCCAGGGCGGCGTGGCAGAGGCCGGCGCGGCGTTCTGGCGGGTGGTGGGCAGCGTTGAGCTCGACGCGCTCTGCGACGCCGCGCTGCGTGGCAACCTCGACCTCCGCCGGGCTCGGTCGCGGCTCGAAGCAGCCGAGGCGGTGGCGCGGTCGGCGGGCGCCGGTCTGCTGCCGCAGGTCTCGCTCGAGGGCAACGTCAGTCGCTCGCAGCAGAACCTCTTCCTCGGCCGCGGCGCCGCGGGAGGCAAGCCGCTGACGGTGTCGCAGACCCTGTTCCCGCTCTCGCTCGGCGCGTCGTATGAGGTCGACCTCTGGGGCCGCGTCGCCTCGACGCGCCGCGCCGCCCAGCTCGACGCCGCGGCCAGCCACGAGGACCTCGACGCCATGGCCATCAGCGTCGCTGGCGGGGTCATGGGCGCCTACCTTGGGCTGGTCGCCGAACGGCAGACGCGCGAGCTGCTGCGGCGCCAGATCGACACCAACCGCAAGCTGCTGGAGGCTGTAGAGTTGCGCTTTGTCCACGGCCAAGCGAGCGCGGTCGACGTGCTACAGCAGCGCAGCCAGCTGGAGGCGGTGCTCGGCCAGCTGCCGGCGCTGGAGGCCCGACTGCAGGTACAAACGCAGCAGGTGGCGGCGCTGCTCGGACGCCTGGTGCAGCGCGACGAGCAGGTGGCCGCCCTGACCAGCCTGCCGCCGGTGCCACCGCTGCCCGCCCTCGGTGTACCGGCGGCGCTGCTAGAACGCCGCCCGGACGTTCGCGCCGCCCGCAAGCGGATGTTGGCGGTCGATCACCGCGTCGCGTCCGCCAAGGTCGAGCTGCTGCCGGCGCTGCGCCTGTCGGCGACGACGGGCTTCACCGGCCGCGCCGAACCGCTGTCTTTCTTCGACAACTTCGTGTTCAACCTCGCATCTGGCCTCTCGGCGCCGCTCTTTGACGGCGGCCGTCGGCGGGCAGAGGTCGCCCGGGTCAAGGCGGTCTTGCAGGAGGCGGTCTATGCCTATGGGCAGGTCGTGCTGCGGGCGCTGCAGGAGGTGGAGGAGGCGCTGGCGCGCGAAGAGGGCGAGCGGGCGGGCCTGCTGGCGGCGGAGCAGCGCCTGGAGACGGTCGGCAAGACCTTGGAGGAGGCTCGCTTTCGCTATGCCCATGGCCAGACGGACTACCTGCCGGTGCTGACGACGCTCATCACCTTGCAGGCGCTGGAGGCCGATAAGATCCAACGCCAGCGGGCGCAGTGGCTGGCGCGCGTCGGCCTCGTCCGGGCGCTGGCGGGCGCTGTGGAGCGCTCTGGGGGGCCGGGACGATGATGGTCAAAGGGCTCAAGATCCTGCTGCCGTTGCTGGTGCTCGCCGCCGCTGTGTGGCTGACCGTGCGGCTGAGCGCCAGCAAGCCGGTGGCGCGCAAGGCGGCGACCGGTGAGGCGACTGTGCTGGTTGAAGTGCAGCGCGTGCGCACGAGCCGAGAGAGGGTGCTGCTGCGCGCCGAGGGCGTGGTGCTGCCCGATCGGGTGGTCAGCCTGACGCCGCAGGTCGCCGGCGCGGTGTTGCGCGTCGCTCCCGGTCTGGAGCCAGGGGCCCGCGTGCAGAAGGGCGAGCTGCTGCTGCGCGTCGACGACACCGACCTCCGCCTGCAGCAGGCGCAGCGCCGCGCCGAGCGGGTGCAGGCCCAGGCGGCGCTGGATCAGGAGTTGGGGCGGGCCGAGATCGCCGAGCGCGAGTGGCGGCAGCTGGAGGGCGAGGCGCGCGGCGGCAGCAAGCTGGGCGCGGCGCTGGCGCTGCGGCGACCCCACAT
>SXNM01000117.1 GCA_005777155.1 Pseudomonadota bacterium | reverse complement strand
CTCACGGGCGGCTGCCGGGCATGCCGGCGCTCGACGATTGCGCTGTCAGGTCAATGGGTCGACCCATGGCGGCCCGGTTGTTCTCAGCCGATGTGGCGCGAATCCAGGCGTTCCTTTAGACGATCCAAGTGGTTACGGACGGAGGCGTCGAAGATGAGCTGCCCCACCTCGATGCGCAAGCCGCCGATCAGGGTCGGGTCGACGCGAGTGGAGAGCTCGATCGTGCGACCGAGCCGCTTGCCGAGCGCGAGTCCGAGGCGAGCGGCCTGCCCGTCGCCCAGCGGCAGCGCAGAGACGACCTCAGCCTTGACCATGCCGCTGGCGGCGTCGATGCGGGCGCCAAGCTCGCTGACGATGGCCGGGAGGGCGGCGATCCTGCCGCGGTCGAGGAGCAGCTTCGCGAGGTTGCCCACCGTCGTCTCCAGGCCGGCGGCCTCGATGACCTTGGTGAGCAGCGCCCGGCGTTGCGCCAAGGCCACGGTGCGGTTGGCGAGCAGGTCAGCGGCCTCTGGCGTGGCCGCCAAGACCGCCACCAAGCGCTCACAGCTGGCGCGAACGGCCAGCAAGGTGCCGCGCTCGCTGGCGAGGTCAAACATGGCGCTGGCGTAACGACGGGCGACATCGGTGCGGCTCATCGGCTACCCCTTCGCCAGTGGCGCGTGCGTGCCGGCGCGGTCCGAGGTCGTCGCGCCCGTGAGGCTGCCGGCGCCTGTCTCAAGGTCCAGCAGGGTGCGCTCGACGAGGCTGCGCTGCACGTCGGCGTTGATGGCCTGCTTGAGCTCCGCCTCAGCGAGGCGCAGCGCCGTCGTCGCCGCCGCCTCGGCCAGCTCGGCGCGAAGACGCTTGCCCTCCTGCGAGAGGCGCGCGCTCTCCTCGGCGCTGATGCGCTCGGCGGACTCGCGGGCGTCCTGCAGGATCCGCTGGACCTCCGTGCGTGTGCCGACGCGCACCTCCTGCAGCGCCGCGGTCAGTTCGCTGTCGAGGTGCTCGATGCGGGCGCGGTACTCGTCGTAGCTCGCCTGGGCAGCCATGCGCAGCGCCTTGGCTTCCTCGATCTCGGCGACCACTGTCTTGTAGCGGCTGTCCAGCGCGGCGGCGATCGGCTTGCGACCGACGTAGACCAAGATTCCTACAAAGACAAGGAAATCGATGATGTAGAAGCCATGGATGGCGAACTCAAGGTCGCCAGCCAGCGCAACGCCAGGGGTCCAAAGCCACAGCGCCAGCGCGACCTGCCTGGGCAGGTAGGACCACGTCGCGGCGCGGGCTGCGGGCCGGCTCGACATCACGACCTCCCCTCGATCAGCTTTCGCACGATCTGGCTGGCGATCTGTCGAGCCTCTTGATCGAGGTCTACCTTCGCCTTGGCGGCCTGGGCGCGCAGCGCCTCGATGCCGACGGCGATGCGGGCGTGGGTCTCGCGCCGCACCTTGGCGATCGTCTCGGCCGCTTCGCGCTGCGCCTGCATACGGGCGGCTTGGCGCTCGGCCATTGCACGCTGCTTCTCGTCGCTCATGGCGCGGTCGAAGGCGGCCACCTGGTTGTCGGCCTCGCGACGCATGCGACGGGCTCCGGCGCGGGCGCCCTCCGTGCGGGCCTCGCGCTGCTCGAAGCGCTCAAGCAGCGGGTCGAAGATCAGCTTTGGCAACACCAGCGCCAGCAGGAGGAAGAACGCGAACTGCACCACAGCCGTCGCGTCGACGTCGACCAGGCCGGCGGCGTAGGCGCGCTGCAACAGGCCGTCGCCGATCGCCAAGGCGCTCGACCCGTGCGCGATGACTGCGCCCGCTGTGTCCAGCCCCGGCACGGCCGCGTTGGTCACCAAGCTCGCCAGATCATGGAGCATGTTCGCCATCTCCTGACAGGTTGGGCCGACGGTCAGCGCCACCTGCTCATGCCGCCGACGGGACCCGAGCGGACCCTCAGGGGCGACGGCGCGCGTACTTAGCACCAGCGTCTCGCGCGGTCAAACCCGACTCCCCGCCGAGCCTGCTAGTCGCCGTGGCCCCAGCCCGGTTGACTCACCTGGAAGCGAACTCCATCCTTCGAGGGCATGGCAAGGTCAGCGCGTGCGGGCCTCGCGCGGCGAAACGCAGCCGCCGTGTAGGGTCGCAGCGACTCCAAGCCGCTTTCGCAGTCTGCACGCTAGAGCACCCCACAGGAGCAGGCATGAACCGCATCACTCATCACGCTCGCCGCTTCGCTCCGTCCGTCCTGTCGACGACCCTCGCCCTCGCCCTCGCCCTTGCAGGCGCGGGGTGCGGCGCCGACGTCACCAAGGACGACAGCGACGACGCCGATGCCGCGGCGACCGTCGACGACGGCGGCTCGATCGGCGGCGGCGGCGACTCCGTGGGCGTCGCCGACGGCGCGCCGGGCGACAGCGCCAGCGGCGGCGGCACCGATGGCGGCGGCACCGACGGCGGAGGGAGTGGCGGTGATGGTGGCGGGACTGGCGATGGCGGAGAGCCCGACGACGTCGTCAAGGACACCGGCCTAGGCTCCAACGATCCCTGGTGGGCCTGCCCGCCCATCAAGGGGACCGGCAACGAGCACGGCAAGGCGTGCACCGACAAGTCTGAGTGCATGTACGGCCAATGCGTGAAGGGCGGCTTTCTCACCGGCTATGACGACGCGATCTCGTATTGCACCAAGAACAACGCGTGCACCGGTGGCGGCAGCTTCACCACGGCCCCCTGTGACTACGACGACGACAAGGCGTTAGGCGGTGTGACGTACAAGTCGGTGTTCGAGAAGTCGAACTCATCGGGGAACGACAAGCGGACCAGCGCCGAGCCCTTCAAGCTCTGTGGCCGCACCTGCCAGGCCGACAGCGAGTGCGCGTCGTGGAATGCGCAAATGCCACACTGCATCAAGTCGTCGACCAAGTACGTCTCGATCGGCACTCAAGGCATCTGCGGCAAAGACCCGACGCGCTAAGCGAGGCGCGCGCCATGCTGTGCGCTGCGCTCCGGCGAGGGTTGGGACCGCCGCGTCCTGCCAGGGCCCCAGCGGCTGTGGCCTCGAGCCCGAGGCGCGCCAGGCGGGCGAGACGCCAGCGCAGACCTCAGGTCGTCCGCAACATGGCGGGGGCGCAGGAGAATCGAACTCCCCCGAGACGCTCGTCACGCCCCGCACCGGTGTTGAAGACCGGGGGACTCACCAGAGCCCACGCACCCCCGGAGGGGCTTAGCCTCGCCAAGAGCGGTCCGCCCACGAGGCCACTGACAGCGTCGCGGCGTCGCGTCGATTCGTCAATCTGGTGCGTCGCGCCGCATCCGCAAGCAAGCGACGGCCAGAGCGCCGGCAGCCACGACGCAGAGCCGCACGGCGGCGCCCCAGAAGCGGCGGGCGGCGTCGGAGAGATCGAAGAGGCCGATGTCCGAGTCATGGCCGGCGATGAGCGCCACCGCGGGTCGCAGCGCCAGCGACTCCAGCCCCTCTCCGGCTTGCGATAGCCCGGTGTCGACGGTGAGCCACCAGCCAAGCGCAAGCACGACGTAGCCTCGGCCAAGACTGGCACAGCCAAGGCCCACTGCGGCATAGGTGAGGCCGCCGAGCCCAAAAGCGGCCGCCTGCAAGGGCAACCGCGGCAACACAGGGCTCCGGCCTAGATATGCGTCGATCAATGCGACGCCGACGATTACGACCGCGGCAAAGCCGGCGGTGAAGGCGGCCACGGCCAGCGCCCG
>SXNM01000116.1 GCA_005777155.1 Pseudomonadota bacterium | reverse complement strand
CCGGCCTCGACGGCTCGGCGCGCTTCAATTGCGGCGGCGCCCGCGATGCCGAGGTTGGCAGCGCTGCCGGTCGGTCGCTGCCAGCCGCCACCGCGCGCTGCCGACGCCACCGCGCGGTGGCTGGCGGCGGCGCTCTGCCTTTCGCTCTCTGTCGCCGGCTGCGGCGTCAATGAACAGCTCCGCCGCGCCGACGCCGCGCTCGCCGCCGGGAGGCTCGACGAGGCGATGGCCGGCTATGACGCGGCGCTACGCGACGCCTCGGATCCCGCTGAGCAGGACCTCGCACGCCAGGGCGCCAGCGAGGCTCGGCTGCGTGCCGCGTTGGCGCTGGTGGCGGAGGGCGAACAGGCGTTCGGCCGCAACGACCTCCAGCGGGCCAGCGACGCGCTCAGCAAGGCACGCGAGCTGGCCCCCGCCGAGGCCCGCGTGCTTGACGGCTTGGCGCGGCTGCTGGCGCTGCGGACCCGCATTGAGCAGGCGCAGCGCCGTCACGCGGCGTCGCTCGACGCGCTTGACCAGAGCGCAGACAACGCCGGCGCCGAGGCGGTGTCGAGCTGGCGAGCGATCTGCACCGATCTGGCTGATCTGCGCGCCTATCGACGCGACTATCCACAGATCGAGGCGCTCTGGCAGCGCGCCCGTCGCGGCTTCGCGGTGCGCCTCGTACAGAACGCGCGGCGCGCCCTGGCGGCAGGCGACCGCGAGCTGGCCGGCGCCATGGCCGGCGAGGCCCTGCGCTACGACCCGGAGCGCAGCGAGGCGGCGGAGTTCCGCGAGGAGCTGGCCTCCGTGGAGGGCGCGGCGGAGCACCTCGAGGCGGCGCGCCGCATCGAGGCGACGGGCGATCTGCCCGCTGCCCTCGAGCGATATGCGCGGGCTGTGCAGCTGGACCCCCAGCACCAAGAGGCGCGCAAGGCCTATGACACGGCGCGTGACAGCTCAGCCTTGGCCCGCTTGGCGGCAGCGCGCCGGGCAGAGAAGGCGCGCAAGCGGCGGGACGCGTTGGTCTTGCTCGAAGGGGCGCGTGAGCACGGCGCCGCAGACGGCACCATCGCCGCAGGGCTCGAGTCGGCGCACAAGCGGCTGCGGTCGCTGGCCGCCGGGGACTTCTACAAGCGCGGCGTAGCGCTTGAGAAGCGCAAGCTGGATGGCGCGGCCATGATCGCCTTTCGGACTGCGGTCGCCCTCGGCGGCGGCCAGCATGACCTCGGGCGCCGGTTGCAGACGACGCTGGAGCGGGTCGAGGCGCAGCGCCGCTACCCGTTGGTGCTCGAGCCCATCGCGGCGCCAGAGGGGCTAGACACCGAAGTGTTCGCGCCGCTGCGCGCCGGGGTCGAACAGGGCCTCCAGGCCGCGAGCCTACAGGCCGCCGGGGTCGCCGTCGTGCCGTGGGAACAGGGTCGCAAGTCGGCTCCAGGGCGTGTGAAATTGACGCTAGCCCGCTTCGCGATGGACCGCACCGAGCGCGACGACGAGCGCAGCAAGCAGATCCTCGATCACATCAAGCATCCGCCCAACCCCGAGTGGCAGGTGGCGCAGTCGGCCCAGGCAGCTGCGCTGGCGGTGCTCAACGTGGCCGCCGATCGGCTGCGACCGGCGGAGGCCGACGCCAACGCCCTCGAGGCCAAGATCGGTGAGTTCGACACCAAGCTGGCGGCCATTCGGCGCCGGGTCGACGACGAGGACGCGGCCCACTACGCCGGCAAGCGAGGCCCCTGCCCAGACGGCGGCACCCGCTGCCCCGAGAGCCACGGCCACAAGCGCTGGGGCGCCCAGGTCGCCTGGCATGAGGAGAAGATCCGCAGCGAGACCGCCAAGCTCCAGGCCATCGCCGACAAGCTGCAGCGCGGCCGGGACGAAGTGGCGACGGCGCAGCGCGACTTCGACGCCGCCGAGCGCCGTGCACGCGAGACGCCGACCCACCTGCGCGAGGAGGTGTGGCGCCCGTACGCCTACCGCGTCCGCGTCGAGGAGGTCCGCGTCGACGTCGACGCCGTCTTGGCGTGGCACGACCAGACCGCCGGCCGCGAGATGGCCCGCAGCGAAACTCGCTTTGACGCGCTGGTCTCGGACTATTCGACGCCGGAGATCAAGGTCAAGGACCAGCTGGTGGAGGCCGAGCGCAAGAGCTCTGTCCTCGACGCGGTGACGATGCGCGCAGAGCAGGTCAAAAAGCTGCTTGGCTTGCTGCTGCCCCAGGTCGTCGATGCCCTGCATCGACAGGGCGAGCGCCTCGCCGTACGCGCCGAGGGTCAGGGCAAGCCGGAGGAGCTGCTCCATTGGCGGGTGCTGGCGCTCGGCGCCGGCGTCGGCGGCGGCGTCGGCGTCGGCGTCGGCATCGACGAGACGCGGCGGTCGCGTCTGCAGCAAGCGGTCTTGGAGGCGTCGGGCTTCGACTGGCGCCGGGTCGCCGTCGACGTGGCGCGCATCCCCTGGTGAAGTCGGCGTCCGCCGCGGCGACGACGCCCGCCGCGCCCCTGGCGTCCGAGTCGGTGCCAAGCTGGCCGAGCACGGCGCTGCGCCAAACCTCCGGGCTCTGGATCGCGATCGCGCTGGCCGTCGCTTGGCACGCAGCGTCGATCTGGCTCGCCGCGCCGACCTGGAACCTCGACGACGCCTATTATCACCTGCACCAGGCCCGCATGCTCGGCGCCGAGGGGCTGTTCGCCGGTGTCACGTCGCTGCCGCGCACGGTGCTGGGCGACGCCGGAACAGACCACCACTTCCTGTTTCACCTGCTCCTGCTGCCCTGCGCCCAGCTGCCGGACGCCCTCGCCCTGCCCCTGGCGGCCGCCGCGATCGCAGCGCTCGCCAGCGTCGGCATGATCGTCACGCTGCACGGGCTCCGCGTCGGCTGGTTGCCGCTGTGGACGCTTTTGCTGCTCGGCTCCTCAGAGGTGTACGGCTTTCGCGTCGCGCTGGTGCGGGCGCAGAGCGTCGACCTGCCCATCGTCTTGCTGGCGGTGGCGCTCTTGGTGCGCGGGCGCGCCGCTGCTGCCGGCTGCCTCGGCTTCGCTTTCGCCTGGCTCCACCACGGCTCGCTGCTGGTGGTGCCGATCGCTGGCGCCGTCGTGGTCGCTGGGTGGCTGCGAGGCGACCGGCTGGCCCTGCGCGCGCCAGTCTGGCTGTGCCTCGGCGTAGCGGCTGGCTTCGTCATCAACCCTTGGTTTCCGCACGACATCGAGTACCTGCTCTTTCACGTCTTGTTCAAGACGCGCAACCCGTTGGGCCTCGACGTCGGCGGCGAATGGCTTCCTGCCCTGCCCTCCTACTTGGCATACGAGGCCTGGCCGCTGCACCTGGCGCTGGCCCTGGCCGCCGCGGCTTGGCTGCGCTGCGCGGCACAGCGGCGTCGACGACAGGAGGGAGAGGGCGGCCGTAGCGCCAGGCTGCGGGCGGGGCTGCCCTCGGTCGAGGCGCTGGCGCTCCTGGGACTGACCGCGCTTTTTGCCGGCATGACGCTGCGCCATGGTCGCTTCGCCGACCACTGGGTTGCGCTGCAGTGGGCGAGCGCCGCCGTGCTCAGCCGAGACGCGCTGGCGATGAGCGTCGAGACAGGCCGGGCGGCGCCGGGCGAGGGCATGACGCCGCACCGCGTCATTCGGTATGGCGTCGGCACGGCCTTGATCGGGGCCGCGTTGGCGCTGGCCGCGGTCCGGCTACAGGGCGTCGCGGCGATCTTGCGTCAAGGCAGCCCGGTGACGGCGTTCGCCCCGGTAGGCGCCTACCTCGATCGCAACGCCCATCCAGGCGAGCTGGTGGTCAACTTGCAGTGGGAAGACTATAGCTTCCTCGTCTTCCACGCGCCGCGCCAACGTTTTCTCGCTGGCCTCGACCCGAACTATCTCGCCTATGGCGATCCGCTGGCCTTTCGCACCTGGGCCGCGCTCAACGCCGAGGCGCCGGTGCCGGGCGGCCTGACGCCAGCGCTGCAGCGGCACCTCGGCGCTCGGCTCCTGGTAGGCCCGCCCGGATACGCCGGCGCGCTGGCCCGCCAGCCTGCGCTGGAGGTCGTGTTTCGCTCGCCGGCGGCCTGGGTGTGGCGGCTCCGCGACGACAGCTGAGAGGCTTGGGGTGCGCGACACAGGGATCGAACCTGCGACCTTCGG
>SXNM01000115.1 GCA_005777155.1 Pseudomonadota bacterium | reverse complement strand
TCGCTGGCGGTCGCGGTCGCCGAAATCAACCGCCGCCAGCTACGCCGCGGCAAGCGGCTGCTGGTGTTCGAGATTCTGCGGATGCCGGCTCGCGGACCGTGACCAGGGATCGCAGGGCTTGGGAGGCGCCGAGGTTCCTGTCTGAGCTGTGCGTCGTCGGGCCAAAGGCCCATCTTGCTGATCATCATCGCGGCGGTCGCCTCGGCGCTCGCCAGCTGCGGCCAGCCGAGCACGACGGACGGCGGCGGCGGCGGCGGCGGTGGCACCGGCGTCGACCTTGGCGGCGGTGGCTTCGACAGCGGCGGCAACGGCGACAGCAGCGCAGTGGATGGCGGCCTCGACGCAGCGCCCAACGACGTGGGTCTCGACGCGACCACCGACGAACCAGACGCGCCTGAGGTCATCGCCAACGCCGCGCCGACGGTCAAGGTGACCGCTCCGACCGATGGCGCCGTGTTCAATCTCGATGACAAGATCGAGTTCACGTTCGAGGCCGGCGATGACGCCGACGCCGAGCTCGACTACGGCATCCAGACCAGCGCCGCCGCCCAGCCGCTCGCCACGGGCATGGCGAAGGTGTCGCAGAGCAGCAAGGTCGAGCTCTCGAAGCTGCCGGCGGGCAAGCAGACCCTGACCATCGGCGTGAAGGACAAAGAGGGGCTCACTGCGACGGCCACGGTGTCGATCTGGGTCAACACGGCGCCCGGCGCTGCCAAGGTCGAGATCACGCCCGCCAAGCCGACGACGCTCGACGCACTTGAGGCGACCATCGCTGGCGCCGCCGCAGACGTCGACCGCGCCCCGAGCGAGCTGACCTACAGCTACGTCTGGCTGCGAAATGGCGAGGCCACACCCCACGTCACGGCCAAGATCGAGGCCGGCGTCGCCAAGAAGGGCGAGACCTGGATGGTCGAGGTCACGAGCAAGGGCCCCTACATCGCCGGCGGCAAGGCGTCCGCCAGCGTCGTCATCGGCAACGCAAGCCCGGCCGGCGTCAAGGCCGCCATCGAGCCTGGCGAGGTAGCCCTCGCGTCCCAGGTGACCTGCACGGCCAAGACGGAGGCGATCGACGCCGACGGCGACAAGGTCAGCGACGCCTATCAGTGGTCCGTCAATGGCAAGGTCGACCTCGCCGCCGAGGCGACGGCAGCAAGCCATGCGACGCCAAAGCGACGTGCGCCAACTCGGCCGGGACGTTCACCTGCACCTGCTTGAAGGGCTACGCCGGCGACGGCCAGACCTGCGCCGACGTCGACGAGTGCAAGGACGGCAGCGCGGTGTGCGACCTCGCCGCCACCTGCAGCAACACCGACGGCGGCTACGCCTGCACCTGCAAGCCCGGCTACAATGGCGACGGCAAGACCTGCGCCGACGTCGACGAGTGCAAGGACGGCAGCGCGGTGTGCGACCTCGCGGCCGACTGCACCAACACTGTCGGCGGCTACGGCTGCGCCTGCAAGGCTGGCTACAAGGGCGACGGCAAGACCTGCGCCGACGTCGACGAGTGCAAGGACGGCATCGGCGTCGGGATCCTGCCGACCCCGCAAGGCCTCGCTGGCTGGACGGTCGTCAACTCCTCGAAGGTCGTCGGCTGTTACGGCGCCGGCGACAAGCTCATCTACAACAGCCCGGTCCAGGGCGACTACGCGACCGGCAGCGACAGCAACAAAGGCAGCGCCGCGACGCCACTCCTCAAGGTGCCGAGCCTGGGCGTCACCTCGCTGTCATTCGTCGCCACGCTGGAGGTGGAGTCCGGCACTTTCTTTGACACCTTCGCGGTCTCCGTCATCGAAGCAGGCAAGTCGCCAACTGTCATCAGCACCAAGGTCGCGATCGGGCACAAGCCGGGCACCCCAGTCTTGATTTCATTGGCGAAGTGGGCGGGCAAGTCGATCCAGATCGAGTTCGCGTTTGACACCAAGGACGGCAACCAAAACAGCTTCTTCGGCATCGTCATCGGCAAGCTCGCGCTCGAGACCACTGCCTGCGGTACCAACGCCGGCTGCTCCAACAGCCCGGGCACCTACACCTGCGCTTGCGACAAGGGCTACCTGGGCGATGGCCAAGTCTGCACCGACATCGACGAGTGCAAGGTCAACAAGGGCGGCTGCGACGTCAACGCCGACTGCACCAACCTGCCGGGCAGCTCCCAATGCGTCTGCAAGACTTACTGGACGGGCGACGGCAAGACCTGCGCCGACATCGACGAGTGCAAGACCAACAACGGCGCCTGCGGCTTGCCCGAAGCCAACACCTGCACCAACAACGTCGGGGCCAAGCCGACCTGTGCCGACGTCGACGAGTGCAAGGCCGGCACCGCCAAGTGCGCGGCGCAGGCGACATGCGCCAACACCAAGGGCTCGTATGCCTGCACCTGCAACGCCGGCTACCTTGGCGACGGCAAAACCTGCACGGATGTCGACGAATGCAAGAGCGGCGCATTGAAGGCGCAGGCATCGGACATTCTCATCTCCACAGCGAAATTCGAGAACTCTCACCCCAAGGCCGGCTGGCGACTCAGTGACGGGAAGCTCATCTACAACAACCCGGATACGGGAAACTACAACGTCTCCGTTGCCTACAAAGGTAGCGTCACCACTGCCGCCATCGCGCTGCCGGTCAACGCGACGCTGACCTTCGACGGCGTCTTCGACGTCGAGACCACTTCGGACTACGACAAGTTCCGTGTCGAGCTACTCATCGGCAGCGAGGCGCTGGTGGTCTTCGACAAGTCGAAAGTGAAATTAGGAAAGACCCTCCAGTCTATCGCGATCGCGCTCGGCGCACATGCGGGCAAGACCGCGCAGATCCGCTTCGTTTTCGACACTGTCGATGCCACCGCCAACGGGACTTCGGGCATCGCGCTGTCGAATTTCGGCATGACGTTTCTGGTCCCGGCCTGCGGCGCAAACGCCGCGTGCACCAACGCGCCTGGCACTTACGCTTGCGCCTGTTCGCCGGGCTTCGCCGGAGACGGACAGCTGTGCACCGACATCGACGAGTGCAAGCCAACAACCGTGCCGATGGTCCTGCCCGCCGACCTCGCCGGCTGGAAGACGACCACCAGCGCGCCGAATCAGGTCTTCTGGAGGGTCTTCAACAACCAGCTCGTCTTCAGCAATCCCGCTACCAGCACCTACGAAGTCCCATCCTTCGCGGTCGTTGGCACGGCGACCAGCCCAGTCGTGAAGTTGCCGGGCAACCCCGTGGAGCTCTCGTTCAATCTCAAGCTCCTCGTCGAGCCACTCCCGAGTGTCGACAAGTTCAGTGTGGAAGTCCTGGTTGGCGCGCAGGTGGTCAAGACTTGGAGCAAGGCCGACTTCAAGGGCAGCGCCGCCGGCATCACCTTCGTCGCTCCGCTGGTCGGCCTCGGCGGCAAGGAGGTGCAGCTGTGGTTCACGCTGGACAGCGTCGACAGCGGGTTCAACAATTTCGCTGGCCCGTTTGTGAGCGACGTCAAGTTCCGCCAGCTCGAGCCTTGCTCGAAGGTGGCGACCTGCGCCAACTCGCCCGGCGCCTTCGCGTGCACCTGCAACTCAGGCTATCAGGGCGACGGCAAGACCTGTGCCGACATCGACGAGTGCAAGATCGACAACGGTGGCTGCAGCGCCGACGCCACCTGCACCAACAAGGACGGCGCCCCGGTCGTCTGCGCTTGCAAGCCTGGCTACACCGGCGACGGCAAGACCTGCGCCGACATCGACGAGTGCAAGACCAGCAACGGCGGCTGCAGCGCCGACGCCACCTGCACCAACAAGGTGGGCGCCCCGGTCGTCTGCGCCTGCAAGCCGGGCTATGCCGGCGACGGCAAGACCTGCGCCGACATCGACGAGTGCAAGACCAACAATGGCGGCTGCAGCGTCAACGCCAACTGCACCAACAAGGTGGCTGCGCCCGTCGTCTGCGCCTGCAAGCCGGGCTACACAGGCGACGGCAAGACCTGTGCTCTCAACGGCAACTACTGCAACACGAAATGCGGACAGGGTGGTGGCCCCGGGGGTTGCTTCTGCGACGGCGAATGCAAAGGCTATGGCGACTGCTGCAGCGGCCCGAGCAATGTCAAAGCGTCCAAGTGTGCAGATTCAACCTGCGGAGTCTGCCAGTAGCTCGCGCTCGCGGCCGCGGCAACGGCGGTGTCGACGCGGCTGCTCGGGCGGCGATCTACCCGAGGACGGGCCACGGGCGGCGCCCGATGCGTCGCGGGGCGGGGCGCCTCGGCTTCGGGCCAAGCGCGCAGCCGATGAGGCGCGTCAGCCCTTCGCCTCGCGCGGGCGGGCATGGGCCACCGCCAACCGTCGCGCCGCAGCCAGGTCGGACTCGCTCGGCGTCGCCGCCAAGCGCAAGAGCCGGCGCGCCTCCTGCAGCTGGCGCACGTACCTGTCGCAGGGCGGGCAGAGGGCCAGATGGGCGGCGAAGCGCAGGCGCTCCAACGCGCCACGCTCGTGGTCGAGGAAGGCGTCCACCTGCGCCAGAATCGCCGCACATCGGGGGCTCATCGTCTCAAGCCTCCAAGTTAGTGAGGGCCTCTGCGGCCGCGCTGCCTAGCTCGAGGGCGACGGCCTGCTGCAACGCTCTGCGCGCCCGGTGCAGGCACATCCGCAGGTTGGCCGGCGAGATGCCGAGCGCGTCGCAGATCTCCACCGCGTCCAGGCCCTCGACCTCCTTGAGCCAGAGCACTTCGCGGTGCTGGGTAGGCAGCCGCGGTAGGGCCCGCTCGACGACGGCGAGGGCGCGCTTGGCGTCGATGCGTTGGTCCAGGCTGCCGCACCAGGGCGGCGGCGCCGCCCGCCAGGCACCTCCGTCGAAGCGATCGGCCCAGTCTGCGTCTTCTCGCGCTTCGTCGACGTCGACGAAGCGCCGCTGCCGGCGCAGGGCGTCGATCGCCCGGTTGTGGACGGCGCGGTAGAGCCAGCTCTTGACCGAGCACCGGCCCTCAAAGCGATCGATGCCGCCGTGGATCGCCACGATCGCGTCCTGCACCAGCTCTTCGGCTTGCGCTGCGTCGCCGCAGATCCGCCGCGCGTAGGCGACAAGCGCTGGGCCGTGGCGCTCGAGCAGCTGTCGCCACGCTGCGGGTTCATCGCGCTGGAGCCGTTCCAGGAGCGCTGCCTCGGCGTTGGTCATCGCGCTAAGCGTCAGCAGCGCTCGCAACAGCACCAGGACCATCGTCAGGCCCGCGCTTCCCTGGCAGCTCGACGCCGACCCGCCCAGATCGCCGCTATCGCGCCGGCCAGCAGCCAGCCGACCCCGGATTCATCGACGCCGCCGGCCGCCGCGGTCCCAGCCCTCGCCGCAGGCGCTGCGCTGCAGCCCGCCGAAGGTGCGCTCGGCGCCAGGCCAGAGGCGCCAGCGCCGGCGAAGCCATCGCCGCTCGTGGTCAGGCCGTCGACACTGGCGCCGCCGTCTGCCGCGGTGCAGCCGGGCTTGGCGTCGTGCGCGCACCCCTTGTCGCTGAGGCAACGGTCGTTGGTGCAGGGATCGCCGTCGCTGCAGGTGCGTTGCGCCCCACCGACGCACGTCCCCTGTTTGCAGCGGTCGCCGACGGTGCAGGCGTCGTCGTCCTCGCAGGCGCCGACCTCGAGGTCGACGTGGCTGCAGCTGCCGCCGTCGCAGGCGTCGCTCGTACAATCATTGCCGTCGTCGCACAAAGGCGTTCCGGCCTTGCAGGCGCCGAGCTGACACGGCGCCTCGGAGGTGCAGGGATCGCCGTCGTCGCAGGCCAGCGGCGCTCCCTTACAGGCGCCGCCGCTGCAGACGTCGCCAACCGTGCAGCCATCGCCGTCGTCGCAGAACTGGCTGTGTGGCGCGTGCTGGCAGACGCCGCCGCTGCAGCTGTCGTGGGTGCACGGGTTGGCGTCTTCGCAGGCCATCATGCTGACCACAACGCAGCTGCCGCCCTGGCAGATCTCGGCCTGGCTGCATGGGTTGCCGTCGTCGCAGCCCGCGCCGTCCTTGGCCTTCTGGCAGGCGCCGCTCGCCGCGTCGCAGGCGCCGACCGTGCAGTCGTCGCCGTCGCTGCCGCAGTCCTTCTTCGCGCCGCCGAGGCAGGCGCCGGTCGCCGGGTGGCAACCATCGCCGATGGTGCAGGGATCGCCGTCGTCGCAAGCCTTGGCGGTCCCCTCGACGCACTTGCCGCTGCTCGGCTGGCAGGCGTCTCCGACCGTGCAGGGGTCGCCGTCGTCGCAGTCCTTGGCCTCGCCGGCCTTGCAGCCGCCGCTCGCCGGATCGCAGCCGTCGCCGACCGTGCAGGGATCTCCATCGTCGCAGCCGGCGGCCGCCGGCGAGTGCTTGCAGGCGCCGCCGCTGCAGCTGTCGCTGGTGCAAGGGTCGCCATCGTCGCAGCCCTTGACAGCCCCTGGGGCGCACTTGCCGCCGCCGCACTTGTCCCCGGAAGTGCAGGCGTTGCCGTCGTCGCAGCCGGCGCTGTTCGGGCTGTGCGTGCAGTTACCCGCCGCGCAGGCGTCGTCGGTGCAGGCGTTGTTGTCGTCGCAGTCCTTGACGATCGAGCCGCCGACGCACTTGCCGTTGCTGCACTTCTCTCCGGCCGTGCAGGCGTCGCCGTCCCAGCAGACGATGCCATTGGCGGCGGCGTTGCTGCACGCCCCGCTGACGCAGCCGTCGTTGGTGCAGGGGTTGCCGTCGTCGCAGGAGCCGGGGCACGTCGGCGGCGTCGTACCGCCCATGCAGGCCTCGATGTCGGCCATGTAGGCGTCCCAGGGCCAGTGCTTGCCGGGGTCGGTGTGGGTCTGTTTGGGCAGCTCGACGTGCCCCATCACGCTGACGCGATCGGCCGGCAGCCCGTACTTCTTCAGCAGGTAGCAGGTTAGCGCGGCGGAGGCGCTGCGCATGGCGGGGGTGACGTACGCCGGGTCACTGACCCAGCCCTCGTGTTCGATGCCGACGGTGTAGCCGTTCTCGCTGCCGACGTGCCAGCCGATGTCCTTCTCCTTGACCATCTGGGTGACCTCGCCGTTTTTGCTGACGACGAAGTGGGCCGAGACGTTCGAAGACGGGTTTTGGAACCAGCTGATGCAGCCGGCGTAGCTGCCCTGGACTGTGTGGACGATCACCTTCTTGATCTGGCCCTTGCCGCGATTGGCGGTGACGTAGTTGGGGCTTGCCACCCAATTGGCGGGCCCGTAGTCGGCGTTGCCGAGCGCGAGCGGGATCACCTCGTAGCGGGCGGCCGCCTCCACCTCGGGCGGGATGTGGTGGTGATCGGCGTCGTCATGGTGGCCGTCGGCGCAGGCCGTGAGGGCAACGGCGACCAGCCAGGGCAGGGCAGCGCGACGCGGCGCTAGGCGATGCTGGGCTAGGTCCACGAGTCGAGCCATGCGCTGCTCCTCCGCAAGCGCACAGATCGTCGCAGGTGCGCCCAATCGCCGCAAGGCGCGCGTAGCGGTTGGCCCAAGCGCTGGGGCGCGCCGGCTCCGCGGCCCGGACGACATGAGCCCGACCATCGCGCGGCCGGCCGAGCTGCAGCCACCAGCGCCCTCGCGGCGCGCCTCCCAGCGCCCGGCGGTCTGCCACGTCGGCGCCGCGTCCTGCTCGGGTTGATGCCAGCGGCCAAGCCTGCTACTTCCAGCGCGCCCGGGCCGCCGCGACGGCCCAAGGAGGTCCGTGTCATGCCATTCGCCTTCGCTGGCCGCAGCATCGCTCGCATCGGGGTCATCGGCTCCGGCCAGATCGGGCCGGACATCGCCCTGCACTTCGCAAAGGTGTTGGCGCCGCACGGCGTCCAGGTGGTCGTGGTTGACGTCAGGCAAGAGGCGGTTGACGCCGGGCGCAGCCGCACCGAGGCGAAGATCGCCCGCGGTGAGCAGAGCGGCGCCTTCGCGCCGGCCGAGGCGTCAGCGATGCGCGGCGCGCTGCTCTTCACCACCGACTATGAGGCGCTGCGGGGCGTTGACCTCGTCGTCGAGGCCGCGACGGAGGACGTCGGCCTCAAGGGCCGCATCTTCGCGCAGGTCGAGGGGTTGGTCGGGGCTGACACCATCTTGCTGTCGAATTCCAGCCACCTCGAGCCAGAGCGCGTCTTCGCCCCGCTGGCGACGCAGGGGCGCTGCGCGGTCGCCCATTACTTCTTCCCTGCCGAGCGCAACCCCGTCGTCGAGCTGGTGCCGGGCGAAGCCAGCGATCCGGCGATGATCGCGTGGCTACACCGCTTCTACGAGGCAATCGGCAAGGTCCCGGTCGCGGTGGCCTCGCGCTACGGCTACGCCGTCGACCCTATCTTCGAGGGCATCTTCCAGGCCGCGGCCCTCGCGGTCGAGGCTGGCCTGGGCAGCATCGCTGAGGTCGACGACGCCGCGCGGGAGGCCCTCGGGCTCGCGGTTGGTCCCTTCACCGCCATGAACCTGACCGGCGGCAACCCGATCACCGCCCACGGCCTCAGCGAGATGCACGAGCGCATTGGGCCCTGGTACCAGCCGCCGCGCCTCCTCCTCGACCTTCTGGCGTCGGCAGGCCCGACCGGCCGTTGGCCCGTCAGTGGTCGCGGTGAGCGGGCCGAGATCGCCGATGCCGGGCGCAAGGCCGCCGTCCTCGCGACCCTGCGCGGCGCCTACCTCGGCATCGCCCTCGAGATCGTCGACGCCGGCCTCTGCGGACTCGACGAGCTCGAGCTCGCCGTGACGATGGCGCTCGACATCCGGGGCCCCGCCGCGCTCGCCAACGCGCTCGGACTCGCCGAGGCCCTGCGGCTCTGCGAGGCCTACGCCGCTAGCCATCCCGGCTTCGTGGTGCCGAGGACCTTGTCCCAGCAGGCCGCCACCGGCCAGCCCTTTGAGATCAGCAACCTCGTCCAGGAGGATCTGCTGCTGCCGAACGGCGGCGTCGTGCGTTTGCTTCGCGTCCGGCGGCCCAAGGTCCTCAACGCGCTGGACGCCACCACGTACCGCCAGCTCGCGGCAGCACTGCACGATGTCGCCGCCGCGCCGCACGTCATTGGCGCCGTGCTCTCGGGCTTTGGACCGAAGGCCTTCATCTCCGGCGCCGACATCCACGCCCTGCGCGCCCTGCGCTCTCCGGCTGAGGGCCGCGCCATCGCCGCGTTGGCCCAGCGCGTCGCCGCGCAGATCGAGGGCCTCGGCAAGCCCGTCATCGCCGCGCTCAATGGCGTCGCGTTTGGCGGCGGCCTCGAGCTTGCCCTTGGCTGCACGGCCCGTATCGGCGCCGCGGCGCCTGGACCGTTGTGTGGGCTCCCTGAGGTCAACCTCGGCATCCTGCCCGCCGGTGGCGGCACCCAGCGCTTGCCCCGGCTGATCGGTCTGCAGCGCGCGGCGGCCCTCATCCGCACCGGCAGGGCGCTCTCAGCGGCTGATGCGCTGGCGGCCGGCGTCGTCTCGCACCTGGCGCCACCAGACCAGCTGGTCGCGACGGCCGTCGCCTTGGTGGCGCAGATCGCCGCTGGGCGCATGAACCCGCCGGCGCTGCCGCGCGAACCCATCGCCGAGGCCGACGCCGCGCTGGAGCCCACCGACATCGGCCACCGCAGCCGCGCCGTCGACGCGCTGGTCTGCGAGTCGCTGCTCGGCGGCGCCCAGCGCACCCTAGGAGCCGGCCTGGAGCACGAGCTGGACTGCTTCGAGCGCATCTGCGCCCTGCAAGATATGCGCATCGGCATCGAGGCCTTCGTCGAGCAGGGCCCGCGCGCCCGCGCCGCCTTTGTCCACGCTTAGCGGGCGCTAGGCGCAGCCGCCCAGACACCGCCCAACCGACTCAGGGAGACGAAGATGCAGCAACGCCCAGTTTCAGCCGGCTTCGACCCCGTGGTGGCCGACCTTCTGCAGCGCGAGCGGGCTCGCCAGTACTACACCGCCAAGCTCATCGCGAGCGAGAACTACGCCAGCGACGCCGTGCTCGCCGCCACCGGGTCGCCGCTGACCAACAAGTACGCTGAGGGTTACCCCTACAAGCGCTACTACGAGGGCCAGCAGATCATCGATCCGCTGGAGCAGCTCGCCATCGATCGCAGCAAGGCGCTGTTCGGCGCCGAGCACGCCAACGTCCAGCCGTACAGCGGTTCGCCAGCCAACCTCGCGGCCTACGTCGCGCTCATCGACAAGAAGAGCGACAACCGCCGCATCCTGGCCCTCTCCCTCGCCGAGGGCGGCCACCTCACCCACGGCCACAGCGTCAGCGTCACCAGCCGCTTCTTCGAGGCCCACCACTACAGCGTCGACCGCGAGACCTGCCTGCTCGACTACGACGCCATCGCCGCCCGCGCCCGCGAGGTGCGACCGGCGGTGCTGGTCGCCGGCGCCACCTGCTACCCGCGCATCATCGACTTCGCCCGCATGGCCGCGATCGCACAGGAGGTTGGCGCCGCGCTGCTCTGCGACATCGCTCACATCGCGGGCCTGGTCGTCGGCGGCGTCCATCCGAGCCCGGTGCCGCACGCCGACGTCGTCTCCACCACCACCCACAAGACGCTGCGCGGTCCACGCGGCGGCCTCTTGCTCTGCCAGGAGCGCTGGGCGCGCGCCGTCGATCGTGCGGTATTTCCCGGCCTGCAAGGCGGACCGCACGTCCACGCCATCGCCGCTTTGGCCCAGGCGCTGCACGAGGCCGCCCAGCCGGCGTTCGCCGCCTACGCCGCTGATGTCGTAAAAAACGCCCGCGCCATGGCCGACGAGCTGCTGCGTCAGGGCGTGCCCGTCGTCACCGGCGGCACCGACAACCATCTGCTGCTCTTCGACGCCACAGCGCTCGGCTGTGGCGGCAAGACCGCGGCGGTGGCGATGGACCTCGCGGGCCTGGAAGGCAACGCCAACGCCATCCCTTTCGACACCCGCAAGCCCATGGACCCCTCCGGCGTCCGCATCGGCAGCCCGGCGCTGACGAGCCGCGGCCTGGGGCAAGTGGAGAGTCGGCAGATTGCGCGCTGGATCGTCGAGGCCATCCACAAGCGCGAGGAGCCCGCCGCGCTGCAGGCGATAGCGGAGCAGGTGCGCGACCTGATGGCCGCATTCCCGGCCCCCGGCTTCGGCGGCGAGGTCCCCGACCGCGCCCTGCTTGCCCAGCCGGCGCCCACCTCTAGCGCCGCCTGATCGGCCGGCGAGACCCGGCGCTATCAGCGTCAGCGCGCGGTCGGCGGGTCTGAGCCTGGGCCTCGCCACCCCAGCCGCGTCAGGCGCCCCGCGCAGCCGGCGCACGCCGCCACCGTCATCCCTACCCACCTCACGGTCGCTGAAGAGCCCCAAGCCACGACCCCACCGACGCTTGGGGCGAACCCACCGCGGCCGACGCGCTCTCGCCTTGACACAGCGGCGCGGTCCACCGACGCTGCTCACGGCGCAGCCGCCCCCCTCCTGGCTAGGAGTCCATCAATGCTCCGATCTTCCTTTGCCCTACGAGTCGCCGCGGCGACCGCGACCCTCGCCGCCGTCCTCGGCGCCACCTCGACTCAGTTCGTCCCAGCCGCCATGGCAGGAGACGCCTTCAAGCACGTCTTCACCGACCCCGCTGGCGACGACTTTGGCCCCGGCGGCTACACGTACCCGACCGATGCGGTCTACACCGCCGGCAGCTTCGACCTGCGGAGCTTGGAGGTCATCGAAGGCGACGACACCATCGAGTTCCGTGTCACCGTGGGCGCCAAGATCGAGGACCCTTGGAACAGCAAAGACTGGGAAGGCAATGGCTTCTCGCTGCAGTTCGCCCAGATCTACATCGACCTCGACCACCAGAAGGGCGTCGGCTTCCACGACGCGCTGCCTGGCCTTGGCGGCGTGCGCTTCGCTGACGACGAGGCCTGGGACAAGGTCGTCCTCCTCTCGCCGCAGGGCCGCACCCGACTCGAGGCGGAGGTTCGCTTCAAGGCTGCGAAAATGAAGGGCGCCGTCGTCATCCCCAAGCGCACCAGCGCCCGCGGCAAGCAGCTGGTGGCGGTCGTCAAGAAGAGCGACCTCGGCGTCCCGAGCGGCAAGTGGGGCTTCCAGGTCGTCATGCAATCCAACGAGGGCTACCCGGACAAGACCGACCTGTTGACCCGCCGCGTCAATGAGGTGCGCGGCCAGCACCGCTTCGGCGGCGGCAACGACGCGGAGTGCGATCCCCACGTCCTCGACATCTTGGCTGGCGCTGGCAAGGGCGGCGCCGACGAGGTCGCGGCGCAGAAGGCCTCGCTCGCCTACACCTGCGGTAGCAAAGTCGCGACCCTGCCGATGCTCTACACCGCCCGTTGATGCGCTCGCCCCGACCGCAACCTACGCTGCGCCCTCGGGCTCATGGGCCGCACGCCGTGCGTCCGCTCGCGTCGACGCCTGCCGCCTCACCTGCTCGTGCTGGCTTGCGGAGCTTGGTTGGTGCCGCGTCGCTTGGGCTGCTGGCGCTCACGCCGCGACCGGCATACGCCGACATCTCGCGATTCGACCTTGGCGCCCGCATCTTCACCAACCACCTGTACGCCAATGACGACAGTCAAGGCACGCTCTGGCTCGGCAACCCCTTCTGGCCCGACCAGATCGCCGGCAGCAACGGCGTCAGCAGCGAGCTAGAGCTGACGGTAACGGGGCGTGTCAGCGAGTTTGTGTCGGCCGGTGCCCGCATCGCCTCGCGTTACGGTGAGCGGTGGCAGGACTACTGGGAGTCCGGAAACCGCATGTACGGCGACGTCGAGAACACCTCGGGTGACTCCGCGGGCCTAAACCGCGCCGCCTACCTCAAGCTGCGCGGGCCCTGGATCCAGCTCAACCCTGGTCTGCGTTTCGTCGACCAGATCCGCATTGGCGCCTCAGATCTCGGCATGTTCAACGCCTGGACCATCGGCAAGCTGCGCTACATCGACCGCGACAACGGCAAGGGCTACTTCGCGCAGGGCGCGCTTGGCAAGGAGCGCTCGCTGCTGTGGACGGCGGCCGCGATCGCGCTGCCCAAGCTTTGGGTCGGGCCCTGGTGGTCGACCGGCCTCGGCGATCCCGAGCTGCAGAACCCCTTCTGGTCGCGCGACTGGGCCTACGCCACCCACCTGCAGTGGCGCCCGCGCGAGGGTACGACCCTGCGCCTAGTCGCCTCCACCACCCGCGATCTGGAGTCCGACATCGCCGACCCCGACGCACTGGGGTCGAAGAACCCCACCTGCAAGGACGCGTTGGGGCATCCAATCCCCGGTTGCCAGAGCGACCACGCGGTCGACTTCGTGCTGCGATATGCCAGCGTCAACGCGACCTTCGAGGCCGAGCAGGACCTCAGCGACGCCGTTCGGGCCGAGGCGCTGGTGGCCGTCTCGTCGCAGCGCCTCGATCAGGATCGCACCGCCAATGGCGTCGCGCTCAACCAGGGCGTCAGCCCAGTCGCCTTCAAAGACAGCGATGACGTGGCCTTGCGCGTTCGACTCACCGCCGCCGATCCCTGGCAGAACGGCTTGACGCTACAGGGCGAGTACTTCTCGATCGGCGCGGAGTACAACGCGATCTTCGGCGCGCGCCGCGAGGCGGACGTGCTGCTCACCGACGGCTTCCTCGGCGGCGGCCAGCTGCCAACGCTGAATCTTGCCAATGAGTTCATCGACTTCAACGAGGCCTGGGTCGAGAGCTGCATCGGCTGGCACGGCGGCACCGGGCTGTTGCAGTGGGAGAACGAGGGCGGCGACCTCAAGCTCGGCGCCGAGTACACCTTCCTCTCCTACCACACCAATCGCCAGAACCGGAACGTAGACGAGGTGTTCCCCACCTTCCTCCACAGCGAGGGTTACACCGACACCATGCTCTACGACTACGCCAACACGCGCGATCGCGGGCGCGATCCCCGATCGGTCTATCGACGCGACCAGTGGCGCCGAACCAGCATCGGCGTCCTGCGCGGACGCAAGACTTTTGAGCTCGGCAACGGCCTGTCCCTTGACTGGAAGATCAAGTATATCCACGATGAAGACTACCGCAGCACCACGACCATCGACGACGACTATCTCGGCAAGATCCTGCACGCACGCTTGCAGATCGACATGCCGGTGGCATCTGGCGTGAACCTTGCATTGGGTACCACTGTCGACCGCTGGTTCGAGGAGAACCGGCGCGGCACCCTAGAGCTCGGCTACGGCGACGACCAGACCGAGCGGGAGACCGGCTACCTGACCGCCAGCTACCAATACGGGGGCTTCCGGGCCGGGTACAAGGTGGAGTACGTTCACAAGCTGCAACGACGCGAGCGCGAGGACGACGCGCGCTGGTCGGTGTGGCGGTCCAAAGCGACCTTCGAGGTCGCCTGGTAGGCGAGTGACGGGCCCGGGTGAAGCCGCCCCAGGCCAAGCAGGAACGGTCCGCAGAGCATCGGGCGAAGCCGCACCGGTGTCCATCGCAAGGGCGAGCGACACGGCGAGAGACACCAGGCCAGGGCGCGACGAGCGCCAGAGACCGTGGGGTTCGCCGCAGATCGGAAACGGGGGCGCGGTGCGCGACCCAGCAAGGAGCCAGCCATGAGCCTCGACGCTGTCAATGAGTCCATCGACAAGGCCAAGAACAACGTCAAGAAGGCCACGGACGGCGCCGCCGCCGACCTCAAGAAGGCGCGCGAGGATGGTGAGGCCAAGATCAGCGAGGCAAAGGCCAAGGCCGACGCCAAGATCGAGAGCAGCAAGCTGCCCGACCCGGTGAAGAAGGCCGCCAAGGACGCCAACAGCGCCGCGCACAAGGCCGCCAACGAGGCGGTCGACAAGGCCAAGCAAGAGGCCAAGGGCGCCGTCGAGGACGCAGAGAAGAAGGCCAACGAGGCCATCGATGAGGCCGAGAAGAAGGCGAAGGCCGCCGTCGCCAAGGCCGAGGACAAGGTCAAGGACGAGGTCAATAAGGCCAAAGAGGGCATGCAGGACGCCGTCAACGACTCGAAGCTGCCGGGTCCGGTCAAGAACGCCATCAACAAGGGCCTCGATCAGCTGCAGGGCATCGCCAACAAGGAGCTCGCCAAGCTGGCGCAGGACGCCAACAAGATGGTGGGCGACCTCAAGGAGCACGCCAAAGACGTGGTGGCCGATCTCAAGGACAAGGCCCTGTCGGTGCTCGGCTTCGAGGCCGCCAAGAAGCCCGCGGACCTGCCGCTCAAGCCGCCCAAGCTGGGCAAGCCGGCCAACACCTCGCGCAAGTTCGACCACCAGGGTGCGTTTCGCTTCCGCGTGGAGCTGGGCGGGGTCGCTGCGGGGACGTTTACTGCCGTCGATGGGCTCTCAGCGCAGGTCGAGCTCATCGAGTACCAGGGCGGCGCCGATCAGTTCGTGCGCCAGATGCCTGGCCGACCGAAGGTGGCGCCGATCGTCCTCAAGAAGGGCTACATCAACACCTCGGCGCTGTGGGACTGGCTGCAGGCCACCATGGACGGCAAACTCAAGCTCGAGAACGTCAGCGTCGTGCTGCTGGCCGACAACAACGAGACCGAGCTGGTGCGCTACAACCTCACCGAGACGTGGCCGTCGCGCTGGAACGGCTTTCAGCTCGACGCCAACAGCAGCAACGCGATGATCGAAGAGTTGGAGCTCCAGGCGCGCACCATCAGCCGCGTCGCCGCCTAGGACCCGAGCTCGCAGCATTGAACTGACTCGTCGGGGGCCGATCGGCCTGGCAGCGCTACCCCGGACGCCGTTCTTGGCTGCTGGTGGATGGCGCACCGCGCGCTCCGTCGGGCGCTCACGCCGCGTGACGGATCGCGCTGGGAACCCGCAGCAACGAACGGCGACCGAGGTGCCGTAGGGTCATCGCCGCCGAGGCCGAGGCGGGACCTCTCGCCAAGCGCCGCCGGGCTCAGCGGCGGGGCTGCGCCGTCAAGCGGCCTTGGGTCCAGACCTTCACCAACTGGCCGCTGCGGTCGAGCAGCAAGAGATCTGCGACCGCGCCTACTTCAACCCGGCGCTCTGCCGCGCGTGGACCGTGCCGGCGCAGCAGCTGCCAGGCCTGCGCTATCGATACCCGCTCCGCGGGCGGCCGGCGCGCTGCGGTGCCCAGCGCGGGCGCAGGCGTCGCGCTCGCTGGGGTAGGCACGGCGGCTGCGACGGCCTGGAGCGCGGCCTCGAGCTCCGATGGCGCGCTAGGATCGCCGCCCGACAGCTCGACCGCCATCGCGGGCGGGTTGGTCGCGCTGATCGGCTGGTCAGAGCCGATGAGAAGCCGGCAAGTCGGCTCGAGGGTCGCGGCGCGGTAACTCCACGCCATTCGATCGTCGCCGAGCCGCGTGCGGGCGAAGGCCCCGTCATCGTGGCGATGTAGCGGTTGAATGGAGCAGACCTGGCCGTGCAGACGGCTCAGCTGACCTGGAGCCACGACCTGTGCGTGCTCGACGCGTACCGGCAAGGCCGTCTTTGGCCTGGGCGGTGCGGCGGCGATGCCGCTGAGGACGCGCTCGAGGGCCGCGTCGCCCACCGCGTGCACGGCGAGCTGCAAGCCCGCGTTGTCGCAGCGGGCCAGCCACTCGGTGACGGCGGCCGCTTCCACCGTCGGCGCTGGCGCCTGTGGGCCGTCGCCATAAGGTGCAGCGAGGGCCGCGCTGTGTGCACCGAGGCTGCCGTCGGCGTAAAGCTTCACGCCCTGCAGTCGTGCCAGCCGGAGATCGGGGTCTGGCGTGGCCGCGGCCTCGCCGGGATGGGCGTCTGCGCCGTCGCGGAGACTCGGGGCCGCGCCTTGCGCTGCCGCCGCCTCCGCCTTTGTCAGCAGGCCACCGCTGCGGCCCCGCCGACGTTCTGCCGCCCGCCGCTCGGCGACGCGGGCCGCCACGACGCGCGCGATCTCTGCCTCCGTCGCTGGTTCGTCGGCGTCCAAATACACCAGCACGCGCACCGGCAAGCGGCCTGTGGCGTCTAGCGCCTCGAGCATCCGCAACGTGGCCACCGACTCGGCCATCGCGTGTACTTCGACCACGCCCCGCGCCGCGTGGTCGCGCAGCTCGCTCAGCAGCAGCGCTGACACCCGCGCAGCACGCCGAGGCATCGCCCACCACGCCCGGCGGGCCAGCGCGTCGTCGAGGCGTCCGCGGGCGGTGAGCGCCCGTTCTCGCAGCGGCGAGGGCAGCATGGCGCAGGCGCGGGCCGAGAGCAGGGCGCCATGGCCGTCGGCGGGGCTCAGCCAGACCGGCATGGTGCCCGCCATGGCCTGCAATGAGTCGGCGTCGAGGCCAGAGATGAGGGCCGGTTGGGGCCCGAGCGCCCAGAGCCAGGCGCTGGCGGCAACCTGTTGCTCTCCCAGCGCCGTGGCCAGCGCCCCAGGTCGCGCCGCCGAGTCGCCGCGCAGCAAGACGGCGTCACGCAGCAGGGCCGCGCCCTCGAGGTGCACGTGAGCGTCCGTCAGCGCTGGCACGAGGGGCTGGCCGTCGCCAGCGACGCGCTGCAGGTGCGGATCGTCGGAGGGCAGCGCGCGGCCACGCGTGATCGCTACGATGCGGCCGCTGCGAAGGCCGACGGAGCTCGGAGTCGTCTCGCCGGGCAGCAGCACATCGTCGATGGCGAGCGTCGGGGTGCTGGACGGCCGGTCCCGCCGAGTTGGCGACTCGATCGACGCCGGGGGGATCAAAAAGTCGCGGATTTCTGAGCAGGCTGCGCTCCCCGTGAGCAACGCCAACAGCCAACGGCCTCGCCTCGACCCTCGGGAAGCGCTCATGGTTCCCCTTGTGCGGCCGCCGGCGTCCGCTCCACCACGAGGAGGTGGTCTGGCCGCTCCGGGTCTGCCACCAGGTCCACTTCGATGCCTGCGTGGCGGCGGAAGATCTCCAAGAGCGGCGCGTGCGACACCCAGGCGTACACGCCCTGGCGCTGAATCTCGCCAAGCAGGGCTGGCCAGAGCGGACGCAGCGCCGCCGGGCCGGGCCGCACCTTGCCCGTGCGGGCGCCCACGCGGAGGGCGTAGGGGCAGTCGCGGGCCAAAAATCCAAGCGGCGCCGCATCTTTCGCCCGGTGGCACCAGGGGGCCACTTGCAAGCGGCTCTCATAGACCGCGCAGCCGAAGCGGCCACGCGGCGCCTCGGTCAGGTGTTTACAGTGCAGGCCGGGGACGGCGATCGGCAGACCGTTGACCAGGATGGCGACATGGCACGACACGCCACAGCGGCGGCACAATTCCTGGTCGCCGGCGACCTCATCGCGCTCGATACCCCGGTCGGTCGCGCTGTCGCTGTGGCGGTCTATGGGCACGGGGCGCGGGTCGGCGACTTCATCGCGCTCAACGCCGCGATCGTTCACGTGGTCCCTGAGCACAGGGCGCGCGTCGTCGCCTAGAGCGCTTTCGATCGACATTGACTGCGGAGCTCAGTCGCCGGCGTGAAGCGGCGTCGCCGCGCTCGGTGCCGGATGCAGAGCGGCGCTCTCTGTCGCTGCTGGCTCGCGAACGAAGAGGAGCCAGCTCGTGATGCCGATCGCGAGGCCCGACGCTAGGTAGAGCGCGCCGCCATAGTGCTTGTTGGTCTGCGCGATCTGGCCGTTCTGTTTGGCCGTCTCCAGGTCCGAGAAGTAGGAGGCGATGCCCCAGGTGCCGTAGCCGGCCATGCCGAGACCTGCCGCGACGCCGCCCCAGCCGATTGAAGCGCGCAGACCGGTACTGGAGGGCTGGCCGACCTGCTCACACTGGACGGCGTGGGTCTGACCCAGCGCGACGTCGACCGTGTGTCGCTCCGACTTGTCGCCGCGGACGCAGACCACCTCGTGCTTGCCGAGTTCGACCTCGAAGGCGGCGACGTCGCCAGCGCGCCGGGCGTCGTCGATGACCTGCGCCTTGTCGTCGATGCGCACCTCCACGCCACGCATGCCCCCAGGCACCGACACCCGCACCGTGCCGCGCAGGGGCTGCAGCTTGAGCTCAAGATCGACGCGGCTGCTGGCCACCACAGTCACCGTGCGCACCGCGGGCTGGTGGCCCGGCGCGAGGGCCTCAATCCGCACTTCGCCTAGCGTGCGCCACCGATCATAGCCGCCGCGGAACTGCGCGCCATCGATCACGACGAAGGCATTGGGCGGTTCGACCCGCACCGCAATTCGACCCTGGATGCCACGCAGTCTCGTGATCTCGGCGACCTCATCGTCGTGCACTTTCTTCAGCGGCTTTGGCAACTTGGCGGCAGGGATGCGGTCGAGGGTCGACGCCGCGTCGTCAAGCCGACCTACCTCGCGCTGCGTCTTGGCCTTGAGGAGCTGAATGGCCGGGTGGGCGAACAGCTTCTCGGCCTCGTCGAGCAGCTCCAAGGCCCCCTCGGCGTCGTTTTTGGCCAACTTCTCGCGCGCCTGGACGAAGAGCTTATTGGCCTCGCTCTCCTTGTCCTGCGCCACGGCGACGGTCGGTGCGATGGCGAAGACGAGGGACAGCATGAGACCGAGCGCCCGACCCGAGCCAGCGAACAAGGCCTGGCGGCGCGAGCGTTTCCCCTCAGCGGCCGGCTTCGTAGGACGAACGGGCCCTGGTGCGCCGGCGCCCTGGGACTCCATAGGCCCCGCTGACCAGCGACACACGCTCGACTGCATCGCGCCCCACCGTGCCCGATCCGTCTGCATCCGCGCCCCTCGCAGCCTCGCCCCACGGCTGACATCCGGCGTCATCATGCCAGGGCTCGCCGGCTGACGCCACCGGCGAACGTCTGACGCCGTGGGCCGCATGGAGCGCCCAAGCACAAGGCTCAGAAGCCCCAGTCTGGCTTGGCCTTGGCCTTGGGCGGACCCGCCGCGGGCTTCACCACTGGCTTTGGCGCTTCTTTCTTCTTCAGCTCGGCCGGCAACCTGTCGACCCGGGCGTCGATGACTGTCTTGGCCTTGACGCTGACGGTGTAGTCCTCGTGGCCGCTGAGCCGTAGCACGTACTGGCGGTCGGGATCGCTGGCGCTCACCGCCACCTTGTGCGGCGTCTTGCCGAGCACGAGGTTGTCGAGCACGACGTCGGCGCCGGTTGGCGTGCTGTTCAGCTCCAGGTAATGGATCTTGGGCTGGGCTGCCTTGTTGCGCCGCTCTGCCTCGAGCTGGGTGGCCGCGGTTGCCTCTCTAGCGTCGATGCGGGCAGCCTCTTCCGCGGCGATGCGGGCGGCCTCTTGCGCCTGACGTTCGGCCTCAGCGGCGGTGACGACTGGGCCGCTCGGGGTCGCCTGCGACGAGCCGCCGAGCTGCTTCACGGCGATGACGCCGCCGACCACG
>SXNM01000114.1 GCA_005777155.1 Pseudomonadota bacterium | reverse complement strand
TCGCGCTGGCGCGCCGCCGCCGCGGGGCAACGCCGACGACGCGCTGCGCTGCGGCCTCAGCCACATCGGCAGGGAGCCGGTTCCGCCGGCCTGCCTTCCGATGGCGAGCCGCGCCGCCATGGGGTTCGACCACCACACCTGGCTGGCGCCCGCCGGCTGGCCGCTGGCGTCGCCGTTCCACGGGCTGCGCTTCTGGATCGCTGACGGGCAGCGCGCCGTCACTGGCTGCGGGCCTTTTGAGGCGCGACGCGGCCCAGCTGCCTGCGTCGCCACACCGACCGAATTGGTCGGTCTGGGCGCTTTCGACGTGGGCGTGCGCTGTCTGCGACCGGAGGGCAGGGCGCCGCCTTCTTCGCGGCCAGCGTTGGCGCCGGCGCCGCCGCTGCGCTGGCTCCCGGTCCGAGCCGGCAAGGCGCACCTCGGCAAGCCGCCGTCGAGGCCGACTTTGGCGCTGGCCGCTGCTGGGCGCGCCGCGAGCGCCCTGGACGACGCCGCGGTGGCGGCGATCTGCGATGACGTGCCCGGCCTGACGGCGGCCGCGCTGCGCCCCCGGCTCCTTGCTCTGCAGACCATGGGTCTCCAAGGCTCCGTCACCGCCGGCGGACTAGAGGAGCTGTTCGGTCGAGCCCGTTGGGTAGGCCTCGGCCCAGCTGCGGCGCTCGACGCCGTGGTCCAAGCGCTGCGGGACCAGAGCGACGCGCCGCTCGAGCGCCTAGGCCTCGCCACCGGCGCCGAACGCCTGCAACGCCAGAGGGCGCGTGCGGTGGCGCAGGCCGCCGCCAGCGCGACGGCCAACGACGCCAGCCCGGAACCGCCGAGCGTCGCCCAGTCGATATTCGAGGCGATCTTGCGCGAGCTCAAGCGCGAGGGCGGCGAGACCCCCAAGCCTGACGACGCCATGGTCTTTCACGCCGACCGACCGGTGCTGTGCGACGACCGCGCGCCGGGGTCTTGCGAGGATCCGACGGCGAGCGCGAGCAGCCGGCTGACCATGCGGATGCAGAGCGGTCGGACGGTGGAGGTCGCGGCCTTTGAGATGCTGGAGACCGAGGTGTCGCAGGCCCAGCTACGGGCCCGCCTTTCGCTGCAGCCATCGCTGTACCCCTGCGACGCCTGCCCTGCAGAGCGGGTGACTTGGCACGAGGCGGACGCCTTCTGCCGCGCCGTGGGCGGGACGCTGCCGAGCGAGGCCCAGTGGGTGCGGGCAGCGCGAGGCGACGGCGCGGCGCTGCGCACGGCACCGTTGGTTGGCCTCGGCTGGTCGCGGATCAACAGCGATGGCAAGCCGAGGCCCACCGGGAGCACCCCAGGCGCCGGGCCGTTCGGCCACCGCGACCTGCTTGGGTCGGTCTGGGAGTGGGCGGCAGACGGCTGGGAAGACAGCTACGGGTTTGACATCGCGGCGCGGCCTGTGGCGCTCCAGGCGGAGGTTGACCGGGCGACGGGGCTGCCAACAGGGCGCCACTGCGTCTCCAATGGCGGGGCGCTGCGCGGCGTCGAGGCCAAGGTCGCCGCGATGCGGTGGCAGCCTCAGGCAGGCCAAAGCGGCGAGCTGCGCTTGTGCGACGCCGACGCCGACGGCCTGCGAGGCCGTATCGCCGCGGCGCTCCATCGCGATCCCCTCGGGCCGCCACCAGACGCCAACGCGACGCAGCGACAACACCCGCTGCTGGGCGGCTCATATGGCAGCGATGAGAGGCTGGTGCACGCGGCGTCGCGCGTGGGCTACGGTGCGCGCCAACGGTCGCCGTTCGTGGGCTTCCGCTGTGTGCGGCCGATCGCCAGCCGTTGAGTTTGGCGCGGTGGTAATAAGGAGCGGGCGTGACAGATCCACCTGAACTCGACCCTGCGTCATCGGAAGAGCCCGCGGCGCGCGCGCCCGATCCCTGGCTGGGCCGGACCTTCGCCGATCGCTTCCGGGTCGAGCGTCGGCTCGGCGCTGGCGGGATGGGGGTGGTCTACGCCGCCCGACAGCTCGCCATGGACCGCATGGTCGCGCTGAAGGTGTTGACGCCAGAGCTGTCGCAGGCCAAGGCGGGACGCGTGCGCTTTCACCGCGAGATGAAGGCGGCGTCGCGGGTCGAGCACGCCAACACGGTGCGAGTCTTCGACTTTGGCGAGGCGGAGGGCGGCCAGCTCTTTCTGGCGATGGAACTGCTCGACGGTCGAACGCTGCAACAGGAGCTGCACGCCCGCGGCGCGCTTGACCTGCACCGCGTGATCGGCATCGGTGAAGCCATCGCTCGCGCCCTCGGTGCCGCCCACGCTGAGGGGGTCGTGCACCGCGATCTGAAGCCTGAAAACGTAATGCTGATCGACCGCTACGGTGAACGCGACCAGGTGAAGGTGCTCGACTTCGGCATGGCCCGCCTGCTCGACGACGCAGCTGGCGAGGAGTCGGTGACGCGCACGGGGAGCTTGCTCGGCACGCCGCTCTACATGTCGCCGGAGGCCGCGCTCGGCCACAAGGTCGACGCCAAGGCCGACCTGTACGCGCTCGGCCTCGTCCTCTACCAGATGGCGACTGGTCAGCTGCCGTTTCGCGACGCCCAGCCCCTCCGCTTGCTCTATATGCACGCCAACCAGCCGCCACAACCGCCCTCTGAGTTGGCGCCGGGGCGCGTCCCGGCGGCGTTGGAGGCGCTGATTCTGACGTGCCTCGCCAAAGATCCCGGGGCGCGGCCGGCCGATGCCGCCGCCGTCGCCCGCCAACTGCGCGCGATCTCGGAGTCAGCGACCTGGCACGAGGACAGCGCAGCGCCGGTGGGCGAGTCTCGGCTCGCTGGCGACGCGGCGGCTTTGGCTGCAGCTAGGGGGCTTCGTGCCGATCCGCAGCGGGCGGTAGCCACCGTGCGCGACTCGACGCCGACCTCGGCAGACGACGGCGGGGCGGTGGAAGTCATGGCGCCGACGTGGAGCGGGGCTCTGGTACAAGCAGGCGTGCTGACGGGCCTTGGTGCCGATGCCCTGACCGCGCCGACGCTCTTCGCCGCCAGCCCGCAGGTCGCGTCGCCCGCGGACTCCGCCCTGACGCTCGACGACGACGGCGACACGTTCATCGTGCCACACGGGCCGGGATCGACTTCAAGCCAGACGCCGCCGGTGTCGCGCTCGGCCCCAGCGGCAGAGCTCGCCACCGCTCACGATGGCGCTGTCCGCGGCGGCGCTCTCCGCGACGAAGCCGCCCCCGACTCGACCGCTGCCGTGCGTTCCACGGACCCTAGCCCCCAACGTCGCGATGCGCCTGCGATGCCCGCCGCACTGGACACGTCGCCAGCGATGGAGACGATCGCCAGCAAGGGTCGCCTCGGCTCGCTGCTGGTGGTGGGTCTTGCCGTGCTGGGCCTCGGCGTCTGGCTGGTGTCGAGCCGGGGGGCGCCCGCGCCGACGCCCGCGGCTTCGACGGCATCGGCCAGCGCTTCGCCGGTGCAGGACGCCGCGTCATCGCCGCTCCTCTTGGACCGGGGCGCGCTCGACGCCGCGCTGCAGGCCGCCGGACTGCCGGCCTTGG
>SXNM01000113.1 GCA_005777155.1 Pseudomonadota bacterium | reverse complement strand
GCTTATTGGCGACCCGCTCACCGCGGGCGATCTGCTGGTAGACGCGCTGGAGCTCCTCCTGGCGGTGACCGGCGAGCTTGACCGCGCTCTCGATCCGCTTCTTCTGGTCCTTCATCACGCGGTAAGCCGCTTCGAGCTCCTCCGCGGTCACGCCGGCCTTCTTTTCAAGCTGCCGCAGCGTCGTCGCGTTGGACTTCTTGAAATCGCGCGACAGCGTCTGCACCGCCTTGAAGTCGAAGACCACCTCTGGGCGCTTCTTGCCGGGCTGCTTGAGCGCGATCTGCGCCTTCTCGGCCAGCGCCATCTCGCGCAGGCGCATCTGGTGGTCGGCGTCCATCATCTCGCGGATGACGTCTTTGAGCTCTTCGATGGCGCGGTCGTACTGCTTGCGATGGAGACCGCCGTCGAGCAGCCGCTCGAGCAAGGCGCGCCGCAGCACGGCGTCGACCAAGCGCTGCGAGGCAGGCAGCGCCTCGAGCATCCCGACCACCTCGTGGAAGATCGCGGTCTCTACGTAATTGGGGTTCACCGTGACGTAGTCGTAGACGTCGCCGCTCTCATTGGGGATCACTCGCCCGTCTTCGTCGGTGGCTCGTTCGTGACGCGGCAGCGCCTGTTCGGTCTTCTTGGCGACCCGAGTCGGCACCCAGAGCAGGGCTTGGGCGATCGCCGACCGCAGGCGCTCGACCTCGGCCCGACGCGCGGCGGCCGCGGCCTGGAACGCCGGGGTGCGTGGTACGCCGACGATCAGGTTGCTATAGAGCGCGATGAGCTCCTCGGCCAGCGGCGCCACGGTCTCTAAGGCCGAGATCGCGGCCTTCTTGACGAAGGCGCGGGTGGCCTTGGGGGCGCCGGCGGCGAGGCCATCGACCAGCTCGTCCACAGCAGGATCGGCCGCCTTGGTCTGGCTCGCCAGGGCAGAGAGACGCCGCAACGCGCCAGCGTCGTCGAACACCGCCTGCAGCAGGTCGTCGAGGCTGCGTGTGGGCTTCTTGCGCGCCAAGTCCGCCCGCGCCGCCTCGGCCGGATCCTCGCTTCGGATGCGCTTGCGGTAGAGGCGGACGATGCGCATGAGCGCCGAGACCCCCTCCCGCTTGCGTTGCTCTTCACGGACGTCGGTGCGCTGGGTCAAGTCGACCACGTCGCGCAAGGTCGCCCGGCCTAGGCTCAGCTTCTCCAGCAGATCGCCCATTACTTCGCTGAAATAGGGCTCCTTGACCTGCTCGACCAAGATCTCATGCACCAGCGCGAAACGCTCTTCATCGCTCTTGGCGGCCTTGCCCTTGCGGTGGGTCGCCTCCATGCGGTCGTGGTAGGCCTCCAAGGCGCCGATGTCGCGGATGAGGTTCTCGCAGATCAAGATCTCGTCGGTGCCGCCCTCACGGTCGTCGACGGCCTTGACCAGATCCTTGAGCGAGAAGGGCGGCCGCTCGCCGCCGCGCTTGCTGTCGCGCAACGGCGTGTCGACGCCCTTGGCTTCGGCCTCGGCGATCTTCTGGCGGATGTCGCGATCGCGCTCGACGAAGGCGATCATGTCACGGGCGCGATCGCGGAGATCGAGAAACCGCTGGTAGGTCAAGCGGGTGCCGAGCAGTGCGTTCAGCACCTCGTGCTCACCGGTCTCGATCCGCTTGGCGATCTCGATCTCGCCCTCGCGCGTCAACAGCGCCACCGAGCCCATCTTGCGCAGGTACATGCGCACCGGGTCATTGGTGCGCGCCTGCTGCTCGTCGACGTAGTCCTCATCCCTGTCCGGTTGCACCACCGGGGCAGGCGACGGCGCCGGCGTGGGCCGCATCGTGTTCTGCGGCGTCACCTCGCGGTGGGTCGCCTTCGGGTCGAGGACGTCGATGCCGTTGGCCTGAAAGACCGTGACGACGTCGTCGACCAGCTGGCGCTCGATGGACTCAATGCCGCCGAGCAGCGTCTCCAACTCGTCGACCGAGACGACGCCGCGCTCGCGGGCCAAGGTGAGGAGGTCGCGAAGCGCTGCCTCTGGGATCACGTCAAACATGGGTTGCAACCTCAATGAATTTCCTGGGAATCGGACGTGATTCCTCGCCCAACCGGGCGCAGGGACTCCGCGCTATGGGGCTGACCAGGCGATTGCCTGCGCCGCCGAAGGGCTTCGATTCGATTGGAGATGTCGAACACAGTGCGGGCGTCTTCTTCAAGGCTGCCCACGCCAGCGCGCACGCGGGCCCGCAGGTCGGCTTGGCTGCGCAACAGACCATCCAACTCCAGCCCGTCGAGCACGGTCTCGACGTGCAGGGGCAGAGACGCCTCTTCGACGTGCGGGGTCTGGACCAGCGCGCCGAGGAGCGCCCGCCGCGCCTCAGTCTCCGGCAGCGCCATCAGCCAGCCGCGCAGCATGTGTGTATCCGCCGCGCCTGCCGCCTCAGCCCTGGCGCAGAGCTCGGCGAGCGCCACGCGCAGGCCCTCGTGTGACACGTAGTCGAGACCGCCGCTGCGCACGAGCTCGAGCAGCAGGGCGGGGTACCACATCGCCGCCTCAGCCAAGTCGAGCTCTTTGCGCGGCAGTTTGAGATCAGCCGGGCGCGGGGCAGACCACGTCAGCCCCCGCGGGTCAGCCGACTGGCCAGACTCATCGTCGACGACCAGCGGCTGGGCCGTGCGCGCCAGCTCGCGCTGCACCTCCAGCGGGATCTGCAGCCGCGACTGTAGCTGTTGCCTCGCCAGTTCACGGGTCAGCGGGTTGGGGATGGTCGCCAACACCGACTCGACGCGCCGGCCGACCTCGACGCGGCCAGCGATGGTGCCGTCCCATTCACCGATCGCCGTGTCGACGAAGGCAGTGACGAGGTCGTCGGCGCCGTCGATCAGGCTCTGCATCGCGGCGGCGCCTTGGGTGCGGACCAGCTCGTCTGGATCTTTGGCGCCGCAACGCTCAAGCCACACCACCTTGCCGTCGAGCCCCGCAGCCAGGGCGAGGGGGATCGCCTTCATGGTCGCAGCCCGCCCGGCCTTGTCGCCGTCCATGCAGAGGATCACCCGCTCGGTGAACCGTCGTAGCTCCGCCAGCTGGGCCTGGGTCATCGCGGTGCCCATAGGCGCCACGGCGTTGTCGAAGCCTGCTTGGTGCAAAGTGATCACGTCGAGGTTGCCCTCGACGACGAGCGCGCAGCGCAGCCGCCGAATGCCGCCGCGGGCCTGCCAGAGCCCAAAGACCACGTGGCTCTTCTTGAAGAACGTCCAAAGCCGGTTGTTGTGCTCGACCTCCAGCGTGCTCAGCTCACTCTCGGGCGAGTTGATGTACTTGGCGGCGTCGGGCCGATCGGAGAGGTCGCGGCCACCAAAGGCGACCAGGTCGCCGGCGGTCGAGTAGATCGGGAACATGAGACGGTCGCGGAAGCGATCGTAGAGCCCTCCGCCGGGCCGTTGCGCCGCGAGCCCGACGCGGGCCACGTCCTCGGCGGCAAAGCCCTGGCTGGCGAGGAACGCGCAGAGGCCGTCCCAGGCATCGGGCGCGCAGCCAATGCCGAAGCGCTCCATCGCCTCTACGCCGAGGCCGCGCTTCTCCGTGGCATAACGCAGCGCCTTTTGCCCGGCGGGACGCTGCAACGTCGCCCGGAACCAGCGCAGAGCCGCGCCGTTGAGCTCCAAGAGCCGCGCCCGCTGGCTGCGCTCTTGCTGCTGCCGCTGCAAGGTCTGCGGATCGACGTCTTCGCGCTCGATGCGAATGCCGGCGCGCTCGGCGAGCCACTCGACGGCCTCGACGAAGGTCAGCCCGCGCATCTCGCGGACGAACTGCACGACGTCGCCACCGGCGCTGCAGCCGTGGCACATGTACACCTTGGTGTGGCCGTTGACGTAGAACGACGCGGTCTTTTCGCCGTGAAACGGGCAGAGCCCGCGCCACTCCTTGCCAGCGCGCGTGAGCTTGACGACGTCGCCGACCACAGCGACCATGTCGCTGCGGTCCACGATCTCGCGGACGACGCGATCGGCGATTCTGCCGGCCATCTTCCTCGGGATGCCCACAGCCCAGGTCCAGGCCCCGACTAACAGCAGGGGATCCGGCGCGGGAGCCTGCGGGAGCTCCCGAACTCCCGGGCGAGACCAAATAGGGCCTGCACCGGGTCCAAAATTGTATAGAGGATGCCGGTGAGCTGTCAAGGTCCACTGTACGCGGTTCGCAGCTGGACCGGCACGGCCCCGGCAGATGGACGCAGGCAGGACCTCGTCGCGACTGGGCCGTGAGGCACGCGGCATCCAACCGACGGCGGCGTCTGGAGAAGCGCGCATGGACCCTTGGCTGATCGTCGCTGGTGCGCTGCTCTTCGTCGCCCCTCCGCTCTGCCTACTCGGCTGGCTGGCCGCCATCGTCCGCGATGAGCTGCGGCGGCCGCGGGTACCGGTGCTGATGTATCACCGTTTTGTCGCTCAACGGCGGCTGGACGCTGGGGAGTTGGTCGAGGAGGAGCGTGTCTGGGTCGTCACCGATCTCGAATTCGAAGATCACTGCCGCAGCCTGCGCGCCGCTGGCTACGAGGCCATCGACCTCGATCAGTTGGTCGCGGGCTTCGCCGGCCGAGCGAGCCTGCCGAGCAAGCCGATCGTGTTCACCTTCGACGACGGCTACACCAGCTGCATCGAGATCGCGACACCGACGCTGGAGCGCCATGGGATGCGGGGCGTGTTCTACGTCGTCTTGGAACCAGACGAACACTCGCGCGAGCTCGTCCAGGGCAAAGACGGGTGGCTGGCGCCAGATCAACTGCGGGCGATGCACACCGCGGGCCACACCATCGGCTCGCACACGGTCACCCACGGGCTGCTGTCGGAGATGGACGAGGCCGGCGTGCGCTGGGAGCTGACGGAGTCCAAGCGGCGGCTGGAGGAGATCCTCAGCGCCGAGGTGGCCCATTTTTGCATCCCGCGCGCCGGCGGCAACCGCAAGATCGAGCAGATGACGGCAGAAGCTGGCTACCGCACCTGCACAGGGTCGGGCAAGGGCACCGCCAACCCTTCCCGCGACCTGCTGCACCTGCCGCGCATCGGCGTGCCGCGGGGTCAGCGCGGCGCCCACCTCGTCGCCCGACTGGAGCCGATGCGAGCCGCGCGTGAGCGTCTGCTTGCGGAGATCCGCATGATCCCGACGCGCCTGCTCGGCCCGAGCGCTGGCTACCAGATCCGCCAGGTCCTCTACGGCGGCCCGATTCGCCGCGCGCTGCTCCAGGACCGGCTCGGCATCTTGGTCGGCGTCGTCGCTTGTGGCTGGGTGAGTCTTGGCGTGGCGTGGCTGTTGGCCCTGCGTTGAGCGAAGGTGACCTCGCTGGAGGCGCAGAGTGGCCACGGAGCCAGCAGCGACTCTGCATGGCGCAGACGGCCTCGACGCACTTTCGCCGCGGTGGCGTCGTCTGGGTCGCGGCGGCCGGCAATCCTTGCTAGGCTCCGCGCCCGCGCGCCGCGTCCGCGCGCAGCAGTGAGGCCAACCCTCCGATGATCAGACGTTCCTCTGCAATACGGGCCCTGTCCCCCCTCGCCGCTTGCGCCATCACGGCCGCCGTGATTCTGCCAGGCATCGGCGAGCCTGGGCTGCTCGATCCCTGGGAGATGGACCGCGTCGCCAGCGCGCGCGCCATGGCCGGTCCGCGCCAAGTGTTGGTCGCGGCGCCCGAGGCGCTGACGGCCCAGCTCGACGCCCAGCTGGACGAAGGGTTCGCGGTGCGTCGGCTCGACGGCAGCCTCGCCAAGGCGAGCGGCGAAATCGCCGCCCGGCCCGTTCATGCCATCGTCGTCGATGCCCGCACCGCCCTCGCCATCGGCGACCGCCAGGCGTTGATCGAGGCGCGCGTCGCCGAGTTCGATCGCCTAGACGCCGATCACCCATTCGCGGCGCGCTGGATCGCCAGCGATCTGCCCGAGCCAGAGGTCCGCGAGGCGATCGGCCGCGCCAGGGCGAGGACGCTGATCCGCGGTCAACATGGCGGCTTCTGGCGCCACGCGTTCCCGGAGGTCGCCCGCGCCGACGAGCTGGCGCCGCTCTTTTGGCACGGACTAGACGTCGCCGCGCATGCTGACCTTGCAGCTCGGATCACCAGCGGCACGCCGTCACCGTGGTCCATGCCGATGCACGTCGTCGAGGGCCGCGTGCTGCCGGGGCCCCTGCTCGACACCTGGCTGGTGGCGGTCAGCCTCGCGGCATTCGGTGCCTCGGAGACCGCGGTCCGGCTGCCGGGCGCGCTGCTGCTGCTACTCTCCGTCGCGTTGCTCTTCGTCGCGCTACGGCGCCACGCCGACGCCACCACGGCGTGGCTGGCCGCGCTGCTGCTACCGACGATGCCGATGGCGCTGGCCCAGGCCCGGGCGGTGAGCCTCGAGTCTTCTGCCGCGCTCGGGCTGCTGGCGGTCACGCTCGGCGGGTTGGCGCTGCACGAGCGCGACGCGGCCACAGCGGGCGACGGCGCCTCGACGGCCAAGCAGCCCTGCCTGCCGACGCCGTTGGCGTGGTTCTCGCTCGGCCTCGGGCTGACCATCCTGCTCGCTGGCCGCGGGCTCGGCGGCCTGACGATGGGCGCCGCGGTGTTGGTCGGCGCTGCCCTGGTCTATGGCGGCGGTCGGCGCGGACTTGCGGCGGCTGGCCTCGCGGTGTTCCTGCTCGCGGGCGCCGCTGTGGTGATCCTCGGCGACGATCGCGACGCGATGCTACGCGCGATGCGGTTCACGCGGGTCCCCTTTGGCGGTGGGCTGCCGGCGACCGAGCGCGACCTCGCGACGGTCATCGGCCAGGTCGGGTTTGGCCTCCACCCCTATGGCGGCTTGCTGGTGCTCGGTGCCGGACGGCTCGCTTACGCCGACGCCAGCCAAGGCCGCGGCCCAGCGGTCTGGCTGCTGGGGCTCGGCGCAGGGATGCTGGTGACAATGGCGTTGGTGCCCGACTTTGACCAGGTCGTGGCGCCAGTGGCGCCGATCTGCGCGGCGATCGCGGCGTTGCTGCTGCGCGAGGCGCTGGCGGGCAAAGTGCACGGCGTGCTGCCGGCACTGGTCGTCCTGATCAGCGTCACGCTGCTGCACCGCGAGACTGGCAAGGACGCCGGCACGCTGGTGCGGGTCTTGTTGTGGGATCCGCCCTTCGGTGGTGAGAACGCAGTCTTTCAGTGGCCCGAAGAGCTGACCGCGCCCAGACTGGCGCGGGCCGTCGCGGTGCTCGGCGTCGCGACCTTCGCCATCGGCCTCGCTCGCCCCGTCTCGACGCTGCGGCGCTGGGTGCAGGCGCTGCAAGGCCCGCGCGCGGCGGCCTGGTGCGCCGGCCTCGCCCTCTCCGGCTGGGCGCTCGACCTGCTGATCTCGCTTGGTATGCGCCTCGACGTCATGCTGCGCGCTGAAGCCGGCCGAACGGGCTACGATTACGACCGCCTGTGGACGACGATCACGGCCACCCGCCCCGAGGTGATCTCTGGTGGCATCGGCTTCCTCGGGGCCTTGGCGCTCGCCGCCGCGGCCAGCGCGGCGGAGGGCCGCAGCGCAGGAAAACTGCTGAGGCCGTGGCGCTGGCTTGGCCGGGAGGCCATCGCCGGCAGCGGTCTGCTCATCGCCTGCGCTGGCGCGCTGATCGCTGGCCTGATGGTGCATGCCGCCGTCGCGGGCGAGGGCTATGGTGCGGCCCTGCTGGCAGGTGCGCTGCACCCGTCGGTATGGACGCCAGCGGCGCTCGCTGGCGGCGCCGGGCTGCTGCGACTTTTCGGGCGTCGTGGTCTTGTGCCGGAGGCGATGGTGCCAGGCCGCCTCGCGCCTCTCGCACTGTTGGCGGTGGCGGTGGGCGGCGTCGGAGTGGGCGCCAGCGCGGCGGTGGGGACGTGGAGCTACGGGCTCTTGATCGCCTGCTGGAGCGGGGTCGTCGCCTGCCTCGCCTTGGCAGCGGCGGCGTCGCGACCGCTTCATGCGCTGGCTGGCGCGGCCATCGCCCTCGCGCATTGGACCGCCTTGCCGCTGATGATCGCGCTCGGCGTACGCTCGCTAGAGGTAGCACCCGACGGCGGCCAGCTCCTGTTCCGAATGGCGCTGTTGGCGCCCGACTCTCTGGCGTTGTTGCTGCTGGCGCTGCTGGCGGGGCTCAACCACCTCGCCACCCGCAAGCCCGCGCTGGAAGGCGTGCGCTTCGCCCTCGGCTGGTTGGCGTCCCTATGTGAGCTGCCGGCGGTCGGCGTGCTGGCGACTGCTGTGGCAGGCCTCGCGCTGGCGAGCGGCGTCGCCTTTGGCTTGCTGCCTGAGATGAGCGTGCACTTCTCGCAGAAGCACTTGCTGGCGACGATTCGCGAGGCCGGCGGCGACCTGCAGGCCGACCCACCGGTGGCCTACAAGCACCCTGGCGCGGCCGGAGCGCGCGTCCTCGGCAGCAATTTCTACACGGCCGCACTGCCGACTCTGGCGTCGCGCGACGAGGCCATCGCGGCGCTGGCGCCGAGCACTCCGCGGACGGCGACCGAACTGCACCTCAGCGATTGGGGCGAGTCCGCGCGCCAGGTCACGGTCGCGCTGCCGGCGACGCGCCGCTTCCTGGTGGTACCCAAGGCCGAGTTCTCGGCCCTCAACGCGGCCTACCGCGAGAAGAACGACGGCCGCAGCGTCGCGGTGCTCAGCGCCTCAAGCTCGCGCCTCGTGCTGGCGTCCAGCGACCTGCCCAAAGGCGTCAAGAGCGCCAACTGGATCGACGACGCGATCCTCTCGCCAGCAGCTTTTGCCAAGCTCACGTCGGTCCAGAAGATCTCAGCCGACTTCGACGGCGTATTGGAACTGGTGGGCTGGCGCCTGGCAGAGGTGAGCGTCCGCCGCGGCCAGAAGTACCACCTCGAGCTCTTCTTCCACGTGAAGCAGACGGTGCCGGTCAGCTACATGATCTTCATGCACCCGCACCCCCTGCACCGTGACCTGTGGCCACTCGCCGTGGTCCCGCACAGCGAGGCCGAGGGCAAGCGCTGCACCGGCTGCTTCCAGACCAACCACTGGCGCGTGGGCGACGTGGTGCGGGTCGACATCGACCAAGAGGTGCCGCTCGGTACGTCCGCCGGGCCAGCCGAGATCATCCTTGGCCTCTTCGACCCGCAGACCGACAAGCGCCTGCCGATGCGAAGCGTGACCGGACCAGACACCTTCAAGCACAACGACGACCGCGTCACGATCGGCAACCTCATCGTTCGCTGAGGCGCTGTTGGCGTGAGTCACTGCGCGCGGACGCGCGAGGAGTCCCCATGGACGTCGAGACCCAGATCTCCGCGGTCCGCCTGCTCGGCACAGCGCGCGACCCGGTGGTGTCCCTGCTTGATCAGCGGTTGCTGCCGTCCCGCACGGTCTGGCTCGCGACGAGCGACGGCGAGGTCGTGGCACAGGCGATCACGGACATGGTCGTCCGCGGCGCTCCGGCAATCGGAATCACCGCGGCATACGGCCTTGTGGTGGCGATGGCCGGCGTCCACTGGCCGCCCGAGGCGACGCCGAGCGATGTCGAGGGCGAACGCTTCGAGGCCTGGCGACGCCGCTTCGCTCGGACGCGTCCAACCGCAGTCAACCTGTTCTGGGCCCTCGATCGCATGGCCGCCTGTTACAGCCGAACCGAAGCCGGGCCGGAGACCAAGCTTTTCGAACTCCGGGCCGAAGCAATCGCGATTCATGACGAAGACCGCGCCTACTGCGCGGCGATGGCCGGCCATGGCGCCGCGTTGCTGCCTGAGGCGGGCGGCATCCTGACCCACTGCAACACTGGCGCCTTAGCCACCGGCGGCGTCGGGACGGCCCTCGGCGTCTTCCGCGGCGCGCTGATGGCGGGCAAGCGGCTACACCTGTACGCCGACGAGACGCGGCCGTTCCTGCAAGGCGCCCGTTTGACCGCTTGGGAGTGCCAGCAAGACCACCTGCCAGCCACCCTCATCTGCGACAACGCGGCGGCGTCTCTCATGCGAGAAGGCAAGATCGCCGCGGCGATCGTCGGCAGCGACCGCATCGCTCGCAACGGCGACGTCTGCAACAAAATCGGCACTTATAACGTGGCCGTGCTCTGCAAGCACCACGGCATCCCGTTCTATGTCGTCGCGCCGACGTCGACCATCGATCTCGGCTGCCCCGACGGCGGCGCCATCCCCATCGAGCAGCGCTCGCCACGCGAAGTGACGCACGTCGGCGGCTGGGCACCGGAGGACCTGTTGGCCTCGCTCGCCGTCGCCCCTGATTCGGTCGCGGCCCTCAACCCGGCCTTCGACGTCACGCCGGCAGAGCTCGTCACGGCCATCGTCACCGAGGTCGGCGTCGCCCAGCCGCCCTATGCCGAAGGGCTCGCGGCGATGGTCGCTGCGGCCGAGGCGCGCCGGCAGCGATGAACCGCGGGCCTGCCGAACTGTCGAGCTCAATGCCGGCGGCGGCGCGAGCAGAGGCCATCCGGCTGTTGCTCGCCTTCGTCCGCGCGATGCACATCCACGGTGCGCCGGCGCACCGCCTCGAGCGCGAGGCTGGCGCAGTGGCGACTCGGCTCGGCATCCAGGCCTCCTTTTTCTCGACACCGACGATGCTCTTGGCGTCCTTTGGCGACGACGACGCGACGGCCGAGACGCATGTGCTGCGGGTGCAGCCAGGCGCAGTCAACCTCGGTGTGCTCGCAGAGCTCGACGCCCTGGGCGCCGCGATGCAGGCCGGCGCGCTGCCCATCGCCGAGGCACAGGAGCGCGCCCGCCAGCTGACGGTGCCTCGCTCCCTTGGCAGCCGGTGGAGCCTCGCGCTGGCCGGCGGCGTGGCATCCCTCTCAGCGGCGGCGCTGATGGGTGGTGGCGCCGCAGAGTTGCTCACCGCGGGCGCGATCGGCGTCGGGCAGGCCGCGTTGGGCCTCGGCGGTCGCCGCTTTGAGGCGATGGCGCGCCTGCAGCTGGTGCTGGCTGGGCTGCTCTCGGCCAGCGTCGCAGGGGCGGTCGCGACGCAGACGCCTTTGGCGCTGACCCTGGTGACTGTGGCTGGATTGATCAGCCATGTCCCAGGTCTATCCCTGACTGTAGCGATGACCGAGCTCGCGACCCAGCACCTCGCCAGCGGCAGCGCTCGGACTTTCGACGCCTTGACGACGTTGGCCCAGCTCGCCTTCGGCGCCCTGGTCGGGGCTGCCCTCGCCGCCCACGCTGGGGCGCCGCTGATCCACACATTGGCGGCCAATGAGGCGCTCCCGGCCACGGCCGCCGGTCTGGCAGGCGGCATCGCCTTCGCACGCTTGCTGGAAGCGCGGCGCGCCGACTTCCCCGTGGTGGTCGCCGCCGCGGTGGCTGCCCTCTGGGCCGCGCGCTTTGGCGAATCCACCGTCGGGGGAGTCCCAGGCGTCGCCCTGGCCTCGACCTTCGTCGGCGTGGTGGGAAACGCCTTCGCACGGTTCCGCCGTCAGGCCGCGAGCTTGGTGTTGATCCCAGGGATCCTGATGCTGGTGCCGGGCAGCTTGGGCTTTCGCAGCTTGGCCGAGTTGCTCGCCGGCGACGTGATCGCGGGCGTGTCAATGGCGGTCCAGGTTGCCATGGTGGCGATGGCACTGGCGGCGGGCCAAATCGTCGCCCACGCTGTGGTACCGCCGCGGCGCGCGCTCTAGGGCGTGAGCATCGCGGCGGAGTGAGCCGCATCGCCGGCCGCTTCACGACGGCTGCGGGCCAGCGTGGTCGCGCTAGTCGGCACCAGCTTTATTGGGCCCTCGCTGGCGGCGTCACGGCGCGCGACCTACCTTGAAGTCATCGCGAGGCATCGCGCCTTGCCGCAGGCACATAGATGAGGGGGCTCGATGCGTGACGACACCAGGTTCGAGGCCACGATGGAGCCGAACGCCGGCGCGGCGCCCGAACCCCGCCTGCTCCGCCTGCCAACCGGGCTTGGCCTCGTCGTGCAGCAGGTGACAAACGCGCCTGCGGTCGCGATCCAGGTCTGGGTCGGCGTCGGCGGCGCCGACGAGCGCGACGGCGAGCGCGGGCTGGCCCACCTCCATGAGCACATGCTCTTCAAGGGCACCAGCCGCCGCGGCGTCGGCCAGGTCGCGGCCGAGATCGAAGGCGTCGGCGGCCAAATCAACGCTTGGACTAGCCTCGATCAGACCGTCTACCACGTCACGATGCCCGCCCACGAGTGGCGCACCGGCCTCGACGTCCTGGCCGATGTCATCTGCGATTCATCCTTTGATCCAGGAGAGTTGAGCCGAGAGATTGAGGTGGTATGCGAAGAGATTCGTCGCGCCGAGGACAACCCGGGGCGGGTCATCTATCGCGGCCTGCTGGAGGCCGTGTTCGGCGACCACCCCTACGCGATGCCCGTACTGGGTACCGCGGAGTCGGTACGGGCGATGGACCGTGACCGGATGCGCGCCTTCTTCGGCCGCCACTACCGCGCCAGCAACACCATCGTCAGCGTCGCCGGACCAATGGCCGAGGCAGAGGTGCGAGCGGCGGTGGCCGACGCCTTCGCCAAGCAGCGCCGCGACGCGGCGGTCAACCGACCGGCGCCGGAGCAGCCGAGCCGTCCGAGCAGCGCCCGGGTCCTGCGGAGCGCCTTCTCAGAGACCCGCCTCGCCATCGGTTTTCGCGCACCGAATCTGCTCGGCGCCGACGTGGCCGCGCTCGACGTGTTTGCCTTGGTCCTGGGCCAGGGCGAGTCCAGTCGCCTCTTCCGTCGCGTGCGCCGTGACCTCGGCTTGGTCAATGACATCGGCTGTTCTTGCTGGACACCGCAGCGTGGTGGCGTGTTCAGCATCTCGTTCAGCACCAGCGACGAGCGGGTCCTGCCGGCGCTGACGGCCACGCTGAGCGAAGTGCGAGCGCTTCTAGACGTTGGCCCGACCGAAGAGGAGGTCGAGCGGGCGCGGAGGCAGATCGTGTCGGAGGCCACCTGGAAGCGAGAGACCGTGCAAGGGCAGGCGCACAGCAATGGATTCTACGCCCAAGCACTGGGCGACCCCTCCTACGAGCGGCGATACCACGACGCCATCAGCGCTGTGACCGCCGCCGATGTCCGCCGCGTCGGCCATACCTGGCTCCGCGGCGACCAGGCCCACGCCGTCTTGTTGGTCGGCACAGCGAGCGCCGAACAAGCGGCCGCGGCCCCGCCAGATCAGGCTGAGGCCACTGCCTCTGCCGCTCAGCGCGCCACCGCTGCCACGCCCTCGGCGCCAATCACCGCGCTGCCAGACGAGGCGACGCTGCTGCAGGCGCTGGCCACCCTCGGCGTGCCACCAGCCTCGCCAGCGCGCGGCGAGGTCCGCGGCCGAGCGGTGGGCGCCGATGGCGTGATTCGCATCGAGCTCGCGACCGGCGACCGTCTGCTCGTCCTGCCCGACCTCTCAGTGCCGGTGTTCGCCCTGCGACATGCCGTCTCCGGCGGCCAGCGCGACGAGGACGCCGCCATCGCCGGCAGGGCGCTGCTGGCAGCCGAGCTGGTGACACGTGGCACGAGTCGCCAGTCCGCAGACGATATCTCTTTTGCGATCGACGGCATGGCGGGTGAGATAGCGGCGGTCGCCGGGCGCAACTCGATCGGACTCTCGATCGCCAGCCTGGCGCGCCACGGCGACGCGATGCTGGACCTAGCGCTGCAGTGCCTGCTCGACCCGACGCTGCCTGAAGCGGAGCTCGAGGTCGCCCGCCGCGCCCAGCTTGAGGCCATTCGCCACCAGCGCGACAGCCCGGCACGTCAGGCCTTCCGCGCGGCCATGGCCGTGTTGTGTGGCGATCATCCTTACGGCCTTGACATGATCGGCCATGAAGCCAGCGTCACCGGCCTGACGCGACAGGAGCTTCTGCGCTACGTCCACGGCCGCTTCGCGCCGGGCCAAGCGGTGTGGGCAGCCTGCGGCGACGTCGACCCCGACCGGCTGACGCAGCGCCTCAACGCCGCACTGATCGGCCGTCCGGCGGCCACCCCTCCGCCGGTGTCACTGCCGGTCGCCCCGCTGGCCGCCAGCGAGCGGCTGCGCCTCCACAGCGCCAAAGAGCAGAGCCACGTCGTCCTCGCCTATCAAGGCGCGACGCTGACCGCCCCCGAGCGCTTCGCCCTGCAGGTCCTGGCGGCGGTCCTGGGAGGACAGGGGGGCCGGCTCTTCCTCGACCTTCGCGATCGACAGAGCCTCGCCTACTCGGTCAGCGCCAGCAGCAGCGAAGGGACCGACCTCGGCGCGTTCACGTTCTACATCGGGACCGCGCCCGACAAGGTGGCGACCGCGCTGGCCGGTCTGACGGGGCATATCCAGCGCGTCTGCGAAGAGCTCGTCGGCGCCGACGAACTGGATCGGGCCCGCCGCGCGTTGGCCGGCGGCTATGCGATCGGCTTGCAGCGCAGCAGCGCCCGCGCCAGCGCCCTCTGCCTAGCCGAGCTCTACGGCACCGGCGCTGGGGGCTGGCAGGCCGAGATCGACTCCCTCCTAGCGGTGACAGGCGACGAAGTGCTGCATGTGGCCCAGCGCTTCCTCGGCCGCGGCCACCACGTAGAGGTGGTTGTCGGCCCCGAAGCACCCTAGAGGAGCGACCAGCCCTTGCTGGCGGCGTCTCTGGCTGTCTGCGTTCTGGGAGGCTCGGCGCCCCTGAGCCGCAAAAGTGCCGCGACTCCGGCATTTCCCAGCCAGAGCCGCGCCAAGATGGACGCCGACGGCGCCGAGCTGTGACCGTCTCTAGCGGCGCGGCCCGACACGTGGCGGCGATGGCAGCTGCGGTGGCAGCCGCAGCGACGCGTCGCCCGCTCGACCCTCCGCCGCGGGGCTAGATGCCCTGGAGCAGCAGGTCCGCCCACTTCTTGCCGTCGATGGCGCCTTCACCCTCAGACTTGTAGTTCTGGCCGGCCTGGTCAATGATGCGCTTCCGCAACACTTCCGAGGCCTTAGTTCCCGCTTGGACGAGCTGGTCGCCGGCGGCGATCTCACGCGCCACCATCGACTTTAGCGCCATGTAGCTGCCCCAGCCGACCTGGCGGACGCCGTTGACGAAGAAAGCCGGGGTGCCCGAGGCGCCGAGCTCCTCCGCCATCTTCGACTCACGCTTGATCGCCGCGATCACGTCTGCGTTCTGCAGATCGCTCTGGAATTTTGCGACATCCAAGCCCAACTCTCGGGCCAAGTCCAAGAGCCCCGCATCATCCAGACGGCCGGTCTGAAACAGCTTGTCATGGAATTGCCAGAACTTGCCCTGCTTCTGCGCCGCGATTGCCGCCGCCGCCGCAGGTTGGCTGCGGCCGTGCATCTCAAGCGCGTTGTGACGAAAAACGACCTTCACCTTCCCTGGGAAGTCGAGGACCAGCTGCTTGATCGGGTCGGCCGAGCGACGGCAGACCGGGCATTGGAAGTCGGAAAACACAGTGACCAAGGCCATCGCGTCCTTGTCGACGCCGAGGTAGGCCAAGCCCTCCTTCGGCGACCGCGCGATCTGGGCGAGGTCCGCGCCCTTGCCTGCGCCCTCGTCGCTCTGGCTGTCGAGGCTCTGCGGCTTGGCCGGTGCGGCCTCGGCGGCGACAGCGGCAGGCGCCGCGGGTGCGGCCTCGGC
>SXNM01000112.1 GCA_005777155.1 Pseudomonadota bacterium | reverse complement strand
TCGCTGGCGGTCGCGGTCGCCGAAATCAACCGCCGCCAGCTACGCCGCGGCAAGCGGCTGCTGGTGTTCGAGATTCTGCGGATGCCGGCTCGCGGACCGTGACCAGGGATCGCAGGGCTTGGGAGGCGCCGAGGTTCCTGTGAGTGGCGATGTCTGCACCAAGCCGAGCGTTTGTGACAAAGGCGTCTGCCAGGCGGGCGCCGCCGTGGTCTGCAACGACGACAACCCCTGCTCTGTCGACAGCTGCGGCACCAAGACGGGGTGCGTCTTCGACAAGGCCAGCGGCGGCTCCTGCAGCGACGGCGACGCCTGCACCGCCCCGGACATCTGCGCCGTTGGAGTCTGCAAACCCGGCGAGCCCCTGCCCTGCAACGACGGCAACCCGTGCACCAAGGACACCTGCGACCCCAAGGCCGGCTGCGGCACCGAGCCGCAGCTCGTCGCAGGCTGCGGCGCGCTGGATTTCGACGGCGTCGACGACCGCGTGCGGACGCTGCCCAACGCCTCGCCCGCCGTCCTGCCGAACCTGACCTTCGAGGCGTGGGTGTTTCGCACCGGCACCGGCACCGGCAATCAGTCGATTGTCGGCGACGACGATGGCGGCTGGGACCGGGGGTTGGTGGCCAGAGGCGGCAAGATCTACGTGTGGGCTGGCAAAGAGTTCGACACCGGCTTGACCTCCACGCTCAACCAGTGGGAGCACTTCTCAGCGGTCTGGACGCCGACAGAGGTGCAGGTGAGCAAGAACGGCGGCAGCGCCTACATCGGAAAGACGCCCCTCGACAGCGACTCTGCGAAGCCGTGGATTTTGGGCGCGCTGGAGTCGGGCTGGCGCTTCGCCTTCAAAGGCCGGATCGACGAGGTGCGGATGTGGAGCGTGGCGCGCAGCGCCGGCGATCTCAAAGCCACTTTCGACTGCTCCATCATCGCGCCCAAGCCGGGCCTGCTGCGCAATTTCCACCTCGACGAGGGCGTGCCGGGCCAGGCCAACCCGACCATCACCAAGGCCAAAGACAGCAGCAGCAGCGCAAAGGATGGGGACCTCGTCGACTTTGCGCTCAAGGACACGACGTCCAACTGGACCAGCCTTGCGGCGCCCGGCACAGACAAGACTTGCCCCTGATGGTGCGTTCGAAGGGAGCTCTTCGCGGGAGAAGCGGGGCTTGAGGCGGGGCGTTGCGGTCTCGGCGTCCAGGCGACGGTGGCCGGGCCCAAAGCACGCGGCAGGAGGGCGCGCGACGGAGGGCGTCCGGCGATTGACAACGACCCCAGTGGTCGCCATTGTTGGGGATTCGCGATCGCATGTCGCGAACTGCGGCTTGTACCTTGGGCGCGCACCCCGGCGGCCACGGCTTCGCGCTCGGAGAGCACCATGAAGATCTCGCACCGATGGCACGGCGCCCTCGCCGCCGTCGCGCTGCTCTTTCCGCTGGCCATGCTGACCGCAGGCGCCGTTCACGCGACGACGCCGAGCACGCTGCTGGTCGAAGGCGCGTTGACGACACTAGGCGGCGGCGCCGCTGTCGACGGTCCCTACAAGCTGACGTTCTCGCTGTGGGACGCGCCCAAGGACGGCGCGAAGCTGTGGAGCGAGACGGTGGACATCGCCGTCAGCGGCGGGCGTTTCACCGCGCTGCTCGGTGCCAACACGGCGGTGGCCCCGAAGGCCTTGGCTGGCGGCGTGGCGTGGCTAGGCGTCAGCGTCGGCAACGACCCGGAGCTGCCACGTCAGCAGCTTGCGGCGTCAGCGTACGCCATTCGCGCGGCGGTGGCGGAGAGCGTCGACTGCGTCGGTTGCATGTCGGCGTCGACAGCGGCCTTCAACTACGCAGGCAGCTTGACCAAGGGCGGTCCGGCCGCCGACGTCGCCTGCACGGCGTGCGTCTCCATCGCAGAGCTCAAGTTCGACGGCGACGTCGACCTCGGCGGGCACTCACTGAAGGGCAGCAGCGCGACGTTCACCGGCGACCTGGTCGCCAAGACCGTCACCGCCACCGCCTACCAAGGTGACGGCAGCAAGCTCACCGGCATCGCGCAGCCCAAGGGCGCCTGCAAGGCGGGTGAGGCGGTGGTTGGCATCGCCGCCGACGGCACGCTGCAGTGCAAGGCCTTCAGCCCCGCGCTGCCGCCCGACGGCCTCGACGAAGTGAGCAACGGACTGCTCACCAACCAATTCATCGAGAAGGTCGCCATCGGCGGCGCCGTCGGCATTCCCGACAACACCGGCGCTACGGCCAACATCAAGCTCGACGTGCCTGACTGGGGCAAGGCGCAGGGGTTCACGGTCAAGGTCAAGCTCGCCAACACTGATCTCTCGACGGTGGCGATTACGCTGCTGCCTCCCGACGACAAGAAGGTCGGCTACGTGCTCTGCGACCCTTGCGGCAAGAAGGACGAGAAGTCCCTCGACACCGATTGGAGCGACAAGATCGCGCCGAAGGCTGGTGACCTCGCCACCTGGCTGAGCACCAACCCGAAGGGCGGCTGGAACCTCGTCGTCAACGACACCGGCTACTGCGTCAAGCAGGCGCCCGGCAACGGCATCCTCTGTGACTTCGATGGCAAGACCGACGGCACGGTGGAGGCGTTCTCCATCGAGGTGGCGACGCTGTCGACGCAGAAGGTCGCCACTGGCGGCGATCTCATCGTACAGGGCAAGGGATTCCGCTTCCCGGTGACCGATGCGCCCCACGCGTGCGATGCCACGCGCCTCGGCTACGCGTACGTCGACCCCGCGGGCAAGGCGCTGCAGATCTGCAACGGCAAGGAGTACGCGCCGATGTTCCTGACGCTGCAGGGAACCAAGGGCAACCCGGCGCAATCGTGCAAGGACATCATCAAGGCGCAAGCGGCGAGCAAGGACGGCATCTACTGGCTCGACCCCAAGGGCTGGAGCGGCGGCGCCTTCGAGGCCTATTGCGACATGACCACCGACGGCGGCGGCTGGACCCTGGTCGGCAAGGTCCGCGCTGCGACCCACGACGGCGATGGCGGCGTCCTCGATGGCAGCGACAAGACCCGCTGGCTCGACCGCAAGTACGTGGGCTCCATCAAGGCGCTCGTGGAGGAAGATGCGCTCGGCCCGAGCTACGAGTCCGTGCCGTTCACCGACTTCATGCTGCAGGGCCTCAACACCAAATCCAAGATCCTGGCCTGGCAGATGGGGCAGACCTTCCCGAGCCTGTACGAGGTCTTCAAGACGCCGACGCTCCGCAAGGCGACCAAGGTCCTCGTCGGCAATCACACGACCCTCGATTGGCGCGGTGGCTGCGGCCCAGGCAACGGGCCCGACGGCAACGGGCCGCAGTTCTACGGCTTCAACGTACACGGCGACGGCAATGAGACGGGCGGCAACCTCGTGAACGGCAAGACCGGCGGCTGGTGCGCTGCGCTCGCCGGTTGGGGTCGCGACAACAACGCCGAGAACTACACGGGCGGTGGCCTCGGCGCGATGTGCCAGGGCCGCGCGCACCAGATGGGCCGCCACTACTGGGGCTACGGCGACGGCTGCAACTCGACGGGCTGGTCGAACCAGAGCGACTTGGATGCCTTCAACCCGCACTCGTTCTGGGTGCGCTGAGCGCGCTACGCTCCGTTTCCCGGCTCCTGGGCACTGCCCGGCACCTACTCGCAGGTTGAAGAGCCGTTGCAGGCGTTCGCGGCCGGGGTGTCAGGGACTTCACAGCGCCGACCCGCGGCATGGCAAGCGCCAGAGCGCGCCGGGTAGCGCGGGGCTCGCGACGCCACAGCGGTTTGCGCGCCTGCGTCATCGCGGCCGACCGCCCAGGCGTTGCGGCAGCCGACGAGCTGCTGCAGCTTGATGCCGCTCACCATCAGCGGATGTTCCTTGTATTCCTATGAGATCGAGAGGATGACGTCGACCTCCGCTGGGCGGACGCCCGCCCTGTCGAGGGCGAGGGTGGCGGCGCGCGCACCCATCGCGCAGGGGTGGTCGTCGGGGCCGGGCGTCGGCTTGCAGACGATGCCGAACTTCTCGGCGATGACGGCTTCGGGCAGCCCAGTCTGGGCAGCGATCTCGGCCGCGGTCTGGCGGCCGCTCGGCAGCCAGGTGGCGAGGCCGGCGACGCCGCAAACGGGGCGCGGCCGGGCATTGCGGTCGGTATGCAGAGCCTGCATGGGTGCCTCTGGGCGCGGGCGGGCAGCGCCAGCGCAAAGGACGCTTCGGCCGGCGCGTAGGAGGGATAGGCGCACATCTGAAGCTCTCCGCCAGCAGCCTGGAGGGCGGCTCGGGTCGGCAAGGTCTGCATCGCGGCCTCGCGCGTAGGAGGGATAGGCGCACATCTGAAGCTCTCCGCCACCTCACCCCGAGATTGAACCCAGCC
>SXNM01000111.1 GCA_005777155.1 Pseudomonadota bacterium | reverse complement strand
GGGGAAGTCGGGGCCGAGAGGCTCAGGGTGTGTCAGATGCTCACCGAAGGCTCTCTGGCGGGGGCGGAGGTCTATGTCGCGCCGGTGATGGCGTTGCTCCAGCCCGTGCCGACGGCGGGGGCGATCGAGAAGGCCAAGAGCCTCTAAGGCTGGTCCCAGGGACCGCGCGCGGGGGAGCCGATGCAGATCGAGATCGTGACGCCCATGGGCGAAAAATGGCGCGGCGAGGCCGTGTCGGTGCGCGCCCGCGGCGCAGTCGGCGAGGTCGGCGTGCTCCCCGGTCACCGCGACATGCTGACGGCCCTCGGCGTCGGCGTCTGCTCGGTGATGCAGACCCAGCATGGGGATCCACTGCGCATGGTCCTGGTCGAGGGCTACCTCCAGGTCAGCCACCGGGGCGACAAGGTGATCATCGTTACCGAGCGCGCCGAGCAGGCCTCGGAGATCGACAAGGACGCCGCGCGTCGCGACTACGACGCCGCGCGGGTCGCGCTCGAGGCTGCACGCGAGGACGTCGGCAGCCATGCCTGGCGGCTCAAGCGCTTCAACGTCGATCTGGCGCGGGCGCGGCTCGAGCTGTGCGGCGCGCTCTGACGTCGCCCAGCGTCGCTCGCGAGGCGTTGCCAGACGTCGGCGCGTCGAGGCTGACTCTCCGCGCGCCCAGGCTCGCTCTATGCGGGCTGCTGCTGTTGTCACTCACCGACTGCACGACCTCCAAGGCGGTGCGGGCGTGGCATGAGGCCGAGGCCGCCCGCGCCAGCGGCGATCGAGCGCTCGCGCTGCAGCGCTACCAGGTCGCGTTCGAACGCGACGGCAACCAGTACGGCGCTGAGGTGGCCCGCCTCTCGCTGCTGGCCCTCGACCCCTCTGCCACGGCGCGCGTGACCGCCGGCCACGAGGCCCTGCTCGTCCGCCGCGCCGGCACCGTCGAGGTGGAGCTGCTCGGCGTTGGGCTCGACCTCGTCGCCGGTCGCACCGGGCAAGCCCAAGCTCGCCTGGCGTCGATCAGCGACTTGGCTATCGAACAGGCTGAGGCGCGGCTGCGCGGCGCAAAGGCCAGACCTGAGCCATGCGGCGGCGTACGGCGCGAGGTGGCGCGGCTGCGCTTGGAGGCCGCCGTGCAAGCCCAAGGCAGCGGCGCTGGGCCAGCGCGCTTGGATGCAGCTGCGCTGCAGACGGCCCGCGACCTCCAGCAGCGCTGTGGCGCCGGCCTACGCCCGCGCGAGGCCTTGCTGATCGGCGTACTGCTGCTGCAGGCGGGCGAGCAAGACCGCATCGCCGCCTGGTTGGAGAGCGCGCCTCCGACGAGCCCCGACGCGCAGCGCCTCCGCGCCTCCATCGCGCTGCGCCGAGGCGATCCGAGCGGCGCGCTGGTTGCCCTGGTTGGGCTCGACGACGCACCAGCGGCGATCTTGCGCGCCGCCGCCCACGTCGCGTTACGCGCTGGCAGCGACGCCATGGCCGCGATCGCCGCCGCCCACCAGTCCGGCGCCTCTGCGGCGGCGCTGCTCCCCCTGGAGGCTGCGGCGGCGCTCTTGGTCGACGAACCCAAGCGCGCGCGCGACCTCCTGGCCGGCTTGGTCGCCCAGGGCGGCGCCAGCCTGTCGTGGATCGCCGCCTTCGATCTCGGACTCTGCGAGCTGATGCTCGGTGATCCTGCCGCCGCCATCGAGGCGTTCGCGCTCGCCAGCCGAATCTGCCCGAGCTGCTCGGCGCCGCGGCGGAACCTGCAGGCGCTGCGGGCCGCGATCGGCGGCTGACGCCAGCGCGCCCGCAAGCTCCCGCCTATTGAGGGTGACAAGGCCTGCCGCCCTGCCTATCCTCGCCCCCCGGCCGCTCCGCCCGCCTCGGCGGGGCCGCGTACAGGATGTCGCCCACGGTCGGCAACGCGCGACGCTGCCGATTCGCACATCGCAGAGGATCTTCATGTTCAATCGCCGCCGACTGCCCTCGCTCCTGGTCGCATCGCTGCTGTCGCTCGCCGCCCTGATGGCCTGCGGCCCGAAGAAGAACGCCAAGGAGGAGCGCGCGGGCAAGGGCGACGAACGGCTCGCTGAGCTGATGGCCGAGCGCCGGCAGCGGCTAGCGGCGTCGATCCCGGCCTCCGACGTCCCCGATGGCTCGACACACCCTTGGCTGAATTGGGTGAGCCAGGTCGCCGGCACTGTCAGCCGCGCCGAGCTGAAGAAGGTCGCAGTTGTCGCCCGCGGCACACCCACGGCCAACACCGCCGACGAGCTGGCGACGTGGCTTGAAGCGCAGAAGGCTTTCTATTTCGAGGAGAAGCTGGCGCCGATGGAGTACTGGCGCGACCTCTCTGTGGCCCGCAACTCCTCGGTCGGCAAGCCCTGGCAGGTCGACCTCGACTTCGACCAGATCTTCTTTCACGCCGCCCAGGTCGCGCGGACGCCCGACCTCTTCGTGCGCGCACCGGATGATGATCGGGTGACCCACTACTTCAACTACTGGCTCCTGGTGTTCGGTTTCGAGGCCAAGACCTCGCTCTACCAGGACGAGACCAACAAGCTCTGTAAGGACAAACTCGCTGGCTTCTGCGATCCCATCCCGATGGAACTCCGCCCTTACCAGGTGATGAAGCCCTACTACCAGAAGGTGCAGGAGATGATCGCGGCGTTTCGCAAGGCGTGGCCAGGCAGCGCCTACGAGCCATTCCTGCAGCGCCTCGACGCCGTATATGCCAAGCGAATTGCCGAGGTGCCCGCCTGGGCCGACGAGCCCAAGCTGGTGTCGATGCGGTCGGGCGTCCCAGCGCCGCTCCCCGGCAACGCCGTCCTCTACGTCACCGCCAAAGGCGTCTCGCTCATGGATAACGCGCTGCGCAAGCCCGACGATCCGGCGCGGCCATGGAAGCCCGACTGGTCCGCCGACCCTGAGCTCGTGCAGGCCGTGTCGGCCTTGGTCCAGGACGTCCGCAGCTCGACAGTCTCGAACTTCAACCAGTCCCGCCTCTTGGCCGTGCCAGACGCCGACGTGCCGATGCGCTACCTCGAGGCGTTGCTGCGGGCCACCATCGTCGGCGAGCACGCGCAAGAGTGGCCGACGGTGATCCTCGTCGGTCGGCGTCGGGCGGACGGCAGCAATGAGCGCGTCGGCTTCACGATCTCGCTCCTCGACACACAGAAGGCCGTGCCCTTCAAGCTCGACGCGCCAGCGGGCGGAGCGGCGCGTGGCAAGCTGTCTTGCACGGCGTTCGCCGTCGTCGGCGCCCAGCGCTTTGAGGCTAAAGGCTTTGCGTCTGCGGTGTTCCACGACGGCAAGGCCATCCACGTCGGCCGACTCTCCCTCGACGGCGCCTTCCGCGAGGTACAGTCGGCGCCGGGCCACGGCGAGGGCGATCGGCTGGAGGCGTGGGCCGACACCCAGACGGCCTCGGTCGTCGTCGCGGTGCCCTCGTCGCTCGGGTACGCCGGCCTGGTCGAGGCGCTCAACGGCGTGGCGTTGCGCTGCACCGCACAGGGCTGCAAGCAGGACCGCACGGTGCCGGTGTTTGTCGCCACCTGCGACTAGCGCTAGTGGCCAGCGCGCCCGCTCCAGCTGAATGCGTACAGCGAATCACGGCTTGCGAGGTTTCGACCGCCCCGGACGCGCCCCTGTCGAGGCTCGCTGCGGTCGCCGCCCTTGAACGACCGCTCGCAGCAGCGAAGGGGCCAGTCACCGAGGGCCGGGCCAGCGTCAGCCGCAGCCTAGCGCCGCCCCGAGCCTTTGGCCCGGGCGGGAAAATGGGCGCGTCTCTGGCTGGGCAAAGCCGTCAGAACGACTGCTTTTCGCCTGGAGTGGCGCCGAGCCCCAAAGAGCGTACGGCCACGGGCGCGGCTGCACATCACGTGTCGCCTCATCGTCGGGCGCGTCGTCTGGCGCGTCGTCGTCGTCCAGAGCCTCGTCGATGCCCAGGGCGGTCGCTTGCGTCAGCCTCGACGTCGCCGCGATGCCTTTGCTACGGCACCTCAGGCGAGGGCTAGCGCCAGCGCGTCGGACTTCAGCGCTCTTCGCCCGCCGCCTTCTTGCCAAGCCGCCCATTGCCGGCAGCCCTGGCCTTCGCTGCCGGCGGCTTGGCCGCTGCAGGCGCGCCAATGGCCGTCGGCTTGGCGGCGCCTGGCTCCGCTGGCGCGGTCTCTTGGCCATCCGCAGGACCCGGAGCGAGCGAGGTCTCGTAGCGGCAAGGCGCTTCGCCCTTGCGCTCCCAGAGCTGAATGACCTCATCTCGCCAGTGGCGGAGCGCCGGGTCGTGGAATTCTTCAAGCAGGCGGAAGTGGCGCACGACCGTGGACTTGCGGTTCATGTTCTCAACCGTGAACCACGACTGCGGCGCCGCGACGATGAAGCGCAGGTTGTCCTTGCAGGCGCGCGTCCAGAACTCCGCCTCGTCGATGATGCCGGTCTTGAAGGTCTTGCTATTGGTGTCGACGTGATCGGCCGCCATGCGCCGGCCTGCCAGCAGGGCGACGATCGGCGCGTAGGTCGAGGCGCCGGTCAAGGTGTCCGAGCCGCGTGATCGCGACGCGATGGTTGCGGCGATGGTGTCAGCGGTCGAGAACCAGCGCTTCTTACTCCAGAGGTAGTGCAGGACGCCCGACTCTAGGTTGCCGCGCACACGCCAGTCGCGCCAAAACAGCGCGCGGCCCAGGTCCGAGAGCAGCTTCGGCCCTGGCGCATCGATCCACTCAAAGCGCAGGAGCTGCCCAGCTCCTTTGCTGCCGCCGCCCGGCGCTAGCTCGGTGGGGAAGGCGGCGCGATTTGCCGCAGCGTTGACCGGAACCCAGGCGGCACAGCACAGCGCGAGTCCGACCAGCGCCCAACGCGCCTGTGCTGGGACGAATAGAGGGCCAGACGGCAGGCTCCGAGCGTCCAACATATCGGCGTCACGCACCCCGGCCCCGACGCACACCCGCACCAGCCAGAGCAAGGTGGTCAGCGTCACTGCGGCCGAGATCGCCGCGAAGGGCAGCATCAGCGTGTAGTAGAAATCGTAGCGCTCCGGCAGCTGGGCCAGCTCGCCGAGCATGGCGACCGTCACGATCCACACCACCAGGGAGGCTCCGCCGAGGCTGGGGTGGCGCCACCACCGGCGCGGGTTGCTCATCATCGCCCAGTGGTCAGGATCATCGAGTGGATCTGTGGAGTTCGGGGCTCCACCAGCGCCCTGCGGCGGCCGCACCACGCGACGGTCATTCTGCAGGGTCGCCAGCTGGGCGGCGTCGCGCTCGGCCCGTCGCAAGAAGATGCGCAGGGCGACCGCGAGAGGGGCCCAAAGGGCGAGCCAGAAGTGTGCGCCATGGTAGTAGGTCGCGGTGAGGAAGTCCTTGCTCTGCAATGTCGCCATCAGGTTGCTGAGCAGCGCCAGCGGGCCGTTCTCAAGCCCGACATAGCCGACAATCTTGACTTTCTTCTGCGTATGATAGCGGTAGACGCCGTCGAGGTAGCTCTCGCCGCCGACCAGCACGCCAAGGATGTGGATGGTGCCAAACACCAAGGCGAAGCCGATGATCAACTGCACCGCCGGGGTCGCCAACAGTCTGCCAATCAGCGATCGAGGCCGATCTTCGCCACGCGCCGTGGTGGCAAAAGCCAACATACCGACCAATGCGATGGCGCCGGCGACCGCATAGATGCCAGTGCTGGCGGCGATGCCCGCGAAGAGACCGGCCATGAACGCGCGGTCCCGCAGCGCGGCCCAGACCGCCAGGGTCAGCCAAAGCGTCGTGAGGTTGACGCCGGTGAGGTTCGTGCTGGCCTTGAGCGTCTCCGCAGCGAAGAGGAAGAACCCGCAGGCGAGCAGCCCACAAACGGCGCCGATGTGGCGACGACCAATTCGCCAGACCACAATGCCTGTCAGCAACGATGCGATCGCGGACAGCGACTTCACTATCGGAAATGACCAGCCAAAGATCCCAATGACGGTGGCCGGTACGGCGATATGCAGCGGTGGATGCGAGAAGAAGTAGTCGTGGTAGGGCCAGATGCCGTCGACCCACGCTTTGGCGGCGTAGAAGTAGATGCCCTCGTCTGTCGCTGAGTAGCGGCCGCCTTGTACCTTTAGCAATACAAACGCGAAGGCCATGAGGAAGACGGCGCTGCTCTCGACCATCGACTCCGTCTCGTCGTCGACGCTGGCAGACCATCGGCTGAGCGCCGAGAGCGCGGCTGCGCAGGTCGCTGCCGTGAGGAACAGCGCCGTCGTCACCGCGCCCAAGTCCAGCCCGCCACTCCCCGCCATGAGCGCACACACCGCCGGGGCCACCGCCACCGCGAGGCCGAGTCCGTCGGTGAGTCCGCGGCCGGCGCCGCGCGGCAGCAGCAGCAGCGCTAGGCCAGCTGGCCCCATCAGGCACATCAGGACGGTGCCGACCGGAGCGGCCATGATCGCGGCCTCGACCATCTCGCCTTGCAGCGTATGGCCGCTGTCGGCGGTGAAGGCGAAGAGCAGCGGCAGGGAGGTCTTGCCGATCCAGGTCAGCGGCTGCCAGTAAGTCGCCGTCAGCGCCGCCGCCGCCACGCCACCGACGACGCGCGCCGGGCGCTCCACGGGCCGCCGGCCGAGGCTCAGCAGCGAAGCGCCCAACAGGCCGCACCAGATCGCCGTCGGGATGCCGAAAAGATCGCCGCGCATCGGCCACATCGTCGGCAGCAACGCGCCAGGCGCCGCCCCCTCGCGCAACCACAGCGTCGCCAGCGCGACCACCACCGCGAGCAGGCTACCACCGTCGCTGACGTCGGCCGGGTCCACAGGCGTTTCGGCGCTCGGCGGCCGCAGGGTGCCCCCGGCGAGCGAGACCAACAACACACCGGCGGTCAAGGCCGTGCCGGCAGACGCCAGCATCATGCCCATCGGCCAGGCGCAAGGGATCTCCTGAAACATCGCCGCGTAGAGCGCGGGCAGGCCAGGTCCTGCCGGCAACAACAGCGCCGCCACGGCCGCCAAGAGGCCGAGGAGGGCGGGCACACGGGCGTCTGCGGCGCGCAGCGCGCTGCGGGCCGTCGCCTGGGCGACGAGCTGTGCGCGGCGGAGCGCCTCGGCGCCCTGGACGCCTGGATCTTCTTGCACGGCGGTCGGTCGGATGTCGCTGACCTTCCGCTGCGGGGTCGCGATCACCGCTGGCGCTGGCGGGCGCTCCGCGTGGGTGGCGGATTCAGCGGTCTCGATCGCCTTAGGTCGCAAGCCTCCGCCTTCGGTCAGCCCGCTAGCGCGACTCACCTGCGGCTGAATCGCCGAGGTCCGGCGGGCCGAGTCTCGCAGCGGCCCAGCCACGTGCTTGGAGAGCTGCGGCTTGCGCGAGTCGCCAAAGACGAACTGCGGCCCGACCCCAGGGGTGTCTTCCGCCCAACCTGGGCTCTGGCCCTTGTCGGCGTTCATCCAAGGCGGCACCGACGGCGCATGGCGGCTGCTTTTCCGATCGGCTGCTTGCGTTGGGTCGATGACGGCGGTGTCAGCGAGCGGCTCGTCCGTCGCATTTGGGGACGAAGCGGCGTCGCCGCCACCCATCGCGAAGGGCAGCAACGACGGCGCGTGCCGGTGCGACGCGGCACCCCCCGCGGCAGACGGGGTCTCCCCAGTCGGCTGGGGTTGTGTCGGGTCTCTGGGCGTGCTCATGGGGGGTAGCTGGCTCCGGAACGCAATCGCGCAAATGAGCGAGTCGCGACGTTACCACCCTTGGGTGCCGCTGACTACCCAACCGGCGGCGAGCCGGGCGCGGCCTCGCGTCGAGCGGGGCTTTGTCATTGCTCGAGATTCGACGGGCATAACGCGGCGAGCGCGAGCGCTCCGGCGACGGTCGGATCGAGCGCGCCGGAGGACACCTGCAGGGCCAGGCTCTGACCGTCGGCGCTGGCGAAAAAGGCTGTCACGCGCTGACGAAGGCCAAGCTCGACCGCTCGCCGCAGCAGCAGCGCGCGCCGCTCGCCGGCGCTTAGCCGCCGCTCCGCCACCGCCGCGATGGCCGCTTGCAACGCCGCGATGCCCTCACCTCGGGCGCTAGCGACCCGCACGATCGGCGGCGCCTTTGCGCGGTCGCGGCCCAGCGCGATGGCAGCCTCGAGCTCGACGGCCAGGCGCCCGGACTCGGCGAGGTCGGCCTTGTGGACCACCAAAACGTCGGCGAGCTCGACAACGCCAGCCTTCATGGCCTGGATGAGATCGCCGGCCTGCGGCGCCAGCACCAGCACGAAGACGTCGGCGAGCAGCGCAGCGTCCAACTCGGCCTGGCCGATGCCCACCGACTCGACGTAGACCACGTCGCAGCCCAGCGCGACCATCGCCTCGATGGAGGCGTCGATCGCCGCTGAGAGCCCGCCCGGAGCGCCGCGCTGAGCGAGCGAGCGGAAGCAGATGCCCTCATCCTCCAAGGCGTCGCCGAGCCGCAAGCGATCGCCCAGCAGCGCGCCGCCCGTGCGTGGGCTCGAGGGATCGACCGCCAACACGCCGACGCGACGGCCACCGCGCCGCTCGGCACGGATCAGCTGGCCGAGCAGCGTCGACTTGCCGGCGCCAGCAGGGCCGGCGATGACGATGACGCGGGCGTCAGGGCGTCGGGCTCGGGCGCCGTGGACCTCGGTCAACGCAGCGTCGTCGCCTTGCTCGATGGCGCGGAGCAGTCGGCCGAGCCGGGCCAGGGGGAGCGCGGCCTCGACACCGATCCGCCGAGAGGCATCAGGGGCCGTGGGTGGCGGCGCAGAGCCGTGGCCCCCGTCGCCATCACGGGTGGGCGCAGGCACCGCTGCGCTGCCGGCGACCGCCGCGTCGAAGGGCCCGGCCCCTTTGCGCTGTCGCCGTCTCTGGGCCGCTGTCATTCGTCGGGCCGCTGCCATTCGTCGGGCCGGCGTGGCGCGCCATGGCGCTGCAGGTGGAGACGGCTCAGAAGTCGAGGCCGATCTTGCCGGTGAAGAGGTTCAGCCCGTTGCTGAACGAGCGGATGAACTCGCCACCGATGGTCATCCGCAGCACGACCAACCGCAGTCCGATGGCGGCGCGGTGGCTGAAGTTGTTGACCCGGCCGAGCAGCATGACCTCGGGCTCCAGGGTCGTATTGTCCGGGTAGACCTCGATCTGCTCGGTGGTGACGGTGCTGAACAGCGTCGAGTAGGCCACCCACGGCTGCAGCGAGACGACGCCCGCGATGCCGAACGACTTCGAGAGCACCAGGTCACCGCCCGCCACGAGCATTGAGATGTCTTGGTGGCCAAGCACCGACTGGGCCGAGAGGCGCAAGCCGAGGTCTGGCACGCTGACGAAGCCGTCGATAAGCGAGAAGGTCAGCTCGGTGCCGATGGCCCAAAAATTCGAGTCGCTGAGGTGTGTCAAGGAGGCGCCAACTTGCACCGAGTAGGGCAGCCCCTTGCGCACGCGCATCTGAAAGGTCGAGACCGTCGAAGGCGCCGTACCCTCCGCCGCCTTCCAATAGCCGGCGTTGTTGTTGATGCCGGCAAACGACAGCTCGAGCGCCGCCTCAAAGCCAAGGGCGCCGAGCGAGTGCGCCGGACCTGCAAAGCGCGGCCCGATGACATGCGCCAGTTCGCTCATGAGCTTTTGGTAGTTGCCATCCTCGCGCAGCTCAGCGACCGGTCGATTCGGGTCGTAGAAAGTGCGCAGGTTAAGGTCCAGCGGATCGGCCATGCTAGGCCGCGCTGCGGCGATGAGCAGCGCCAGCACGGTGGCGAACTGGCCAAGGTGGCGCAGGCCGGCGGCGCGGGCGCCCGACGTCCGGCAGGACGCGCGCGCCGGTCCAGCCGTCTGCGTCTGCTGCTGCTGCCGCTCGCTGGGCACAGGGCTCGTCATCGATTGCTCCTTCGGCCCCCGCGCTTCGGGTCACCGGCGCGAGTGTGGACCAACGGGGGGCGGCCTGTCCAGGCTCACCCGGCGCCCGCAGCGGCCGCAGACGGCCTGGAGGCCCCCGCAGGCGCCGGCGCGTTCGCTGCCGGGGTGTCGCACCCTTGCACCATCCGCGCGCCGAGGTCACAGAGCTCCGGCAGGGTGTGAATGTCGTGCTCGAGCTGCGGGACGATCGACAAGAACGACGGCAAGCTCAGCATCGTGCGCAGCGAGCGGACGTGCGCAGCATCGGCCAAGTGGAGGTCGCGCAGCTTGCTGGCGCCGTCGCAGAGCCGCGCCGCCAAATGGCTGGCCACCAGAGGCTCCATGCCGGTGCGCTCAAGCCGGGCCACCAGCGACGCCGCGATGGCCTGCACCCGCGCCTCGTCGCCCAGCGCTTGCGGCAGCACCAACACGCGATTGACCACGAAGCCGGCGAAGGGGAGCCCCTCACGCTGGAGCAGGGCCAACATGTGGCGCGCCTCGCGCAGGGAGGTCTCGCCGGGCGCGGTCACAGCGACAAACCGCGTCGCCGGCGAACGCAGCAGGGCGTCTGTCGCCTCCGACCGGGCGCGCATGGCCGGCATCACGTCGCGAAACGACCGGAAGAATTGCGCGATATCGGGTAGCACCTCGCTGCCGAAGAGGCGGCCCAACACCCCCATCGCCGCGACGCTGCCGCGCGAGAAGAAGCCGGGGCGACGGGACTCGTCGCGCGCCGGCACCTTGGCGAACCACTTGAGCACCTGCTCGTTGATGAAGTGGGCGAAGGTCTGCCCCGCCTGCAGGAATTCCGCGGTGTTGTGGGTCGGCGGCGTGTCGAGCACGATCAGTTCATACTGGTCGCGACGGTGCAGCTCGGCGAGCAGCTCGAGCGCCACCAAGTCGGGGCTCGCGCCGAGCGCTGGCAGCAGCGCCCGATAGATCCGGTTGCCGAGGACCTCCTCGCGCAGCGCGGGATTGGGCAGCAGCCGCTCGACCATCTGTTCGGCGCCGAGCGTGGGGTCCAGCATCATCGCGTCGAGCGACGTGTGCTCCGGTGCGACCAGGCCATAGGCCGCGCTGCCATCTGCGGGCAGCAGCTGCTGGTGCAGGCGTGGCAGCACGGGCAGCGGCGTGTTGGGGGGGCAGTCGGCGCCATCGAGTCCGAGCGCTTGCAACAGCCGGCGCGCCGGGTCGATGGTGAGCACCAGGGTTTTGCGGCCGCGCCGGGCTGCCAACAAAGCCAGCGCAGCCGCTGTCGTCGTCTTGCCGACGCCGCCTGAGCCGACGGTGACCAACAACCGTGCCCGATCGACGCTCTCCAGGAGTCGGAGCGAGCTCAAGGTCGGACCTCCACCGCGCCAGCCGGCGGCCTGGGGCGGAGCGCCGCGCTGCGCTGGTCCGGGCGCCACCGCGCGGCGAGCGCGTCGATGGAGTCGAGGTGCAGCTTTCGCCGAAACAGGTGGGGCAGGGCGACCAACGTCTCGCCTGCGATGTGCTCGAGGTCTGGCAGCACACGCCGAGCCCGAGCGGCGCGCCCGCGCATGACCTCTGCGGCCCAGAGCAGCTGCTCGGCGGCGTGACGATCGTCGCTGCTCAATCCCGGCTCGGCGACGACTGCAGACAGCGCCGCCAGTTCGTCGCCATCGACCAGCTCCGGGTAGAGACCGTTGACGACGATGGCCGCCACGTCGACCCCGTGCCGTCGCCGCAGCTCATGGCGCAGCTCGATGGTCTCCACCACCGGCATCTCCTCCGGTAGAGTCACCAGCACGACGCCGAGCCGCAACGGGTCGAAGAGCAGCTGCGACATCGACTCGGCGACCTCGGCCAGCGGGCCGACGCGAAAGATCATGCGGACCATCGCCGGCACGCCAAAAAGCCCGGCGACGAACCCCGACGTCGGCATGTCGCAGATCATCAGGTCCCAGCGACGATCGCCGCGCGGGCCGTGGGTGGCCTCCAGCCGTTGCAGGTGATAGAGGAACAAGATCGAGCGGATCGCCGGCATCGCCAAGAAGAAACCGCGGACCACCTTGTTCGCCAGCGCCAACTTCGCCAGCGCGCGGACCTTGAGCTGGTCGCCGGCGAACCCGTGGAGGGCCTCCAGCAGGTCGAACCCCATCAGATCGAGGCCCTTGTCGAGCCGAACAGGCTCCAGCGGCGCCTCCTGCAGGCCGAAGAGGGGCGCCATACGGGACACCGACTCGAATTCGATGAGCAGCACGCGCTTGCCGTCGGCCTGTGCCCGGCGCGCCAGGCTCGCGGCGACCGTCGACTTGCCGACGCCGCCTTTGCCAGTCACCAGGAGCACGCTGCGATCGAAGACGCCTGCCATCAGCCTCTCACAGTCGCGGCCTGGGCCGTCGACGACCGCTCCGTCATGGTAGGTGCCGGCCGCCTAAAGCTCAACCGCGCTCGTCAGACCCGGCCCGTACGCCGCCCACCCGGATGGCGGCGTCTTCGCTAGGCGCGGGGGAGTCACGCAGCGGCAGCGCCAGGTGGCCATACCGATGCAAGCGCACGGCGAGCAGGGTCGCCGACACCACCAAGATAGGCACCGCGAGCGGCAGCCACGCAAAGAGCTGCGCGCAGGCGCCAAAGCCGATCATCAATGGCACGGCGCCCCGCAGCAACCGGAACTGTCGGAGAAGGCCGATGTGGTGATTCTCCATCGCATAACCGACCAAGGTCGTCGCCAGCCACAGCGCCGACCAAGCGCCGCCGGCGAGCATGGCCACGCCGACGCCGAGCGGCGGAACCAGCCACGACAGGAGCACGGAGATCGCCCAGATCGCCAGCCCGCCGCCGATCTGCAGGGCCGCCAGCGCCGTCGCACGCGCCAAGGCGGAGGCGATGGCGCGCAGACGAGCCCGCAGCGGCAGCGGCCGCGCCTGCCCTCCAAGCGCCGTCTCCTCGACGCGCTCTGCCAGGAACCCAAGCGCAGGCGCCACGAGCGGGTTGGCGAGCACAAAAGTCAGCAGCAAGGCCACGAGCCAGTAGATCAGCAACGCGAACCCAAGGAGGGCATTCCAGAGCGCCGTCTGCCAGAGCGCCGCACCCTTCGCAGGCATCAGGGCGTCCAGGGTGGCTGACTGGTAGCGCGCGAACTGCCACACCAACAGGCCCCAGACCGCGAAGTAGAGTGCCATCGTCGACAAGGTGTGCAACGCGACGGGGGGATGCCGCAGCGCAAAGACCGGGCCCTGCAGCGCCGCCACGGCGCCGGTCCACACCTGCTGGAGCGCGCCGCCACGCAGCGGATCATCGCGGTCAGCCGCGCCCCTTCGGCCGGCTGCGTCAGTTCCCCGCCCCGCTGTCCCGCCGGTCGCCGCGTCGCCGACGCCGATGGCGCTCATCCGCGCAGGGCCGCCGCGCTCAGCTGGACATCGTTCGCTTGGCTGCCTGGGCGCAGCAGCAGGCCACGCTCGGCGGCGCAGAGCAGGGGGCCGTCCCAGCGCGAGTCGCCGAGCGCGACGTCGACGCGTCGCACCCCGATGCGTTGGAGCGCGGCCACTTTGCCAGCGCCGATGGGAACTGGGCTGACGAAGCCGGTCGGCGTCGGCTCGACTCCGATCACCTCACAATGACCTGCGAGCCCGCATCGCCGGAGGCCCGCCTCCACCGCCAAGCGCGCCGAGGCCGACACCGCGACCACCCGCACGCCTCGCTCGGCCGCCGCGACCAGGGCCTCGACAAGCCAGAGCCGCGGCGCCACACGCCCCTGCAGCCATTCGAGCAGCGCCGCCTGCACATCGCGCTGCGCCGCGGTGCGGGTCAACGCCGCGCTCTCCAGGCAGCCACCGATGTAGTCGAGCTCCATGCGCTCGAAGTACGACGGCGTGTCGACCGCAGCGCCGGGGAACAGGTGCGGGTGGGCCTCGGCCAGCCGCACAAGCTCGTCGCCGACATCACCTGCCCATATCGTGCCGTCGCAGTCGCTGGCGATGCAGCCACCAGCGCCCACAGCGTCGATCGCCGCGAGGGCGTCCCTTGCTTCCGTGCGCAGCGAGTCGTCGATGGGCGGCAACCCGGCCGTGGTGGGCGGCGCGGCGGAGGGGATCGCGGCTGGTAGCAGCGTGCTCAGCTCGAGTCGGTTCGCGGCCATGGTGCACTCCCTCGTCGGATGGGCGCTGGCAGATCGTGCGCCCACCGAAAACGACCTGCCAGCAGGGCCGCGGGGCGACGGCGCGACCTAGTGCCGCTTGCGCCCAGCGAGCAGCGTGGCGACGCAGCCGTCTCCCACACGCCCGAACTTCCACCGCGCGCCGCCATCGACCGTCAGTTTGGCGGCGGTCCGCTCCCGCGTCACCCTGTACCCCGCCAGAGTGGCCGTCACGCATGTCCAAGCAAGCGTCAGTCCCTGCGACTTCCCTTGCCTCGACACCGACGCCCACTTCGTCTGACGGCGCCCCACGGCATCGGCGGTCAGCGCGCGTGGGCCGGGGTCTCGCCGTTGTACGGGCGATAGAGGCGCCTAGCAAGGCGCGCCGGGTCACGCCGCGCCGTCGCCGGCACGGTCCTGGAGCTCCGATTGACGGCGCCCGGCCGCGCTCGCATTGCTGCGGCGAGCTCATGGGCGGCGCCTGATCCGCGCTGCCGCACATCGACGACCACGGGTGGCGTTGCGTACCATCGGCCGGCTGGCGGCGCCCTTCCGTTTCGGCGGTGGATCGCCCTTCGGCTCGCCACGCGGAAGGGGCTGCAACGATGGAGGAAGTCTGACCATGGAGGAAGTCTGACCATGGAGGAAGTCTGACCATGGAGGCCGTCGCGCTCGCACACGGAGTGGCCCTCGGCGTCAGCGGTCGTCGCGTCTTGCTGACCACGCTGGCAGGGGGGGCGGGCCTCTGCCTCCTGAACCTGCCGCCAGCCTCTGGGCGGCGAACTGGTCCCTTGCGGCGGCTGATCGGCTTGCAATTCCAAGGCGCAGCAGCCCTGCTCGCGCTGCGCCGCGGCGGCAGCCGGGCCGGCGTCACCGACTGGCTTGGGGCAGCCGCGCGAGTGCTCGCAGCCTGGATCTGGCTCTGGCCGGCTTCACCGCTCGCCGGCTGGGGCATCGCCATCGCTTGGTCGCCCATCGCCCCAAGCGGCGCGCTGGGGGGGCGCCTGGCGGTGCTCGCCTCGCTGTGCGCGTTGGGGCTGCGGGTCGCGCCAGCGGTGATGGGGCGGCGACAGGCCGAGTGGCATGCCCTCGAGCACGCGCTATTGGCGAGCGCTGCCCACGCCAAGGGCGTTGGAGCACAAGATCGCTGCGGCGCCCCCCTCGCCCTGGCCGGGGCGCTCATGGCGGCGGCCCTGACGGTGACGCTGGCGAGCGCTGTCGCCGTGACCGTGACGCCGCTATTCATCGTCGGGCTGCTCGCCGTCGACGCCGCGGGCGTGGCGCTCGGGGCGTGGCTCGCCTGGCGGCGCCCCTGGTCTTTGGCCACGAGGGCGCGCTTCGCGCTCGCGCTCCGCGCTCCAGCGGCGGCGCAGCTCGATGAGGCGCGGTCCCTGCTCTTGGCTGCGGGACTGCTGGACGGCGCAGGCGTAGCGCTCGCTGAGGTTGCAGCCCAGCCCTGCGCGGTCTACACCACCGCGTCTGCCAGCGCGCCCGGCCCTACCGCCCCGCTGTGCGGAGAAGGCGGCCCCGGGTCGCCGGCGATGACGCAAGAGGGGTGAGGTGATGTTCGACAAGTTGGACGCCGTCGTGGAGCGCTTCGACGAGCTTGAGGCGGCGCTCGCGACCACCGAGATCGCCTGCGACCCAGCGCGCTCCATGCCCATGATGCGCGAGCGCGCCGGGATGGAAGAGACCGTCCTGCGCTATCGAGAGTGGCGTCGAGTGCTGGCTGACCTTGAAAGCGCCGAGCTCCTGATGCGCGACGAGTCAGATCCCGAGATGCGGGCCCTGGCGCGAGAGGAGATGGTGGACCTGGCGCGGCGCCGCGACGAGCTGGAGACGCGCCTGCGTGAGCTCATGGTGCCCCGCGATCC
>SXNM01000110.1 GCA_005777155.1 Pseudomonadota bacterium | reverse complement strand
CTTGTACGCCGAGGGCCAGCGCCGCTACGCCGAGTGCCTCTCGTCCTACGCCCGACAAGTCCTCGAGCGCATGGCGCGGCCGCAGGCGGCGTCGATCGACGGCATCCCGCCGACAGTGGCCCTCGAACAGGGGCGGCGCCTCGGTGCGGCGCGCAGCACGGTGGCGACCCTGACGGAGGTGTCCGAGGTGCTGCGGGTGGTCTTCGCCGCCGGCGCGCTGCCGATCTGTCCCCGCTGCGGCGGCCAGGTACAGCGGGCACGCGCGGCGCAGGTGGCGGCCGAGCTGTCGAGCCGTGGCGCCGGGCTGCGGGCGATGATCGCGTTCTCGATGGAGTTCTCGACGTTGGCCGCCGCCGAGGCTGCGGCAGAGGTGCTGCGGGCTGCCGGCTACCACCGGGCGATCGTCGACGGCCAGGCGGTCGACTTCGCGGCGCTGCCGGCCGAGCGCTGGCTGGGACAGCCGCTCTGGATTTTGCAGGACCGCCTGCGGCTGGGCGGCGATCTTGCCCGCGAGCATGAGGCGATCGCGGCGGCGATGCGTCGCGGCGGCGGACGGGTGGAGGTGCTGGTCGATGGGGCCCTGGTTGAGGGCGAAGCGGTGGGCAGCGACGACGCGCGCTGGCTGCTGCGGCGGCGTGGGCAGGTGGCGACGGCGGGCGGGGCGCCAGCGCTCGAGATCTACCGCGCGAGCACAGCCTTGCGCTGCGACGCCTGCAGCCAAGAGGTCCCTGAGCCAGCCGCCGAGCTCTTCTCATCGAGCACGGCCCTCGGCGCCTGCCCAGCCTGCAGCGGCTTTGGTCGCACGCTCGGCATCGACTGGGACAAGGTGCTGCCCGATCCGCGGCTGACGCTCGGCGAGGGCGCGATCAAGCCCTGGAGCACCGAAGGCACGGTCTGGGAGCGAGCGCAGCTCCACGCCTTCTGCGCCGCGATGGCGATCCCGCTGACGTCGCCGTGGCAGGACCTGAGCGAGAGCCAGCGGGGACAGCTGATCGACGGCTACGAGGGCCCGCTGGCGCCGCGCTTCTACGGCCTGCGCGAGTGGTTCGCCTGGCTAGAGGCGCGCACCTACCAGATGCACGTCCGGGTGCTGCTGTCGCGCTACCGCAAGTTCCTGCCCTGCGACGCCTGCCAGGGCACGCGGCTGCGCGGCGAGGTCTTGCAGTGGCGCCTTTTTGGCCGCACCTTGCCCGAGTGGCTGGCGGCGCCGATCGAGACACTGCATGGCTGGCTGGGCGACCTCGCGCTCGATGAGCGGCAGCGGGAGATCTTGGCCCAGCCGCTGGCGGAGCTGAGCCGCCGCGTCGGGCTGCTCGACGACCTCGGGCTCGGCTACCTGACGCTCGACCGCGCCGGGCGCACGCTGTCCGGCGGCGAGCTGCAGCGCGTGCAGCTGGTGACGGCCCTGGCGTCTGGCCTCTCGCAGGTCCTGTACGTGCTCGACGAGCCCTCGGTCGGTCTGCATGCCCAGGACAACGCTCGGCTGCTGCAGATCCTTCGTCGTCTACAACGAGCTGGCAACACGGTGGTTTTTGTCGAGCACGACCCGGCGCTCATCGCCTGCGCCGACCACCTGGTCGACCTCGGACCCGGCGCCGGTGACCTCGGCGGCCAGATCACCTTCGAGGGTCCGCTGACCCAGCTGGCGAGCGCGCGTGGCTCCCTGACCGCCGATTACCTCCTCGGCCGCCGCCGCGTCGACGCGGAGGGCGGGATCGCTCGACCGACGGCGATCCAAGGCGCCGACGCCCGCGCCATCAGCCTGCGCGCCCGGGATCTGCGGCGCGAGCGGACACAGACCGCCGCCGTCTCGCGTTGGCTGGAGATCCGTGAGCCGCGGGCGCGCAACCTCCAGGGCGGCCGGGTCCGCCTGCTGCGCGCTGGCCTCAACGTCGTCTGCGGCGTGTCGGGCGCTGGCAAGTCGACGCTGGTCGAGGAGGTGCTCGCCCGCACCCTGCTGCGGCAGCGCGGCGTGGCAGGCGAGGAGCCGGGCGCCTGCGAAGCGATCGTCGGCGCCGAGGCCTTCTCCGACGTCGTCTGGCTCCAGGCGGGCGGCACGACGGCGAGCAGCCGCGCCAACCCGGCGACGCTGCTCAAGGTCTGGGATGTGGTGCGGGCACGGCTCGCCGCCTCTCCGGGCGCCGAGCAGGCCGGGCTCGACGCCTCGTCTTTCAGCTTCAACCGTCCAGGCGGTCGCTGCGAGGCCTGTGAGGGCATCGGTTTCCTGCAAGTCGACATGCAGTTCCTCTCCGACGTGCGCCTGCACTGCGAGGCCTGCGACGGCGAGCGCTTCGTGGCGGCGGCGCTGACGGCCCGACACCGCGGCTGGTCGGCGGCTGACTTTCTGCGGGCGACGGCCGCTGAGGTCGCCGACCAGTTCGCCGATGATGAGCGCATCGCCGCGCCGTTGCGGGCCCTGTGCGAGCGCGGCCTCGGCTCCCTGCGGCTGGGCCAGCCGCTGTCGACGCTGTCGGGAGGCGAGGCGCAGCGGCTCGAGATCGCGCGCCACCTGCTGCTGGCCCGCACCCGCGACGCGCTGCTGCTGCTGGATGAGCCCTCGACCGGCCTCCACCTCGACGACGTGCGGGTGCTGCTGGCCAACCTGCGCCGCCTGGTCGCGGCGGGCAACACCGTCGTCTTGATCGAGCACCACCTCGACCTCATCGCCGCCGCCGATCACCTGGTCGAGCTCGGCCCGGTCGGCGGGCCCGGCGGCGGAAAGGTGCTCTTTCAAGGCGCGCCGTTGGCGCTGACGCTGAGCGGCGGCACGCCGACGGCGCTGGCGCTGCAGCAGGCGGCCGAGGGCAGCGCGGCGCTCACGGCGGTCACGCTCGCCGCAGCGCCTGTCGCCACGCCTGCGCTGGCCCTTGAGGCCGATCCTGGCTGCATCGAGGTGCGCGGCGCCCGGGTCCACAACCTGCGCGGGGTGGACCTCGACCTGCCGCGCGACCGGCTGGTGGTCGTCACCGGCGTCTCG
>SXNM01000109.1 GCA_005777155.1 Pseudomonadota bacterium | reverse complement strand
GTCGGCGGAGCTCCGCAGCGACCGCAGCGCCGCCTCAGCGTCGGTCGGCCGCTGCGCGCGCGCCGGGCGCAGTAGCTGGCTCAGCAGGCGGAGCAGCGGTGCCTGCGGATCGCGGGGATCGACCGGTGCCCGCTCCGACTCCGCTGGCAGCAGGGCAGGGTAGTCGGCGTAGGGCGCCGGCAGGCCGAGGCCCCGCCAGAGCGCCATGCCTAGGGCGAAGAGATCGTCGCGCGGATCGGCCAGCTCGCCGCGCAAACGCTCCGGGGCAGCCACCTCTGGCAGGCCAGGGCCGGCGGCGGAGCTGCCGATCGGGGCGGCGAGGCCCAGATCGAGCAGCGACAGTCTGCCGGCGTCGTCGACGAGCAGGTTGCCGGCGTGCAGATCGCCGTGGACGACGCCGGCGGCGTGGATCGCCTGCAGAGCGGCGAGGGCCTGGGCGAGCAAGTGATAGCCCAGCGTCGGCGCGTCGCTCCGCGCCGCCAAGGCCCGGTCGAGCGCCACACCAGCGCGCCGCTCCAGGATCAGCGCCGCCACGCCGTCCCGCGCCGGTGGCAGCCACCCCGCGACGGCAGGCAGGGCCGCCAAGGGCAGCTCAAGCAGCAGCCGGGCTTCGTCGGCGAGCAAGCGGACCGCAGCAAGATCAAGCCCATCGACGACTTTGGCGACGAAGCGCGCCGTCGCGTCGCCCTCGGCGCGGACCAGGTGCACCTCGGCGCCACCGCCCCGCGCCAGCAGGCCCGTCACCCGATAGCCGGCGAGCGTCGCGCCCTCCGACAGCAGCCGCTTGCCCGACTCCGATGCGCTGGCCATGAGCATACTCCCCGCCGACGCCGGCCGAAATGTGTGGAGTTTGCCGACGATCGTCGCAAAACACAACAGTCCTCCGGCTCGGCCCGCAGCGGCCGTCGCGCGGTAAGCGCATGAAAGCAAGCGGCGAAGCTCCGGAGTTGCCAGATGGTGACGGCGGTCCGGCGATCCGGCATGATGTTTGCACCTGAGCAATCGGGGCGCCGGCGCTCGCTCCAGTCGGCTGGTCGCCGGCCAGCTGGGGTCGCCGCGCGGGGGAGGGCATCATGAGCCGAGTCCAGACGAGTCAAAGGTCGTCCGCCGCCGCGCCTGCTGCGGGTGTCTGCCGCGCTAGCAGCCGGGGCCACGCAGACGGGTGGACCGCCGGGCTCTGGCGCTTGGCGCTGCTCCTCGGTCTGTCGGGCTGCGTCGTCAACCCGATCCCTGTGCCCGGTCACGAGCAGGGCAAGGGCGTCGCGACCTCCGGCAACGAAGACGACCAGAGCGGTCGACCCAACGGCGCCACCGGCGGCGGTGGCGCAGCCAGTGACGCCGGTGGTCCGGCCGACGCCGGCTTCGCCGCCGACGCTAGCACCGGCGCGGCCAGCGACAGCACGTCCACCGACCACGGGGACCCCGATGACGCGGTCGGTCTGCCCGGTGACGCCAGCGCCGGCGCTGCAGAGGTCGAAGGCGACGCCAGCGGCGACGGCGGTGGCGACCCAGACCCAGCCACCGACGGTGTGACCCCAGGCGGCCCCGACGACGCCAGCGACGCCAAGTCGCAAGACGGCGCCTACGTCGGCAACCTGGCGCCCAACCGCTCCTCGGAGGTCTGAGCTATGGACGCGCCACGCCTTTGCCGCAGCGGCCCTGCTGCGACCGCGGGCTCTCCGGCATCGGCCGATGTCTCGGCGTCCACTGCATCGCCGGCGCGCGCCTGGCTCAGCGCCATCGCTGCCACGTGGCTGTTCGCCGCCTCGGCCCTTGTCGGCGGCTGCGCGGTCAACCCGATACCGGTGCCGGCCTCCAGTACCAGCAAGCAGGACATCGGCTTTGGCGAGTCGGGCGTTGGGAATGATGGCCTCAGCGCTCAGGCAGGCGGCGACGCAGGGGCCACCGCTGGCGATGACGCCGGCCTGGACTGGGGCGGCGACGCCGCGGCGCCGCCCGCGGAGGTGACCGCCAGCGGCTGCGACGGCAGCGACGCCGCGCCCCCCGGTGACGCCTGCTCAGACGCCAGCGACCCCTGACGGGCCGCCACCGCGTTGCCGACCGCGGCTTGGGCTAGTCCAGGCGGAGCGCGTCTCTAGGTGCCAGCGCGGCGACGGCGGCGCCAGAGCACGAACGCGAGGCCAAGGGCCGCGATGGGCGCGCCGATCTCCAGCCCCGCGACCCATGGCAGGGTCACCGCTCCAAAGGCGCCAAGCGGCGGATCTTCGCCGGCGCGAAAGGCCGCGACACGCCGCTCTCGGGCCTCCCAAGCGATGAGCGCGCCCTGCCGCAGTCGGCCGACGGCGCTGCGGCCATGGCCGGTGCCGAAGACCTGCCAGGCGGCGCGCGCCGTGGTCGTGCCGCGATTCAGCGCCCGCTGTGCGATCTGCATCAGCTCGCGGCGCGCCAGCTCAGTCGCCGGGTCGGTCGGGCTGGCCAGCAGCGCGGCCTCGTCGTACTTGCCGGCCTCCAGCGCCTCTGGGTCGACGAGCTCGTCGCCGCTCTGCCAGCGGGGGGCGACGATGGTCGTCATGAGGTCATAGGCGCGTGAGGCGTCGGCCGTTGCGGCGTCGGCGAGCGCCACCGCGGCGACGCTCGCAAGGCCGACACCGCCCTGCCACGGCTCCGGCTTGCCGTCTTCGCGCACGAATACTTCGGCGCGACGGCGCAGATCGCTTGAATACGCGGGCGCGCCCTCGCCGAGCGCCCGCAGCAGGCTCGCGTCGCTGGGCTCTGCCGCCTCGCCGGCGTCCAGGGCGCGCGTGATGGCGACGCCGACCAGGTGCTCGCCGATGGCCCGCAGGTTGTGGCGAATGCGCGCCGCCAGCCACGCTTGCGACGGAAGCACTGCGAAAACGCCGCCACCGGTCTCGATGACCCGGCGCCAATAGGCGCGTCCAGCGGCTCGCCACAGCCCTGCGCTGCCGGATTGCACCGCGGCGAAGGGCGAGGCGGCGTCGAGCAGCAGCCCAAGCGCGACGCCGCCGTAGACCAACGCGAAATACTCGCCCACCGGCTTGAGCTCGATGCCGGCCCAGGCCTGCGCCAAGATCGCCATGTCGAGGTGGAACTGGGCGACCTGGCCGGCCAGCGCCAAAACCTCTTGCCCCTCGGAGACAGGCGCCACGAACCGCCAAGGCTCGCTGAGGAGCAGCGCCTCATCGGTAGCGGTTGCCGCCGCTGGCAGCGTCGCCATCGCCCAATTGTCGCTGCCGACGCCCAATTGCGGCCCGTAGTGCAGCGACGCTGGGTCGTGGGGGATGGGGCTGCCGTCGCGCAGCCGCAGCGGCTCGTAGGCGCCGTCGCGCATCACGCGGTTGCGAAACCGGTGGTCTTGGTGGTGGCGGCCGGCGGCGAAGGCCAAGACGTCGAAGCGGTCGATCTCGCGGGATTGGTCGAAGCCGTCGACGCCGTGGACCGTCACGTCAGGGTCATCGGTGAGGGCAAGCAGGCGTCGGACACCGATCGCGTCGAAGCTCTCTTGGGTCGGGAATCGTGCGAAAAAGCGCTCGCGTCCGCCAGGATCTGGCTCGTTGGCCCCGGCCAGGGCGCGCCCCAGCCAGATGTAGAAGGCGACGACGTCCTCCTGCGCCGGCATCGTCACCGGGCCCTGAGAGATGCGCCCTTCGAGCGCCCGGACTGCCGCCTGCTGGTGCACCACGGTGGGCCAGGCGACGCCGACGGCCGGCCACGCCCAAGCCAACGTCAGCGCCAGCCCGCGGCGAAGCAATGACCACGGGCGCGTCTGCCAACCCCGCGCTGCGCCCAGACCGGCGCGGCGGTCGTTCGCCGGCAGCGCATCGGTGGAATGGTGGAGGCGGCTTCTGGTCTTCACGCCGCCATGGTGCGTCGGCTGCCATGCGACGGCAAGGCGTCGGCTGCGGCCAGAATCTACGGGACTCGATGCGCTGTGGACGCGCGGCGCCGACGCACGCCATCGCTACCGGCGCGCAGCGCTCGGCCTCCGATGGCGCCAGACGCAGACTTGGCGGGCATTTCGCGGCCCCAGCCTCGATTGGTGCCCGCCCGCTGAGGGGTGGATGACCCAGCGCGACGCCCCGCGTTCGCGTCACGGCCGATCACGACCGCAGCATGATGCACATCTTCGCAAGCCCTGAGGGGATCGCCCGCTGGCACCGCGGAGTGC
>SXNM01000108.1 GCA_005777155.1 Pseudomonadota bacterium | reverse complement strand
CTACCTGGAGCAGGGCGACGTCGGGCTGGTATTCGAGGCGGTGCGGGAGCGGCAGCGGCTGCTGGAGTTGGCGCCGCACCTGGCGGTGCCGCAGAGCTTCGTGGTGCCCGTGTTCAAGGACAGCCGCTACGGCGTGCTCATGCTCGACCTCGGGTTGACGATCTACGACACGCTCGCAGCGTTTTCGGGCGTGCTGCGCCACAAGGCGATGCGGCGCGACGGCTTGCTCGCCTGCGAGCCCTTGCTTCGTCCCGAGGTGCGCGGTGGCGTGCGCTACTTCGACGCCCAGACCGACGACGCCCGCCTCGTGATGGCCAACATTCGCGGCGCTCACCAGGCCGGCGCGGTCTGCCTGTCGCGCGTCGAGTTTCTGCGGCCCGAGGTCGAGCAGGGCAAGATCGCCGGCGCCGTCGTGCGCGATGTCCTCGCGGGCGGCGTGTCGTCGGCGACGGAGCTGAGCGTCAAGGCGCGTGTCTTGGTGCTGGCGGCAGGCCCATTCAGCGACCAGGTGCGGGCTCGCCTGCATGGGGCCGGGACGCAGAGCCCGCCGCCGCGGCCGATGATCAAGCCCTCCAAGGGCGTCCATATCGTGGTGCCCAGGTCGCGGCTGCCGCTGTCCGAGGCGGTGGCGATGACCGCCGCCGACGGCCGCATGGTGTTCGCGCTGCGCTGGCCGACCGTTTCGGTGATCGGCACCACCGACACCCGCTACGAGGCCGACCTGCAGAACCCACGCACCACCACCGCCGACGCCGACTACCTGCTCGCGACGGCCAATGCCACGCTCCAGGCGCGGGGCGGCCCGCTCCAGCGCGAGGACATCGTCTCGACCTGGGCTGGCATTCGGCCGCTGGCGATTGGCACCCGCGACGACGCTGGTGGCACCTACAAGACCTCGCGCGAGCATGTCCTCGAGGCCGATCGCTCCGGGATCGTCACCATCGCCGGCGGCAAACTGACCACCTACCGTCGGATGGCGGCTCAGGCCATCGACGCCGCGCTGCCGCTGCTCCCGGCGGAGCGCCGCTTGCGCGCCCTACCCTGCACGACGGCGGAGCTGCGTCTGCCGGGCGCCGAGGGACTCGCGGCGGGCCGAGGCGGCATCGAGGCGATGGCGGCGCAGGTCGCGCGCGAGATCGGCCTGCCCGACGCGCTGGCGTCGCATCTCGCGCACAACTACGGCAGCGACGCCCTCGCTATTGGCGAGCTGGCCCGCAACGAGCCGGGCGCCGAGCGACCCGTGATCTCGGGCGCGCCGACCCGTTGGGCGGAGCTGGACTGGGTGATGGACAGCGAGATGCCCAGCGATCTCGTGGACCTCCTGGTGCGACGCTGCACCCTGTACTACAGCGTAGGCGAACGCGTGATGGAGATCGCCCCGGCGCTGGCCGACCGATTCTGCAGGCGCCTTGGGCTGCCGGCCGACCGCGCGCCGGAGCTGGTCTCGGGGTTACAGCGCCACGTCGAAGAGGGCCGCCTGGCGGACCCAGCCCTGGACCTCGCGCCGGCGAGTCGCGGCGAGCCCGGAGCGCTCCATGTCGCTTGAAGCGCTCGCCGACGCGCCAGGTGGGGCCGCCGACCTGTTGGCCGCTGACGAGGCGCTGGGTGCAGGCGCGATCGACCTCTTCGCCCTGGTGACGGCGACGCGGGCCGTAGTGGAAGAGGCAGTCGCCTTGGTCCGCGCGATGCTGGAGCGGCCGATCGACAACTGGGCCAAGGAGGACCGGTCGCCGGTGACGGACGTCGACCTCGCCGTCGATCGGTTCTTACGGCCCAGGCTACAAGCCCTTTTTCCTGCGGCGTGGCTGTCGGAAGAGACGATTGACGAGCCTGGGCGGCTGCAGGCCGACCGCGTGTGGGTGGTGGATCCCATCGACGGCACGCGCAGCCTGATCGAGGGCAGCGGCCAGTTCTGCATCTCGGTGGCGCTGGTCGAGGCCGGCCGGCCGGTGCTCGGCGTCGTCGCCAATCCGAGCAGCGGCGAGCGCTTCTACGGCTGCCGCGGCGGCGGGGCGTTTGACGGCACCGGCCAGCGGCTCAAAGTGTCGCATCCGGCGCCCGGTGCGCGGTTGCGCCTCTTGGTCTCGGCGACGGAGCTGCGGTACGGCCTCTGGCACGATATCGGCGGTGAGTTTGAGCTCGCGGCCCGCTCAAGCCTCGCCTACAAGCTGGCCCTGGTGGCAGCCGGAGACGTCGACGCCACGCTGACCCCGTGGCCGCGGTCGGAGTGGGACGCGGCCGCCGGCCACCTCTTGGTCGAGCTGGCCGGCGGCGACGCCAGCGACATCGGCGGCCATCCGCTGCGCTACAACCGGCCGGCGCCGATCTTCGACGGCATCGCCGCCGGTGGCCGAGCCACGCTGGCGCGCGTCGCCGGCCTGCGCGACGAGCTGCTGCGTCGCCGTGAGAGGCGGCGCGACACCGAGGGTTGACCCTGCATAGCGCCAGCGCGACAGTGCGCGGGTCGGCGCGCTGGCTCGGCCACGCGCCAGCCGCGACACAGGCGGCGGAGCCGGCGCCGCGGCGCGCTGCATGGCGGGCCCAGCGGTGCTGAACCAGTGGCCGGCGGCGCAGATCTGGGGCTCATCGCCAAGGGCGTCGCGTCAGGGAGACAGCCAAGATGCAGCGCGCAGCGAGCGGCGAGCCCCACGCGGCCAAGAGCGACGCTCAAGGACGCCGCCGCCACGGGCTCCAGCGGGCGACCGAGGCGGCGGCCTGGGCGCTCGCTTTGGCGGCTGCGCTGGTGGGCTGCAACCGGCCATGCGACCAGCTCGCGCAGCGGCTCTGCGAGCGAGCCTCGACCGATGAAGCGTGCGAGGCCTGGAAAGAGCGGATTGGCCGCGTCCAGCCGGCCAGCTGCGAGGCCGGCCTCCGGGCGCTCGATCAGGAGGCGCTGCGCTGATGCCACCCTTTGAGAAGCTGCGCGAGTGGCTGCCCCTGCCCGGGCCGCGGTCGCTCTGGTGGACGGTGTCCCTGGTCGCTTGCGCCCTGCCACTTGTGTCGCAGCTGCAGTCCGAGCCTGGACCGGGGCCTGACTCGGCGTATGGCGCTCTGCGCATGGAGATTCGCCTCGGCAGCCTAGAGGCGCTCAAGCCGGGGGCCGTCGGCGAGGGCGCAGACAAGGACGGCCGGAGGGCGCCAGCGGCGATCGAGACCTCACCGCAGGCCCCATCGGACCCGGTCACCGCGACGGGCGCCCCGGCGGCCGTCGACCCGCTGGCCGTGACGGCGCTGCCTGACGCGGCCAGCGTGGCTGGGGCAGGGGTGGCTGGGGCAGGGGCCGCCGGGGCAGGGACGGTGCCCGCGACGCCGTCAGCTGCCACCTTGGCAGGCCTGCCGACGGCGGTCGCGATGCCAGGCGACGCCACAGGCGGCGACATGGGGGTGATGGCAGAGCTCGGGGCGCCGGTCGCTGCGACCATCGCGCTTGCGGTCGCGCCCACTGTGTTGACCGAGGCAGCGGGGACCGAGGCAGCGGGGACCGAGGCAGCGGGGACCGAGGCAGCGGGGACCGAGGCAGCGGGGACCGAGGCAGCGGGGACCGAGGCGACGGAGACCGCAGGGCCTGTCGAGGTGAGGCACGAGGACGACGACGGACCAGCGCTGCGTGCACGTCGCGGCGCCGACCGCTTCGACGCTGCGCTCGTCGAGGCGACCTTTGCCCAGCTGCGCCACTGGCACGAGCGCGCGCTTCGGCTGGAGGAGCGTAGCCCAAGCCTCGGCAGGTTGGCGCGAGGAGAGGTCATCGCCGCCGCAGTGGCGCGAGGCATGCCCCAGCTCGCCGCGACATTCGCCAGCGTAGGCAGCGCTGAGGCGCTGGACGAGGACGCCCGCGCCGCCCTCGCCGCATGCGGCAGCGCCGCGCCGCCGGCCGCGCTCGCTCTGGTGGACGCCGTCGGTCGTGCGCGGCGGGAGCGCTTCGGTCACGCCTGGAGCAACGTGGTCCGCGAGCGGGTGCGGGCCCGGCTCGGCCATCTGGCGGGAGACGCGCCGCTGTCGCGGGCCGCCCATGACCGGCTCTTTGAGCTCGAAGACACCGTGTTGATGCCGGTGACGACGTTGTCGGCGATGGGCTCGCTGGCCCTGATGGTCGGCATTGTCGCTTGGGCGTGGCTGCTGACGCTCGGGCTCATGGCGCGCCGGCGTGGCGAGGGCTTTTGGGCGACCCTGCAGGCGCGCATCGGCGCCGGGTTGCCGATCCCGCACTGGCCGAGGGATCCGCTGCTGCCGTGGCTCGGCGTCGGCACCTGGCTCGCCGGAACGCTGCTCGCCGGCCTGCTGATGGCGCTGCTTCCGTCGGCGCGCGATGGCGGTGGTCTGGCGATGCTGTTTCAGGGGTGCGCCGGCGTCCTGGTCGCCTGGGCCCTGGTCTCGGCGTTTGCTCGGACCGGGTCGCCTGCCGAGTCTGCCGGGCTGCTGGGTGACGACGACGCCGGCGGAGCTTGGCGGGGCAGCACATCGGCCTTGCTTGGCTTCTGCCTGCTGCTGCCAGTCGTTGGGCTGGCGGCGCTCATCCAGCTGCAGTTGCCGGGCGGGCCCGACCCAGAGGCCGGCGACTCGCTGCATCCGGTCGCCAACCTGCTGCTGGAGGACGGTAGCGGGTTGCAGATCGCGGCCCTCGGCCTCGCCGTCGTCGTCGCCGCGCCCATCGGCGAGGAGCTGATCTTTCGGGCCTTCTTCGCTCGCGTCCTACGTGGCCTCTACGGCGCACGCATCGCGCTCTTGGTCAGCACGACGGCGTTCGCAGCGCTGCACCTGGCGCCCCAACTGTTCTTGCCCTACGTCGTGCTCGGCCTGGCGTTCGGCTTGGCGCTCGAGATCACTGGCAATCTGTGGACGTGTATCTTCTTGCACGCGCTCTGGAACTGCTCGGTGTTCGCCGCCCTGGTCCTGGTGTCTCGGCTGTGAGCACGCGGCAGGTGCCTGCCACCTCGCAGGCGGGTGCCGACGGTGGCGCTCGCGTCGTGCAATGGACCGTCGAGGAGGCGCACCAACGCCTCCAAGCGGGCGTCGCGCCCCTGGTCGATCTGCGCAGCGCCGTGGAGCGGCGGGATGGCGGCGCGCCCAGTGCCCTGCCCTTGCCGATGTACGATCTCGACGCCGCTGGCCGCCAGCGCCCCGTGCGCGACTTCGCCGCCGCGCTGATGACGTTGGCGAGGGCATCTCCGGCGCCTCCGATGCTGATCTGCGCCCAGGGCCTGCGATCGCGGCAGGCGGCGGCGTGGCTGGTCCTCCAGGGCGTGGCGTGCGATGAGGTCCCGGGCGGCTTCGACGGCGCCGAGCCTGAGCTGAGCTTGCCCGCGCCCTTGCGCCGCGGCTGGCGCGCCGCCGGGCTGCCTCTCGGCGACCTCGGCGAGGGCGGCGACGCTGGCGACGCCGAAGGGGCCGCGGCGACGACAAGCGGCGGACGACGGCCAGAGGGCAGCCCCCCACGCGGTGAGCCGGCGGCTTCGACCCGTAGCAGCCCGGCGGCAGGCAGGGGCTTCGACACTCCGAGCAGGCCGTCGCGCCGCAGACGTCGTGGCGTTGCGGTACAGGAGGTGGTAATAGTGCTGGACCCATAGGCGTCGCCCTGCCCGCGCGCCCAGGAGGACGTCTCATGCAGTCCGCGCATATGGTCTCTATCCTGCTGTCACGGCCAGCCCTCCGCGCCGCCATGAGGCTCCCTGCGGGCGAAGCGTCGCGCCTCGCCCTGGTCATCTCGCTGGCGGCTTGCGCGTTGGCGTGCAGCGAGGACACCGCTGGCAGCAACGGCGCGAGCGCAGCCAAGACCTACGGCCTGCCGACCGGCGTGCTCAACACGCTCAATCAGCTCGACACCAGCCTCTCGACCTCAGACGTCGCGGCGGGTGACACGGTCATCGTCGGCTGCGTCGGCCAACCGGGGGTGGTGCCGATCCCCGAGCCGGAGTACGTCGTCACCAAGGCCGATGGTACAGCAGCCGAGGGCGTGACGATCGCGGGCGACAAGTTCAGCGTCACCCGCACCGGCAGCTACCTCGTCGGGTGCACGCTGCATGGCGGCAAGGTCAAGGACGACTCGCCGGCGACGCTGCTCGTGCGGCCAGGCTTGGCGGTACAGCTGGTGGCCAAGGTCGAGCCGACCAAGGTGGGCGCCGGCGCGAAGTCGACCATCGTGTGCACCGGCAAGGACGGGCACGGCAACGAGATCGCTGCGGACACCGAGGGCTGGAGCGCGACCATCGAGCCATCGGACGCCGGCGCCATCAGCGGGCTGGAGGTCGAGGGACGCAAGGCAGGGTCGGCCAAGGTCTTCTGCGCGCTGGCCGCAGCCACCGAGGCAGAGTCGACGCCGGCATCTCTGGAAGTAATCGCGGGCGCGCCGGCCAAGACGGTGGCGACGGTGTCGCCGGCCAAGTTCGTCGCCGGCGACGTCGCGGGGGCCGAGGTCAGCTGCGCCGTCACGGACGCCTTCGGCAATCCGGTGAACGCCGGCGAGGTCACGGTCGGCGTGCCGGCGGGCCTGACCCTGGCCGGCAAGAAGGTGACGAGCGACAAGGCGGGCAAGTTCGAGATCACCTGCGATGTTGCCGGGCTGAAGGTCGAGAAGACGCCAGGCAAGCTGCAGGTGCTGCCCGCCGACCCGGTCGAATGGCAGCTGGAGACCAAGACCCCCAAGCCGGTGTACGCGGCGGGTGACATCGTCGTGCTGGTCGGCAAGGGCAAGGACAAGTTCGGTAATGAGATCTTGAACATGCCTACGCAGGCGCCGGCGACCTATGATCCGACCGAGCTGGTCATCGAGAACAAGAGCGACGGCGTCACCAAGAGCTACAAGCTCAAGGGAGACGGCAACTTCACCTTTACCACCACGCTCTCGAGCGAGGTGTTCGGCGAGCTGGCGAAGAAGTTTGGGCCGCGCACCCTCAAGCTGAAGGCCGACTCCACGGGGCCGATGGTCCTCATCACCGAGCCCAAGCGCGGCGCGACGCTCAACGGTCCGGCCAAGGTCATGGTCAAGGGCATGGTGGTGGACGAGCTGTCGGCTCTGAAGTCCTTCGTCGTCGGCAACCAGCCGGTCAAGGTCGAATCCGACGGCAGCTTCGCCTTTGAGGTCGAGAGCGTGCAGGGCATGAACCCGATCATCTGGAAGTCGCTGGACGAGTGGAGCAACGAGTCGTTCGGCGTGCAGACCTGGTACTACTCGACGGTCTGGCTGCCAGCGCAGGCGACCCCTGTTGAGAACGCGATGGTCAAAGACGGCATCGGCGTCTGGCTGTCGCAGACGATCCTGGACTCCGGCAAGCACGACCACAAGGCGCCGAAAGACGTGGCGACCGTCGCCGAGATCATCCTTGGGACAATGGACTTCGGTGCCCTGCTCGCGGGCGCCGGCGGTGGCAGCGGCGGTTACTTCTTGCCCATCAACACCCAGGTCGTCACGACCAAGGTGACCGGTGGTGCCAAGATCGCCAACGTCAAGCTGGGAGATAAGGCCTTCAACAGCGGCTACCCGCAGGTCAGCATGACGGTCATCGACGGCGGCGTGCACCTGATCGCGAAGATCCACCAGTTTAGCGCCGACTTGGTGCTGGAGGTCACGCTCGACACTCCGCCGTTGCCCAAGTCCAACGCCAACCAGACCGCGACCATGACCGCCAAGACCATCGAGATCTCGATGGATCTCATGCTCTCGCTCGACCCAGCGACAGGCAAAGTCAAGAGCGAGGCCAAGTCCGTCGACCTGAACCTCGTCGACTTCGACATTCAGCTGTCCGGTGTCCTCGGCTTCCTGACCAACTGGCTGCTCAAGGCGATGGGGCCGCTGCTCGAGACGACGCTAGAGCTCGTGGTCAAGACCCAGCTCAACACCTTGGTGGGCGCCCAGATTGGCGACCTGCTCGGCGCATTGGCGATCAACACCAGCCTGGACCTCGGGCCCTTCTTTGGCACGGGCGAGCCGACGAAAGTCAATCTCAACACGGCGATCGGTCAGCTGATCTTCAAGCCAACCAAGGCCCAGGCCGGCGGCATCATCCTCGCGCTGAACGCCGCCGCCACCAGCGCCAAGAAGGTCGATCACGTCGTGCTCGGCTCCATTGGCCGCGCGGCGTGTCTGAAGCCAGGCAAGACCGACGTCTTCAACCCCGGCTTGAAATTCCCGATCGAGGCCGGCCTCCGCGACGACTTCGTGAACGAGCTCTTGTTTGCGCTCTGGTACGGCGGCCTGATGCAGTTGACGATCGGCTCCGAAGCGCTCGGCAGCGTCGATTTGTCGACCTACGGCGTCAAGGATCTGTCGGTCGAGACGGACTTCTTGCTGCCGCCCATCCTCAACACCTGCCATGGCGGTGACGGCCTCAAGCTCCAGGTCGGCGACCTGAGGCTGCATGCCGTCCTCAAGCTCGGAGAGACGCCGGTCGATATCTGGCTCTACGGCACGCTGCAGGCCACCGCGTCGCTGAGCGCTGTCAAGAACAAGGACACCGGCGTGATGGAGATCGGCTTTGCGCTCAAGGGCATCGACTTCCTCGAGCTGGAGATCGAGAAGGTCAATGAGGAGGGCAAGAGCCTCAAAGACCTGTTCGTGACGCTGATCAAGACCATGCTGGTGCCGCAGCTCACCAAGGCGCTGGGCGACGGCCTCGGCTCGTTCCCGCTTCCGGAGCTGGATCTCTCTGCCTTCTCGCCGCAGATCCCGCCTGGCACTGTCCTGAAGCTGTCGATACAGCAGATCGACAACACGGACGGGTTCACCTACATCCGCGGTCTCTTCGAGTAGCGGCTCGATGGACGGCGGCTGCGGCCCCATCTCTGTCGCCTCGGCTTGTGCAGCGGTGCACGGCGAGCGACGCGGCGTTCGCCGTCTCCTGCGCGTCGCAGCGCGGTACGGTAGAGCGAGTGAGGTTCGTCGTGACGGGCCGGGGGGCGCGGGATGACGGCGACGCGAGCGCGAATCGGCGAGGCCTCCCGGCAGGCTTCCTTGGCGTACCAGCGTCGCTTGACATGGCGGCGCGCGCGGCTGGCGGCGCTCGTCGCGGCGCTGTGGCTCGTGGCCGCCGGCACCGGCTGTCAGGGCCAACGGGCGACGGGAATTCCGGGCGCCGGCGTCGCGGCGGGCGAGGGCAAGCCGGTGGAGGTGCCTGCCCGTGCGTCGGCGCGGCGGCAGCTCGCCGGGTCGGACTTCGTCGCCCTGGATCCGCCACAGCTGGCCGCCGCCCTCGGACCCACGCTGCCAGCCTACGAGACCAGCGCCGAGCGCATCGAGCTCGACAAGGCTGACACCGCCAGCGACTTCCGCAACGGCAACCGGCAATGGTTCGCCCAGACCGCGCCGCCACCGCTCGACACCTACCGGCCTTTCGGCGAGTGGGAGGCGATGTCTGAGGTCTGGACCACCTACTCGGCGACCATCCCGAGCAACAAGCCCGTGCGGCGAATGTTCGCAGAGCAGACCCTGGCCTTCGTCCGCGACAGCAAGCCGCAGGTTGAGGCGTACGTCATCGTGCCGGCCGAGAAGACGGCGCTGGACTTCGGCAAAGCCCTCGACCAATACGGCGCCACGGCCGACGACAAGGCCCACGTCCACTACGTGCAGCTACAGAACCAGTCGATCTGGCTGATCGACTACGGCCCCTTCCCGTTGCTGCGCAAGTCCGACGGCCGCCTCGCCCTGACCGACTACGTCTACTACAAGCAGCGCCACCTCGATGACGCCATCCCATCGCGCCTCGCCTTCGATCACTGGCAGGATCTGACGGTGTTCCGGATGCCCTTCCCCTTTGAGGGCGGCAACATCCAGTCTGACGGCGTCGATCGCTGCGTGACCTCGAATCGGGCCCTGTCGAACACCGGCTTCTCTGCGTCCAAAGTGCGCGACCTCCTGCACCGCTACAACGGCTGCAAAGAGACCTTTATCGTCAAAGACATCAGCGACGACGGCACCGGCCACATCGACATGTTCCTCAAGTGGTCGGCGCCAAACGAGCTGATCATCAGCCGGTACGACGACGAGATCACGCTCGACTACAACGGCGACGGCAAGACGGAGACGCTGCCGCTGCCCTGCGCGGTGGCGGCGGACTATCAGAAGGTGTTCAGCCTCAACCAGAAGCGCATGGACGCCAACGTCGGGCTCTTCACCGCGGCAACAGCCCAAGACAACAAGCCCTACAAGGTCCACCGCCTGTCGATGATGACGCGCTACAAGGACGCGCTCGGCGACCTGCCGCGGACCTTCATCAACTCGACCTTCACCAACGGCGTCAACGTCTTCCCGTCCTACACTCCCAAGAGCTGCCGCGCCGCGACCGGCGACGCCTGCATGATCGACGCCGACTGCAAGGAGAGCGGATACCACTGCGCGGCTGGCATCTGCACCCAAGGGCCGACCACCAAGGGCTGCGACGAGATCATCAGCTGCGGCAGCGGCTTGGAGTGCGTCGACGACCCGCTCAAGGTCAAGCTGATCGCCGACGTGCAGCAGCAGTGGCAAGAGGCGATGCCGAGCTGGAAGCACGTCGGCGTGCGCGCCGACACCATCGCCAACTGGTCGGGTGCCATCCACTGCATTACGCGGACCATCCCGAAGGCGCCGCACGGCAAGGCGATCGACGACGCGCTCTGCTTGGGCGGCGCCTGCGCTTGTGTCGAGGGCGGCGCCGACGGTGCCTGCACCGCAGACAGCGACTGTCAGGGCCCGGCTTGGGTCTGCAACTGCCAAATCTGCAAGGGCCAATGCAAGGGCAGCGGGCTCGCCTGCACGGCAGATGCCGACTGCGGCGCCGCCAAGGCCAGCGGCCTGTGCGTCAGCGGCGTCTGCGCCGGGGAGCTCTCGATCTGCAGCAAGGACGCGCACTGCGGCGCCGAGTTCGAGCCAGGAGACTGCGTCATCGATCGCGACCAAATCTGCGACAAGGAGGTCGCGCCCGTAGGCGCCTGTGCCAACGTGCCCTGGGAGGGGACCTGCGCCGGCAAGACCCTACGGCTGTGCGCCAAGGGCCAAGTGACGGAGCTGCCGTGCGGCGGCTGCTGCAGCTGGGTGGCGGCGTCAGGTGCCAACGAGTGCCTGGAGGCGAGCGCCTGCAGCGCCGGATGCGTGGCGGAGTGCGAGGTCGCAGGCGCCACCGGCTGCTCGAGCGAGGGCACCCACGCCTGGACCTGCGTCGACGTCGGAGGTTGCCTGAAGCGGAGCTACAGCGAGGCCTGCGCCCACGGCTGCGCCAGCGGTGCCTGCAACGCGACCGGTGCGGTGCACCAGTGCCCGGTGACGCCCGGACCCGACGCTGGCGGCGGCGAGGACGCAGGGATCGCGCCGGACGGCGGGGCCGATCCAGGCGCCGACGCCAATGGCGACGCCAGCGGCGCTGTGGACGCTGGCAAGGGCGGCGGCGGCAAAGCGGACGGCGGCTGTCAGGCGGCAGGTCGCG
>SXNM01000107.1 GCA_005777155.1 Pseudomonadota bacterium | reverse complement strand
GTCTTGCCGTCGCCGGTCTTGCCGTCGCCGGTCTTGCCGTCGCCGGTCTTGCCGTCGCCGGTCTTGCCGTCGCCGGTCTTGCCGTCGCCGGTCTTGCCGTCGCCGGTCTTGCCGCCGGCGCTGCCCCTTGCGCCCTGACGCGGCGCGACCCCGGGATCGCCCGCCAGTCGCCGGCGGCGCTCGATCTCAGCGGCCTCTGGGTCGTCGCCCCGGCGCTCGATCAGAACCGCCACGACCTGCGGGCCCGCTGCGCCCGCGACGAAGCGATGCAGCGGCGCTGGCGAGGTCGACTCCGGATCTTCGACCTGCCAAGTTCCCGGCTCAAGCCAGACGACCTCGTCGCCGAGCACGGGGCGCGACTCGGACGCGCCGTCTTGCCGCAGCTCAACGCGGCTGCCGGCGGGCTGCACGACCATGCCGACGCGCACGCTGCCGGGTCGAATGAGCGCAGAGGTCCGCTCGGCCTGCTGCAGGTGGCGGCCACGCGACGCCTCTGCGGAGCTGTAACGGGCCGCCGCCTGCCAGCAGTCCGTCGCTTCGCCCATGAGCCCGCCGGCTTCGGCCATGCGCGCGGCCTCGGCGTAACCGTCGGCCTCTGGCTGCAGACGCAGAGCGGAGCGCATGGCCGCGTAGGCCTCACGAGGCTCGTTGGCGCGCATCGCCACGCGGGCATAGGCGGCGTGGCCGATGGCGACACGCAACTGGTCGATTGCGTCGACCTCTGGCGGTGGCCGAAAGCGCACAGGCGCCAGGGTCGCAGGGCCGCAGCCGCTGAGCGCCGCCAGCACCAGAGGCCAGCAAGCCACCAGGACCGCGAGACCGCGAGCGTGGCGTGGCAGCGCTGACCCCGACGCCCGGCCGGAGAACGCAGGAGGGAGGGCGAGTTGGTACGACAAAGGCATCTGGGGGTCGCCATCAGCGAGCGACGCCGGGGGCGCGCTGCTCGTTTGCAGCCTACGGGAGCCGTCCAAACCTCGTCAACGAAGACGGGCCCAGTCCGGCGCTGGCCTACAGATTACCACACGCCAGCGCGAGGCCAAGAAAGCGCCCATACAGCTCACGTCAGCCTGGAGCGCGGCGGCGGGGCGCGCGGCTAGCTGCAGCCGGGCTTGGGCGTGCTCACGCACTTGAGGTCGATGCAGAGATCTTCGGTGCACTTCTTGCCGTCGTCGCACTCGGTGTCTGCCTTGCAGCAGCCCGCGATCGGCTGGTCAACGCACTGGTTGAGCGTGCACTTGGGCGTAACGCAGAGCAGATCTTTGTCGCAGTCCTTGTCGATCTTGCAGCAGTTGACCACTGGCGTCGTCTTGCACTGCTTGGTGGCTCCGTCGCAGATGGGCTGCTGACAGACGTCGCCGCTCTTGCACTGGCTGTCGGCGGTGCAGCAGTCCGGCACGGTCACGTGCACGCAAGCGCTGTCCGTGCAGCTGTCGTTGGTGCAGCCGTTGCCGTCGTCGCACTCGCTGTTGGCGGCGCAGCAGCTGGGAATCTTCTGGCAGCCGCAGATGCCGTTGAGGCAGCCCGGTGCCTGACAAGCCGAGCAGGAGAGGCCGCCGCAGTCATCGTCGACGAGGCACTCCGGCTTGCTGCAGGCCACCTTGACCAGCAGCTCATCGATGCGCACGCCGGCCCGATCGTTGACCTGGTCGTCGCCAGCGTCAAAGGTCAAGCAAACCGAGATCTCCTTGCCCTGCCACGCGTCGAGCGCGACGGTGACCTCGATCCACTTGCCCTCGGTGCTGCCGGCGATGATGTCGCTCGACCACAGCGGCTTGATCTCGGTGCTGCCGACGCCCTCCTCACGCACGCCGACGCTGAAATGATCGAACTTCGGCTGCCCCGCTAGCGGAGGGTTCTTGTAGGCGCCCTTGGGCAAGTAGCTCCACTCGGTCTCCAGCTGCAGTTGAAAGGTCAGCAGGTTGAAGAGTGTCCCCACCTTGAGCTTGTTCGGCGGCGCACAGATGGTGCCCTTTGGGCCTTTGCCTGGCGGCAACGTCGGATCGGCGTAGTCGGTCAGCGCCGTGTTGCCGAAGAACAGCGCCTGGCTGCCCTTAACGCCGCCCTTGGGGTCGAGCTTCCAGCCCACCTCGGACGAGTTGCTGTCGAGCGATGTGAACCCCGTCAACGTTCCGCTGTCGAAGTCGTGGTTGGTGGTGACCGAGAGCTTGCAGCACTCGGCCTTGCTGGCGTCGGGCGCGTACTGGCAGACGCCGGCTTTGCAGGTGTCGACGGTGCAAGCCTTGCCGTCGCCGCAGTTGGCGTCGATCAGACAGCAGCCATCCTTGGTGTCGTGGAAGCAGAAGCCCTTGCTCGCGTCGTTGCCATAGAGCGTACAGTCGTCGACGGTGCAGACGTTGCCGTCGTCCTTGCACTTGCTGGAGGCGCCACAGAGGGTGCCTTGCACCGCGCAGATGGTCTCCATGACCACGTCATCGATGTAGAAACCTTCGAAATCGTTCTTGTATCCGGTGAGAGTCTGGAACTGCCACTGCACCCTGACGGTCTTGCCCTGGAACGAGTCGAGGTCGAGCAAGATGCGCTGCCAGCCGCCCTTGGTGCTCTTGCCGATCTGGGTCGAGTCGAAAACCTTCAGCGGCGCGCCGCCCTCAGGCAAGACGATGACGCTGAGCACGTCCTTCTCCGGCAGACACTGGCCGGCGCCGTTGACCGCGACGCAGGCGCTGCCGGCGACGCAACCTGGGCTGCAGCTGCCCTTGGGCAAGGTGTCGCTGTAGGGCGGCTCGCTGTCGAGCCAAAGCCAAAAGTGGAGCTGGATCGACTTCTCCTTTGGCAGCGCGATGGGCTTGCTCGTCGCCGAGCCAGAGACCGCGGCGGCGCCAGCGCCGGACTGGCAACCCGCCTCGGGGGCCTGCGTGGTGTCGTAGCTCGCACAGGCGTTGCCGAAATAGAGGCTTTGCTCGCCACTTCGGGCGCGGGCGGTGCTGGTCTGCCAACCGACGTTGCCGTTGGTGGGGCCGGTCACGATCTGCACGTCGCCCTTCCCGGCCTCGAAACCCGTCTTGAGCAGCGTCAGCTTTCCGCTGCAGCAGTTGGGCACCGGCGTCTGCAGACAGGCGTGCTTGGTGGTGTCACAGGCGTCCTTGGTGCACTCGTTGCCGTCCTCGCAGTCGTCGTCGCCGCAGCACTTGCCGGCGGTCGTCGCCGCCTTGCAGACGCCGCCCTCGCAGGCCGCGCTCTGGCAGCCGAGCAGCTGCACCTTGTCCTTGCAGTCGGCGGCAGTCACGCACTCAGGGCCGGCGTCAGCGTCGGCCTCGGCGCCGTCAATCGTCGCATCTTCGCCATCGGTGTCGGAGAATTGCCCGTCACCGTCCATGCCCGCCGCGTCGGCGTCGGCCTCTGTGCCGCCGCCACCGGTGTCCTGGTCGCTGCCACCGATGTCGCCCTGACCGCCGCCATCGGCGTCTTCGCCGACATCAGCGCTGGCGTCCACGCTGGCGTCCGCGCTGGCGTCGCTCGACGTGGTGTCGGGCTCGTCGGCGCTGTCTTCGCTGCAGGCGACGGCGGCGAGCAGCGAGCACGTCGCGAGCATCGCACGCCATGGAGCGGAGCCGCCGAGGAAGCGGTCCACGGCGAACCTGCCGGCGTTGTTGTCGGTTGCGGCTAACACGGGTCGCAGCTGCCAGCGCCTCGCCACGCCTGCCCCCTTTCGCTGATCGAGGTGCAGCTCAGCCACCACAAGCCACCGTCAGCTTCACGTCGTCGACGAAGGCGCCCTTGGTCGAGTTGGCGACCGAGTCGATGCTGTCGAAGACGATCTCTAGCGAGATCGATTTGCCGGCCTTGCTGCTGGTGTCAACTTTGACCTGATACCACTTGCCGGTGCTGAAACCGGCGGCGGTCTTGGTGAACACCGACTGCTTCTGCGTGCCCTCGACCATGAAGACCTGCATCACGTCGTAAGCGGTGCCGGACTCGGTGTCCATGTAGACCCAAAACGACAGCTCAGACTTATAGCCCGAGGGCACCAAGATGAGGGGTGAGACGGCCGTACCGTTCGAGTCGCCAAAATTGTAGTTTCCTGCCGACGGATCGCCGTAGTACAGCGCGCCGAGCGGTGAATTGAAGACCAAGGCGTTGCCGACCACTTGCCAACCCTTGGTGATGCCCGCGCTGTTGGTGAACGTCCAAGAACCAGGGCCCTTCTCGAAGTCGTCGAGGAAGGGTACGGGCGTGCAGCAGCCGCTGGCGCCGGTCGGCGTATTCACGCACTTGCCGTTGGCGTTGCAGGTGTCGGTCGTGCACTTCGTCTCGCCGTCGCTGCAGTCGCTGTCGGCCTTGCAGCAGCTGTTCTTACTGATGCACTTGTTGCCGATGCAGGTGTCGTCGGTGCAGGTGTTGTTGTCGTTACACTCGCTCGACGACAAGCAACAGCCGGGCAACGTCGGCGCTTGGCACTGCTGACCAGGTGCCGGACAGACATCGGCCGTGCACAAATTGCCGTCGTTGCAATCGCCGGCGCCCATACAGCAGCCTTTGGTCTGCAAGAACGAGCACTTGCCAGCGCTGCACTTGCTGGCGATGCAAAGGTTGGACGACACGCAGTCAGCGTCGGAGGCGCAGCAGCTGTCGACGTAGCCACAGGTGCCGTCGGTGCAGATGCCTGACAAGCACTGCGACACGCTCGGGCAAGCGCTCGAATTGATGCACGACTTCGGGCTACACGTCGCTTCGAACTTGACGTCGTCGAGCCAGATACCCTTGCCGGTCGTGCCGCTGCCCGAGCCATAGATGCGGCCGCGCAGCTGGATCTGGAAGGTCTGGCCCGCCAACGAGGACGTCTCAGCCTGGAAGGGCAGCCAGCCGTCCTTGCCCGAGGCAGCGTAGGTGATGGCGCTGCCGAGGGTGGTCTGCTTGCCCTTGTGGAGGATGTAGACGTTCACGGTCTGCAGCGTCGACTTCAGGCTGAGGTCGAACATGACCTGGAAGCTCAGCTTGAGCTCCTGCGCCGGCGGCAGGGTGATCTCTGGGCTGGTCAGCGTCACGTAATTGCTGCTGCCGATGATGCCGGCGAGGTCTATGCCAGGCGTGCCCATCAGCGCGGCGCCGTCGCCCTTCTTGTCGGCGAGGTCGTGCGGAAAGGTCGCCTGGTACCACGACAAGCCGGTGATCGTCGCGTCGCTGACCCAGCCGTCGAGGTCGCCGGAGAAGGTGGCGCTGTAGGGCTGTGGGGAGCAGCAGCCGGCCGCCGTGCTCGCCGTCTGCTTGCATTTGCCGCTGCTGCAGGTGTCGACGGTGCAGGGGTTGATGTCGTCACACTCGCCGTCCTTGAGGCAGCAGGCGCTGGTGAAGACGCACTCGCCGCCACTGCAGCTGCCCTTGAGGCAGCTATCTGCCGAGACGCACTCGCCGTCGGACTTGCAGCAGGTGTCGGTGTGCTGGCAGGTGCTGCCGGCTTTCGGGCAGTGGTCGATGGTGCAGGCGTCCTTGTCGTCGCAGTCGGCGGCGCTGGCGCAGCAGCTGGGCTTCTGGCTGTGGCTGCAGCTGCCACCTGGGTTGGGGCAGAGGTCGAGGGTACACGGCTTGCCGTCGTCGCAGTCGACCGCTGAGGCGCAGCAGTCGGCCTTGGGAGCGTGGCTGCAGACGGGCAGCCCGGCGCTGGCGCTGCCAGGGCCGCAGCTGTCGGCGGTGCAGGCGTTGCCGTCGTTGCAGTCGCTCAGCGCCCCACAGCAGCCGGTCCGCAGCGAGACGTCGTCGATGTAGGCGCCTTCGTAGGCGTTGACGAAGCCGTCTTTGCTGTCGAACTCGAAGCGGAAGCGCACGTCCTTGCCGGCGAGCGCCGACACGTCGACGTGAATGAGTTTCCAAACTTTGTGGGTGCTGCCGCCGATGGCGTCGCTATTCCACAGCCCAGTCACGGTCTCGCCTTCAACGGACGAGACGGTCAGCAGGTCGTAGCCGTCGCTCTGCTCGGTGTCGAGGTAGAGCCAGAAGCTGAGCGTCGGCTTGACCCCAGCGAACGAGGGCACCTTCAACGGCTTGGTCGTCGCGGCGGCGTGGACCTTCTGGTCGTTGGCGTAGTGGAAAGCGACCGGATCGCCAAAGTAGAGGCTCTGTCCGCCCGAGACGGAGCGCTTGCTGGCGAGCTGCCACGTGAGCTTGCCCTCGCCGCCGGTCAGGTCGGTGATCTCAAAACCGTGGTTGGCGTCATTGATCGCCAAGAGCGTCTGCAAAGACGAGAGCTGCTCATTGGAGATCGTTGGGTTGCACGACAGGCATGGCTGGGCGGCGTCCTTGGCCCCCGCCGGATAGCAGCCGACCTTGCCAGCTCCCGCCGGCGCCAAGCACATCGATGCCTTGGCGAAGTACGTGCACTTGCCCTCCTTGCAGAGGCCGCTCGTGGCACAGGGGATCAGGCAGTCGCCGTCCTTCTGACAGGCCGTGGCGTGAAAGGTGGCCTTGCCCGGCTGCGTGCTGGCGTCGGACTCGCCATCGGCGCTCCCGCTGTCTCCGTCGTCGCCACCTGCGTCGCCCGTGGCGTCACTGGCGTCGGCGACGGCGTCAGGGGCTGCGTCGGCGGCGCCGTCGTCGACCGCGTCTTCGCCGGCGTCGGCGACCGCGTCGGCGGTCGTCTCGGCTACGTCGGCGGCCACGTCGTCCGTCGTCTCAGCTGCGTCGGCGGCTCCGTCCGCGGTGTCACTGCCGTCAGCGCCTTGGCCGTCCGCTTGGCCGACGTCCTTGCCGCCGCCGTCGGCATCGACCGCGGCGACGTCGGTGTCGTCGCTGGCGGCGTCCGTCGTGCCGCCGGTGTCGTCGCTCGTGGCGTCCGGCGCGGTCTGCGTGGCGTCCGTGCCGCAGCCGGCCAAACCCATCAGGCCTGCGCAGAGCAGCAGCGACGTCAGCTGTGACGAGAGATTGCGCTTCATCGTGCCTACTCCCGGCAAAAGACCGCAGGGCCCGTCAGCCGCAGAGGGCACGGGGCGCCGGCCACGAGGCTAGCACTTTCACCGTCGGCGTGACAAATCGCTGCGCGGGCGCCGCGGATCAGAACGTCGCGACCCAATCAAGCGCCAAGCGAAAGGCAGAGTCTGCCGGCTTGCCACCTGGCCCAGCGGCAAACCCGGCGCCTGGGAGCAGCCAGCTGCCGTGCAAGATCGCCGTGCCAAAGCTCCCGAGGCGGGCGTCGACGCGGAGCTCGGGCTGGAGGCCCAACCAACGGGCGCTGCCAGGGGTGGCGCCGACGCGGGCCGCCATGGCTGCCACCGCCGCCAGCTCGACGTCGACGCCGAGGGTTCGATCGCCCGCCGACGCCGGCTGCCCAAGGACGTTTCGCCGCAGCGCGGGCCTGACGAAGCCGCTGTTGGCGACCGCGCCGATGATCTCACGGAACAGCAGGCCGTCGACCAACATGCCGCGGTGCCAAGGCATCCCTGTGAGCCAGGTGCGGTGAACCTCGCCCGTGGGTCCCGGCGCCGTCAGGTTGGCGCGATCGAGAACGCCGAAGCCGCCCTCCTCGTCGCCGCTGGCGTAGCCGAGATCGAGGCGCAGCGCCCAGCGGTCGGCGACGAGATCGCCGCGCACCATGCCACCGCCGCCGACGATGATCTTCGAGGTGTCGGTGGAGGCCAAGTCGTCGGCGTTGTCGAGGGTGCCGACGCGGACCACGGCCTCGGCCTGCAGCGTCAGGGCGCCGAGCGCGGTTGGGCGGCGCCAGGCCACGAAGGCCTGCGGGGTGACGAGCGTCGCGTTGCGGGTGACCAAGTTGGCGCAGGCGCCGACCAGCACGCAGTCGCTGTCGAGCTTGCCGGCGAGGACGTCGTCGTGTTCGAGGGCGAGGCCGACGGCCTGGTCTTGGTAGGCGATTGCGAAGGCCCAGCGCAATCCCGGCGCGTCGGCGGGGACGGCGTTCTCGACCTCGGCCAGCCAGCGGATGACGTCGGTGGAGTCGGCGACGGCGTAGCGCAAGTCCAGGGCGCCGAGGCCCTGGCTGACCATGGGCAAGGTGGCCATGGTGTCGCGCGACAGGCGCAGCTGCAGCCCGAGCAGTTCGGTGGAGACCCGAACCCGGTCGACCTCGCTCTGCCAGTCGGCGCGCGGATCGCGGCCATCGTTGCGGTGCAGGCCAAGGCCAAAGTGGTCAGGCGTCCGCCCGACCTCAAAGGACGCGAGGCCGAAGACGTCGAAGGTCGCCCAGAGCCGCCGCACGCCGAAGCCGCCACGCACCGCGCCCTGGCCGTCGAAACCTGCCGCGTCGCCGAGGACAGCGCCGTCGCGCGGGTCGCCGCCAAAGACCATCGCGCCGGCGAGCTCAAGCTGGCTGTCGATGCGCGCGTAGCTGCCGAGCTGCAGGGCCGGCTGCAAGCGCAGGCGTAGATCGGCCTGAGCGAGGCGGTCGCCGGCGCCCACGTCGCCAGCGCCAGCGGAGGCAGGCGTCGGCAAGCCCGAGGTGTCGTTGCCCAGCGAGCCGTTGCCGATCCACTGACCCCGGGCTCGCAGCAGACCCTTGAGCTCGACGCCGACCAGGGGGTGGCCCTCGGCGCCGTCGCTGAAGGTGGTCTCCGGCTCGGCAGCGGCGGGGCCTGGCGAGGCCTGGGACGGCGAGGCGAGAAAGGAGATCGCGAAAATGGCGGCGGCGATCCTCGTCGCGCTCTCGCCCGCAGCGCAGCTGGGCGCCGGCCGCACCGCGAGGCGACGCCAGCCGTGTCGGCGGTGGAGAGGGCTGGGCACGCGCGGCGCTCCTGCGCCCAAGCCCTGGGCGGCGGGCCGCGGAGTCTACGGGCCCGAGGCCGGAAAGGCAATTACAGCACGGCCTGCGCCCGCGGCGGCGCCCCAAGCTCGTAGAAGAGCGCGTCTGGGTGCTCGACTTCGAAGGCGCACAGACATGCCGGGCCGCCGACCCGCAGCGCGCCATCGACGCCGCCTGGGCAGCCAAGCGCCAGCGCACCGCCGCGCGTGACCGCACGCAGGGCCTCCGCCGGCGTCAGCCGACCGCCAAAGACGCCGAGTTGGGCCGCCAACATGAGGTTGGTCGACATGGAAGAACCAGGGTTGCAGTCGGTCGCCACCGCCAAGAGCCCGCCGCCGTTGACGATAGCGCGCATGTCGGCGAAGGGCTGCTGCAGGAACACGGACACCAGCGGCAGCGCCACCGCCACCGTCTCGCTCTTGCAGAGGGCGCCGAGGTCGGCGGCGTCGCTGGCGAGCAGGTGCTCGACGCTGGTGGCCTCGGCGGCGAGGGCCCAAGACAAGCCGCCGACGCGCTCGAACTCGTCGACGTGCGCCTTGAGGCCGACGCGACGGCCAACCTGCGCCGCCGCCGTCTGCGCCGCCTGCCACAGCCGGGCGGCGTGGCCGACGTCGAAGTAGCCGCGCTCGATGAAGACGTCGACGAACCTAGGCGCTGCGGGATGGGCGAACATCGCCGGCAACAGCACCTCACAGACGTAGTCGACGTAGGCGTCGGCGTCGCCCGCAAATTCCGGCGGCACGGCGTGGGCCGGCATGGCGGTGGCGATGAGCGAGAGCCCCGGGCGGGCGGCAGCGGCAGCGGCGATGGCGTCGAGGCAGCGCAGCTCGCTAGCCAGATCGAGGCCATAGCCGGTCTTGATCTCGACCACGCGGGCGCCCCAGGTCGCCATCTCATCCAGGCGGCGCAGCAGACCGACGGTCAGCGCGGCGACACTGGCGTCGCGCGTCGCCCCCACCGTGTGCAAGATGCCGCCGCCGCTAGCAGCGATATCTTGGTAGCTCTCTCCGGCGAGGCGCCGCATCAGCTCGCTCGCCCGGTCGCCGGCAAACACGGCGTGGGTGTGGGCGTCGACCAAGCCGTGGCCGAGCAGGCGGCCGCCGAGGTCGACGCTGTGGTCGCTGGCCGGCCGCTCAGGCGACGACGCGGGGCCGATCCAGCAGATGCGGCCCCGACCAAAGCCAGTCGGCGCGGCGGTGGCGCCTCTGCTCGGCCCGTGGTCAGCGACTACGCCGATCTCGACGATGACCTCGACGTCGTGGACGAGACCGAGGTCGCCCCAGTCGCGCAGCGGCCCGCGCTGGCGGCCGGCGCCGGTGAGCAGTCCACCTAGGTGATGCAGCCGCACGCGCATGGTCAGGCGCCCCACAGGTTGACCGGTCCCGGGCGGAGCGCTACCAAAGGCCGGCGCGCTGACCCGTGCGCGGAGGATGCACGATGCGCGTGATGCTGGCCATCGGATTGCTCGGCGGCGGCGGCTCAGAGCGCAAGCTGCTGCGCTTCGTCGAGCGGGCGCGTCATCGCGTCGAGCTCGCTGGGTTTCTCTGCAATCCTGGCGGGGTCTGGGACGAGGCGGTCAGCGACTGCCTCGCGCGCTGCTACATCGGCGGCGGCAGCCGGGCCCACAAGGTCTTGGGGTTCGACAAGGCTGTGCTGCGCGAGCGCCCGACGCTGATCCACGCCTGGCACACCCAAGCCCTGGTCTACCCAGTGCTGGCGTGGCCGCTGCATCGGCGCCCAATGATCGTCAATGTATTCGGAGATTTGACCCGATCGTCCGACGACGCGCGCCGGGCCCTGGAGCCTTCGGCGCGGCTGCTCCGCTTCGCAAGCGCCACCGTCGTCAACAGCGATCACCTCACCGAGTCGCTTCAGCGCGCGGGCGTGACGGTGCCGCGGCCAACCCTCATCCCGAACGGCATCGAGCTGCCTACCTTGCCGCTGCACCCGATCGAGGCGGCGGCGGGCGCCGGGCCGAGCCCACTGAAACTCTGCGGGGTCGGCACGCTCAAGGCGCTGAAAAACTGGCAGCAAGCGCTGCGCATCGCGGCCGCGCTGCGCGCCACGGGCCGCGACGTGCGCTTGACGGTGTACGGCGAGGGTCCAGACGGCCCGTCGCTGCGGGCGCAGGCGGCGGCGCTCGGCTTCGACCCGCAAGCGACCTTCCCAGGCTTTTTCACCGACGTGGCGCAGCGGCTCGTCGATCACGACCTCTTGCTGCACCCGTCGCGCAGCGAAGGCCAGCCCAACGCCGTGCTCGAGGGCCTCGCCGCCGGCCTGCCAGCCGTCACCGCCGATCTCGGCGCCTACCTGCCCATGCAGCCCAACGGCGCCTTCCTGCGCACTCACGCCGCCGACGACGACGCAGGCGCCCTCGCAGCCCTCAGCCCCTGGCTCGATGACGTCAAGGCGCGCCGGGCGGCCGGCGCCGCTGGGAGGTCGTTCGTCGCCGACCGCTACGGTGTCGACCTCATGGTCGACCGCTTCTTGGCGCTCTACCGCAACCTCGCGCCCTGACCCGCAAGCCAAGGCGCTGGCCGCGGGCCCGTCGCAGCGAAGGCGCGGGCGCTCGATTGCAGGGCGCGCTGGCCTTGGTCAGCCGACGCGGACAGCGTAGATCGGCGGCAGGTTGTTGCCGACGGTCTGCCACGACGCGCCGCCGTCTTCGCTGACATAGAGGTTGCCCGTCGTCGAGCCGAACGCGACGACGCCTTCACCCGCGGCCAGGGCGTGGCGGTAGACGACGTCGTATGCGCTCTGTTGTGGCAGCCCGACGCGCTGCTGCTGCCAGGACTCGCCACCGTCGTCGGTGCGGGCGACGAAGAGCCCGCCGTCGATGGTCATGCGCTGTTGATCGGAGTGGCCCGGCACCAGCCAGGCGCGGCGGCCGTCCTTTGGGTCGACGGCGACCGGAAAGCCGAAGTGAACGCCCTGCTCCGGACGACTGACCTTGCGCCAGGTCGCGGCGCCATCGGCGCTGTAATAAACGCCGACGTGGTTCTGCTGCCAGATGTGTTCCGGCGCCGCTGGGCAGCACTCGATGAAGTGTGTGTCGTGCCCCCACTCGGCCTCACCGTCTGGGGTGTGGTCGAGGATCATGCCCTTGTTGCGGCTGCGCCACGTCAGCCCACCGTCGAGGCTCTCGATGACGCCTGCGGTCGAGACCGCGACGTAGAGGTGCTTGGGATCGCGCGGATCGACGACGATGGAGTGGATGCCCGGCGCGAACTCGCCGCCTTCAGACGCCGGCGTGCCGAACCACTTGGTCTCGCCCGTGCCGTCGCCCTGGAAGAGATCGCCGCCACGCGACTCGTGGTTCCAGAGCGGCAGGTTGAGCTCGAAGCTCTTGCCGCCGTCGCGGCTGGTGAAGAGGCCGCCCGGGATGGTGCCGACGTGGATGGCGCCGTCGCCGCCGAAGCCGATGACCCAGAGCTTGAGGACGGTGGCCTTCTTGGTCAGGAGCTTCCAGCCGACGCCGTGTTCGCTGTCGAGATCTTCGAACATGTCTTGCGTCAGGTAGCGCGCGCCCTCTGGGAACTTGATCTGGGCCTCGTTGTCACGCCAGGTGGCGCTATCATCGTCTGAAATCGAGAGCTTGGCGCCCCAGTGGCCATGGCCGAGCAGTGCCCACAGCCGGCCGGAGTTGGGGTCGCGGGCGACGAAATTGACGCTCACGCCCGGATGGCCGGACAGCTTCGGCTGCCAGCGCCCGTCGACCTTGGCGACCCGAAACGTGCCCTTGCGGGTGGCTACCCACAGCGTCTTGTCCGCCATCATCAGCCTCCACTGAGGGATTGCAGGATATGGACCGTCTGCCCGACCTGAACACCGTCGCCGAGCGCCCGGCGATCGCGGACCATCTCGTTGTCGATGAACGCGTTGACGTGGGGCCGCAGGCGGCCGCGCTCATCGCAGATGTAGTGCGCGATCCCGGGCGCCATGGCGTCGAGCGCCTGGACCACCTCGGCGACGGTGTCGGCCTCGACTTGAAGCGCCTTGCCCTCGAGCTGCGGGAAGAAGGCGAACAGGTGCCGCGTCAGCTTGACGTCGATCTGCGCCATGGTCCCCCCGCTCCCCGGGCAGCCTTTACGCGCCGAGCAAGGCGAACATGCCGCCCTGGTCGTCCGCGGCCATGACGATGCGGCTGCCGCCCGGGACCTGCATCGGGCCCATGATGACGTGAGCACCGCGCGCGGTGGCGCGGCCAACCGCACCGTCGAGGTCGTCGACTGCCGTTTAGTAGCAGAAGGCCGCCACCGGCATCTCGTCCGGCTTGGTCATCATGCCGCCGATGGGATCGCCTCCGCCGGGCGCGGTGAAGAGCTGGTAGATCGAGCCGTCGGGCATCTCCATCTTCTCGTTGGCCTGCCAGCCGAAGAGCGCGCCATAGAGGGCCAGGGCCTGCTCGCGGTCGCCCGCCATCAACTCGTGCCACACGAAAGCGCCCTGCGGCGACTTGTCGGCCTGCGCCACCGGCGGGTGCATGTTGCCCTCGGCCTGGATGACGCCGAGCGCCGCGCCGCCATTGTCGGCGAACACCGCGAGGCGGCCGACGGTCGGGACGACCAAGGGTGGCGCCAGCGTCTGGCCGCCCAGTTCGCCCACCTTCGCCAGGGTGGCGTCGAGGTCAGCCACGGCGACCCAGCCCATCCAGTGCGAGGGGGCGTTCATCGCCTGGGCACCTTGGGGCATCTGCATGATGCCGCCGGTGGCGGTACCGCCCTTGCTCGGATCGCCGATCGACAGCATCTGGTAGCCTTCGCCACCCCATGGCGTGACCGTCCAGCCGACCACGTCCTTGTAGAATGCGACGGCCTTCGCCGAGTCGTGGGCGTTGTAGTCGTACCACACGAAGTTACCGTAGCTGCTAATGAATTCACCTTCCGGCCGGCGCCGCTAAGCCGTGCAATGGCGAGCGTGTTGGCGCGCCCAAGTTCTGGCCGGGAGGAAGGGTGGGGTGCTTTACGCTGTCAACCTTGGCCAGGGCGTCGGGCGCCGGCTTCGGCGCAGATTGCCCGCCAGCAAAACGTTACAGCGGGCCGATGTAGCGCCTGGTCGACCGGCGGGACTGCAGACTCAAGGCGTTTCGGCCGCCACCTTGCGCGCCGGTCCGCCGCGATCGGCCATCGGCACGCAGAGCGGCGCCGATCGCGGCCGCGGCGTGGCACGCTGCAGCGAGTCGCCGCGCAACGTCGCCGCCTCGGCGTAGAGCTGCCGAGCTTCGACCACGGCCTCGCCGCACAGCATCTCGACCTGGAGGCCGGCCTGGACGGCCTCGATGGGCCTGCCGGCGCGCTGGGCCAGCCAGCCCTTGCGCAGCCACTCCGACTGCGGATCGCCCTCCGGCTCGTCCTTTGGCGAGGGCGACGCTTTGCCCTTGAGTCGATCGCGCCGGCGATCGTCACGGCCGTCGGCCTCCAGGCGCCAGCGCTCGGCCAGCGCGAGCAGGTCCGGACAGCCCTCGGCCTCAGGCGTCGCCTTGCAGGTCGTGTCGATGTGGGCGAGGTCCAGGCTGCGCACGTTCGCCTCGCCGAGCGGCTGCCAGGCCCAGGACTCGCCCTTGCGCGACAAGACCCGCGCTTGCCGCGCGGTGTGGACCCACTCCGAGGCGGCTCCGTCGTAGAAGCGCCCCGAGACGATGGCCAGCGCCGGCGCATCCGGGTTGCCGGTCGCCAGCAGAGTCGCCCAGCCTGAGGCGCTGACGTTGGCGTCGGCGGGCAGCGACTCGGGTTCGAACGTCAGCTCGTCGGCTGTCCACTTCGCCTTGGTGGCGCCCGGGAACGCCGCGACGAAGGTGTGGCGGCGTCCGGTGCGGGCGTTGGCCTCGGCGGCGGGGCGCGCGGTGGCGCGGTTGAAAAGGCACAGCTCCAGCCGAGGCGCCTCTTCCCCGACAGGCGCCGCGAGCTCGATGTCGACGCGCTGGGCCAGCTTGTCCGCGGTGTCTGGCGCTAGCTGATCGCAGGGGATCTCGGGATAGAGCGGCGTGCCTGACTTGGTCGTCGGCGCTAGCTCCAGCGCCAGCCTCGGCGCCGGGCGGGGCTCGGCGCCAATCAGCGCGCCGACCGTGGCGTCTGCAGGCGGCGGCACCGCGGGCAGCGCTTGCTGCTCCTCAGCCGCCAGCGGTGCAGGGTCGGCCGCTCCAAGGGGGGCGGGCGCGGCGGGCGCCATCTGCGGCTCTTGCGGCGCGCTCGGCGGCACCGAGGCACTGCGCGGCGCCTC
>SXNM01000106.1 GCA_005777155.1 Pseudomonadota bacterium | reverse complement strand
GCGCCGCCAGCCCGCGCGACAGCTACGACCCCGATCTACGGACCGCGCTGCGCCACGGCGCGCTCTGCAGCCTTGGCGATGACCCAGCGACTTGCGGCGGCGCCGATCAGCCGTTTCGCCTGGACGTGCCCGGCGCGACGGTGCCCACCCCGCTGCTGGCGCGCGCCACCTCGGGCGCCTGGCAGGCCATCGACCGCCAGACCGGGCAGCCGCTCTGGCACGGCGAGCCGCCGCCCAAGGGCGAGGGCAGCGCCTTCTGCGTACCCCGCACCGACGGCACCGTGCTGCTGGCCGAGGGCGCTTGGCTCCTGCACCGCGACGGCGCTAGCGGTCGCCTGCTGCGGCGCATCCCGCTGCCCGGCAAGTTGATCCAGGGCTGGCCTTCACTGCCCGCGCGCGACGTGTTGGCGCTGGTGTTCTGGACCGGCCAAGGCCGCGGCTCGGTGATGCGCATGAAGCTCGACCCCGATTGGCCAGCCCGGCCGACCTGGAGCGCCGAGGGGGTGTTGCCGCACCTGGGCGCGAGGCCCTCGCTGCTGGCGCTGACCGAAGAGATTTTGGACGCTGCAGGCGCGCGAAGCGGGCTGAAGCCGGCCGCGGCAGCGCTTGACTCAGGCGTCTGGCTGGCGACCGCGACCGACCTGCTGGACGAGGTCTGGCACGAGAAGGCAGACCCGGAGTTCCAGCTCGCCGCGCTCTCAACCCTCGACGCAGCTGGCGCCGAGCGGTACGGCGCTACGCTTGCCGCCGCGGTCGTCGCCGCCACCGCTGACTTCGGCGTCCTGGCTCAGATCGCCGTCGCCACCCGCCTCGACGCTGCCCGGCAATACCAGAGCGCCGATCAAGTCCTCCATCGCGCCTACCGCCAGGCGGTCGCCGCCGGTATCAACCCAGACCTCGAGCGGCACCCCGACGACGCGCCGAGCGCATTGCTTCGCCGCGCCGCCGAGGCCGAGCTGCGGCGCGGCGACCGTGGCCGCGCCCGCAAGCTCCTCGAAGAGAGCCTTCGCTACGCCTCAGTCCCCCCGATGGACGCCTCCCTGTTGCCTCGCCTGCGCGCGCTCTTCGCCGACGCCAAGGGCACATTGCCGCCCGCGCTCGCCGCCCTGGAGCAGCGGATCGTGCACGGCGACCACGAGCTGGTGACGGCGATCGACCTGGCCCGCGTCGACATGGCGCTGTGGCTGCTGCTTTTGCTCATGCCGATGTTGCTCCTGGCGCTCTTGCTGCTCTGGCACCGCAGCCGGGCCGCCCGCTTGGCCGACCTGCACGCCGCCGGCTTCCGCGATCTGCGCGCCCGGGTCAGCGGGCTCTGGACCCACCCCGCAGATCGCCTGCGCTTGACGTTCCTTGCCTACTTGTCACGCCGCGAGCGGGCCGGCCTGCTGGCGTTCGGCGGCCTGCTGCTGGTGATCGGCCTGCTCCTGGTCGCCGAAATCGGACATCTCCACCTGCTCCGCTCCGCACCCGTGGCGCTCAGCCGCAGCGAGCTCGGCTACCCGGACCTGCCAGCGCTCTGGGCCAGCGTCGACCCCGACTCCGGGGCGGGCCGCGCCGCTGTCTACCGGTTGCGCGCCGAGGCCCTCTACGCCCAGGGCAGCCACGGCAGCGCCCGCGCCAGCCTGGAGGCGGCGCTGCGGCTGGCGCCGACGAACCTGGCCAGCCGGGTCAACCTCGCCGTCATCGACCTCGCTTCCGGCAAGCGCGACGCGGCGCTGCAGGCCTTCGCCGCCCTCGACCACCCGGTCGCTCGCTGGAACCTCGCGGTCTTGCGGGGTCAGCCTCACGGCCCCGCCGACGCCGTGACGCGGCGCCTCGAGCACCGAGACAGCGTCAGCGCCGAGGTCTTGGGCGCGATGCCGATCGATGAGCTGCGGCTGTGGGCCCACGCCGGCGCCGCTGACGTCCGGGCGGTCTTCGACGGCCGCAGCGGAGAGGGCGCCGGCCTGCTGCTGCGCGCCATGCAGGGCGACGCCTCGCAGCTCAACGCGGTGCTTGGCCACCTGCTCGGCCGCTTTGGCACGCCCACCCTCATCGGGCTGTGGATCGACGCCTTTGTCGTCGCCCTGCTGGTCCTCTGCGCCCTGCTCTCGCTGCCGATGCCCGTCCGATCCTGGTCGGCGCCGGCGCCACAAGCGGACGAGGGACGGCTGCGCGCGTTGGTTGGACGCCTCAGCGAGCTCTGGCTGACGGTCGCGCCCGGGATGCGCATGTTGCTGGTCGGACGTGCCGCCGAAGGAATCGCGGTCGCGGTCGCGGTGAGCTGTGGCATCGCCGCGGCCTTGACCTCCTTCGGGCTCGGCCCCATCGGTCAGCGAGCGGCGGAGCTGGCGAAGCGGGCGATGTTTGGCGATGTCGTGGCCGCCATCGAGTTGAGCCCGCCGCTGCCGCTGCAAGTGGCGATGACGCTCGGTGGCCTGGCGCTCTTGCTCCACTTCGCCATGGAGCTCCGTCGGCTGATGCGGGCGCGCGCTGTCCCAATTCTGCGGCCGTAAGGGTCTTTTCTCAGATCACTCCGTGCCGGTTGCTGCCGCCGTTTGGGATTCGCCAAGCGTAGATGGCCAGTGTCAAGAACAACAAGGCGAAGAAGTCCGCGTGCTTCTTCTCGATGAGAACCAGCGACATTCGGGAGCAATTCAGCCAAGAGTGCTCGCCCCAGCCGCTTGGCGTCGCACCTTGGTTCCGGGGCGACTGGCTAGGCCGAGCGCTCCCACTGCATGAAACCGCAGGTGCACCGTCAGGCCCGCTCCGAACGGTCGCGGCACCGCCGAGACACCCGAACTAGACAGCCCAGGATGGGCGCCTAGTCTCTGCTCCCGTGGTGGGAGCACTTGGAGGCGATCATGCGAGCGGCGGGGAGAGAATGCGCATCATCGCAGAGGGCACCCCGATGCGCTATGCCAAGCATCATCCCCACGCGGCGGCATCTTTGCTGCGACTCGCCGGTCAAATCGAGGCTGCGACTTGGCCCACGCCCGCGGCGGCATGTGCCGCAATCGGCGGCTTTGATGCCGTCGGCCCGCAGCGCCTGGTTTTCAATGTTGCCGGCAATGCCTACCGGCTCGTCTGTCAAACGCCACCAGAAATTGACCCACCCTTTGCCAGTAAAATTGACCCACCTCGTCGCTGTGGACTACGACCGACAGACCGTCTTCATCAAGTGGTTCGGAAGCCATGCTGCATATGACGACATCGACGTCCGAACGATCGAGTTCGACTTCACTCACAGCTGAGGCCACCCATGGGTATTTGTCCCCTGCGCAACGATGACGATCTCAAGCGCGCGCTCGCCCGCGTCGATGCCTTGTGGGGGAGTCCCCCTGGGGGCGCCGACGGCGACGAGCTGGATGTTCTGCTCGCCCTAGTCGAGCACTACGAGCGACAGCATCATCCCCTGCCGCCGGCAGATCCCATCGACGTCATCGAGTACAAATTGCATGAGCTGGGCTGGTCCCAGCGGGAGCTCGGGCGGCAGCTCGGCTGGAGCTCGGGGCGGGTGTCGGAGGTGCTGGGGCGCAAGCGCGGGCTGACGCTGGCCATGGTGCAGCAGCTGGCGACGGTGCTCGCCCTCGATGCGGCCCTGTTGGTCGGAGTCGAGCGTCCCTCCACCGGCCATGAGGCGGGGCTGGCGCTCGACGCCATGACCTGGACCGCGATCCGCGCCGCAGCAGAGCGCGACCGGTACCGCATTACCGAGGAGGCGAGGCTTCGCAGGCCGCGCGAACTACTGCGAGCGCTGGCAGGCCTGCGAACGCGCGACGCGTCCGACCGCGGGCACAAAGCCACCGTGAAAGAGGCCTGGTTCGACGATTCGGTCGCCCACGGCCTAGTGGCCCCAACGATCACGAGCAAGTTTGAGCGGTTGCTGCTCCTGGTGGCGCAGCGCTCGACGTTCATGGGAGAGGCGGTGGAGATCGAGCCGCGCGATGGACCTCTGTTCGGCGCGCTGAACGATCTAGAGTTCGAAAAGTTGCTGACAGCGCGGCGAACCTTGGGTGATTTCCGAGACAGTGGGTACACCAACGCTCGGATCTGTGAGTTGACCGCCAAAGGTTGGGCGGAGGTGGAGCGGTTGCAACAGCCCGGAAGCGGCAAGCAGATTTTCGTGGCGATGTGGTTCGATTCGCAGATGGACGCCGCGTGGTCACAGGGCATTGAGCCTGCGATTCAAGAGGTTGGCCTCAGACCGTTGCGCATCGAAAAGAAGCAGCATGTCAACAGGATCGACGACGAGATCATCGTCGAGATCCGCAAGAGCCGCGCCGTCGTCGCCGACGTCACGGGCCAGCGACAGGGCGTGTATTTTGAGGCGGGCTTTGCGCTTGGACTTGGGCTGCAGGTCATCTGGTGCTGCCGGCGCGATGCATTGAACGACGTCCACTTCGACACGCGGCAGTTCAACCATGTGGTCTGGGACACGCCGGAGGACCTGAAGAAAAACCTGGAGTTGCGGCTGCCGGCTGTCCTCAAACTCCCATGAGGTGCGCCACGTTGCCTTGATGTCTCCGCGGCGATTGCACCAGCGGCGCGATGGCCACGCTGGACACTAACCGCCCACCGGAACCGCCCACCTGACCTCGCCTCGCTCGCGCCGGCCATGTGACCGGCGCAGATCTGTCACCCCCCCACCGGAACCGCCCAGCAGACCCTGCCTCGCTCGCGCCGGCCATTTGACCGACCCTGAGCCGGTGCAAGGCAGCCCATGCACGAGTTCGGCCGCACAGAATGGTCTCAGCCACGCGGGTGCTCGCGCAGCGACCCTTGAAGTGAGGACGACGCCCGCACGGGTTGCCGCGGCGGCGTCCCTGGCGCGCCCGCCGGAGCTCAGGGCCGGTTGGCGTAGCCGGCGCCGATGCGGATGCCGACGTAGGCCGTGTCGCGCAGCTCGTGGTAGACGACGCCTGCCAGCAGGCCGAACTTCGAGACGCCGGGCTTGGTGGCCTGGCCCCACACGACGTTGGCGCCCATCTCGAACTCGTCGGCGAAGGAGCCGATCGTGGCGTCGTCGACGCGCGGGGTCTCGCCGAAGTGCCAGATCGGCCGCACATAGCCGAGCAGCGACAGCTTGGGCATGAGCACGAAGGTCGCGTGCAGCTCGACGGGGACGCCCCACGCCGTCGCGAGCTCGCCGCCGGTGATGCCGCTGCCGCGCAGGCCCGCCACGAGGCCCAGCGTCAGCGAGTTGCTGGGCTGGGCGCCAAAGCCACCCATCAGCGAGAAGTCCCAGTACCAGCCTTTGTTGGCCTTGCCGAGCGTGAAGTCGAACGCCGAGGCGTACGGGCCATCGCCCGAGAAGCCGCGGCCGCTCATATGTCCGGCGGAGATGCTGCTGACCTCTTTGGTCGGGTGAAAGGCGTCGCTGTCGGCGATCTTGACCCACTGAAAGGCTTAGGCGGTGTGCATCCCGATCGGCGCGTCCGGCTTGGGCGCGGCGCCGATTTGCCGGCACAGGCGCTGGCCGCCTGCTGGCAGGTTGGCGTACTTCTGCGTGCACTGGTCGCGCACCTGGACACACATCTTCGTGTTGGGCTCGCGGTTACACATCCGCGCCACCTTGTCGAGCGTGGCCTCGTTGGAGTTGCTTGGCCTTCACTCGCCAAAGGTCTCGCCGCCGTCGTCGTTGCCGAGCGACTCCGCGGTCACGGCGCCGCCGCCGCCGACGAGCTCTGGGCAGATGCGCGCCATGTCGCCAGGCCAATTGGGCCGCTTCTGCTCGCAGGCCTCCCGAAGGTCCACGCAGGCCTTCTGTTGCGGGTTGTCCTTGCAGGCGCGGATGATCCCTTGGACGGCCTCTTCGCGCGAGACCTCGCGCTTGTTGCCGTCCTTGTCGGTCATCGTCATGGTGCCATTGGCGCTGTCGGACTCTTGCGCCCAGGCCGCTTCGCCACACAAGAGCGCAACCGCGAGCAGAGGCCAGCGAAACCGCCGCCCAACTTTGATTCCGACCTGTATGGTGTCCTTCTGATCCGTTGCGACCCAGGCCTGCAACGCCGCGCGCTACGCCAACTCCATCGTCGTGACCAGCTGGAGCCCAGGGCTCTTCTCTGCGATGTAGTCCGCACGAAACCGCGTCTCTGTCAACAACGCGAGGTTGCCGCGCTCGTCGCGGAAGACGTCGGAGGGCCAGGCACGCTCGAAGCGCTGCAGGTCGAATGTCGGCTCAAAGCGCAGCCAACGGCACACGTTGTGGCGGCCAGGCTCGAAGCTGCAGTCAACGCTGTACTCGTCGCGCAACCGAGAGGCGATGACCTCGAACTGCAGCTGACCCACGGCGCCGACGACGTAATCGCTGCCGAGGAGCGGTCGAAAGAGCTGCGCCGCGCCCTCCTCGCAGAGCTGCTCCAGGCCTTTGGCCATCTGCTTCTGCTTCATCGGATCGCGCAGCCGCGCCACCCGAAACAGCTCCGGCGCGAACTTCGGCAGGGCGGTGAAGGCCATCTTCTCGCCCTCGGTGAAGGTGTC